>NZ_JAUDRH010000003.1:300000-542304 GCF_030381805.1 Chlorogloeopsis sp. ULAP01
TCAATCTAAACAAGAGCAAGTAACTGCTTAGTGAGAGTATAAAAAGGCTTGACTCCAACTCCTCTGTCACTCCTTGAGAGTAGACGGCTTCCCCGGCATAAAGGAGGCAGTGCGTTGTAGCGACTGGTGTCATTTAGTGTGAACTAGCGTAGACTCGGAGGGGGAACTCTACCTCCTCCAGAATGATCCCCATGATACCAATCCAAGATAGGATGGACGTTGATTTACGTATTGTTTTACATAATGCTTATGAAGCGCTATTGGTCACGTCTGCTTGCCCTAGTCTTAGTTGTAGCGATCGGCTTAATGGGTTGTTCCGGGAGCCCGGATGGTTTGAGTGGTGATTATCGCCAAGATACCTTAAGTGTAGTTAGTACTTTGAGGCATACCCTAGATTTACCAGACAATTCACCAGAACAATCATCAGCACAAGCAGAAGCGCGTCAAAAAATTAACACTTTTGCAGCTCGCTATCAAAGAGACAGTTCTGTTGCTGGACTAAATTCCTTTACAACCATGCGAACAGCCCTAAACTCTCTTGCCGGACATTACAGTTCCTATCCCAATCGTCCTGTTCCACGGAAGCTCAAGGATAGGTTAGAGCAAGAATTCAAGCAAGTTGAGGCAGCACTAATGCGTGGCGCTTAGTTATTCTATACGCAAATTTAAAAGTCCATAGTCGAACATCCCTGGATTTAGACTATGGACTTTTGCCTATTGATTATTTACTGGTATTTCTTATAGTTATCATTATTAAATATAATGTCATAACTATTTTGAAAATATTTTTACGTATTATTACTGTTAAGCAACTTAAAAATTAACACGTAGAAATATTGTATATTCATCACCTACAAATGAAATAAATAGTAAAAAGCGGCAACAGAAATAGGAGATTGGAAGTCTTTGTAAAAGTAGGTTTTAAGCTGCCTACCACTCAATTTGAAATTTTTATGCACCTCCGTCTCAATCATAGGAGTTGGAGTAGATATTGATTTGTAATTCTAGTTTTACGTATGTCCAAGTGTTCCTTGAATGTTGCAAAACCAATGTTCTTTTGGCTACGTCTAGGTGCTGCCATTCTCAGTAGTGCTTTGCTAATTCCCTACTTGAGAATTCAACCTGTACAGGCACAAGTAAACCAATTTTGCCAGTTATCGACAGCAGAAGCGCGAGAAAAAGAAAACTTACGTTTAGCAGCACTAAAAGACAATCAAGAAGCTAAAAATAAATATCAGCAACTGCTACGACAACATGCACAAACTTTGCAAGAATGTCGCAATCGGAATTGGCCTCATGTCCAAGCAGTTTGGTTGCGTTTGTACCCTTGTGATGTTCGCCCAGGAGAAGTCGAACACATCATGGATCGGATTGTGAACAGGGGCTATAACCAAGTTTACTTGGAAGCTTTTTACGACGGGCAAGTTCTACTGCCAGCAGCTAATAACCCCACAGTTTGGCCTTCTGTAGTTCGTACTCCAGGAGCAGAACAAACCGATCTACTTTTAACCGCAATCCAAAAAGGGCGAGAACGAGGACTTAAAGTCTATGCTTGGATGTTTACAACAAATTTCGGTTATACCTATGCCCAACGCGGCGATCGCGAAGCAGCGATCGCTCGCAATGGTAAAGGTCAAACAAGCTTATATGTTGTAGATAATAACTCGCAAGTCTTCATAGATCCCTACAACTTGCAAGCGAAACGCGACTATTATCAAATGGTACAAGAGGTGATACGTCGTCGTCCGGACGGAATACTATTTGACTACATACGCTATCCTCGCCAGGCAGGAAGTAATTCTATCGCCACCAAAGTTACAGATTTGTGGCTGTATAGTGAAGCTACCCAACAAGCCTTATTTCAAAGAGCGCAGAATAATAAAGGACAAGAATTTATCCGCCGCTTTTTGAGTAAGGGATACGTCACGGCTGGGGACATTGCTGAAGTTGATAAACTTTATCCTCAAGAAGGTGAACCCCTATGGCAAGGACGCAACCCACCGATAGAGCAAAAGTCAATTCTACCTCCAGAGCAAAGACAGCCACAATTACAAATGGAGTTGTGGCAGCTTTCAGTTGCTCATGCCATGCAAGGTATTCTAGATTTTGTAAACCTAGCAGCCTATCCGGCTCAACAGTTAGGTATTCCTGCCGGAGTAGTATTTTTTCCTGATGCCAACCAAAATGTTGGACGAGGGTTTGATTCTCGCTTGCAACCTTGGGATAGATTTTCAAGTAAATTGGAGTGGCATCCAATGTCTTATGCTAATTGCGGTAATGTTAGTTGTATTGTTGCACAAGTCAAACAGGTATTAGGTACAGCAAATTCTAATACCCAGGTAATTCCAGCTATCGCCGGTGCTTGGGGTAAACCTGTAAATGGTCGTCCCTCCCTAGAAACGCAAATACAAGCACTTCGCCAATTTGCACCACGACTACGAGGAGTCAGCCATTTTGCTTATTCTTGGCAATATCCAGAACATGATAATAATCGCAAATTTTGCCGCGCCCAGTAAGTAAATCTGCTATAAATTAGCTGGCTTTGGGAGGAGCGATCGCCTGAGAGCGTAAAGTCTCAAAAATTACCATCATAAAATCCAGTAGTTCTGTCTCTGTAAGGTGATGACGCGATCGCTTGCCATACTTCTGCTGCAAATACTGCTTTCCTTCTTCTTTCGTCCAGCCTAATTCTGTCAAGTATGTGTCAATTTTGACCATCATCATCTCACGCAGTTGAGCTATTGTTGAATGCTCAGAAATTTCTGTATGCTTTTGACTTGAGTTATGAATATGATTAATTTTTAGACTTACTTTTTCCCCTAAAGAATGCCAATTAAGCTCTTTGTGTCCGTCCCAATTAATATCTATAGCTCGGTAATTTTCTGGATCGTAAATTGTACAAAATACTATAGTTCTCTCGCCAGGACTGACAGTGATAGTAATTGGTTTACGCAATTGTTCAAAAGTAAGGGAATCCAACGACAGTAACAAACTTTTAGAAAAGTAAGAATCACTTCCTGAGCGGATAATATAAGGTTTATCTGCCAAAATAGATAAATCTGTTTTTTCAGCTTCTCCAAATGAAGTTTCAACTTTTTTGTTAACTTCTATCCCTGTAATCACCCCAGTTAAAGCTTTATCATAAATTGGTATTTGTCTTTTATCTTCGGAGAGCATATACCAACAGTAATCGGATTCTCGATTGACAAAAATGTACTGACTTTTTGGAATTTGTCCAAACCCCAATTTAATTTCCATATTCCCTATTTATGCTCCTATCTGTTTATTTTTTTGATACTCAGCTTTAAACCTCTTCATCAGCACGAGTCATCATATACTCATGATTCCCGTAATGATAACTACCCCATCACTTAGTAACAGAAATTTGAGTTGATAGAGGTTGAAAGCAAATATATTTATTTGGTACAATTGTACTATAAATTTCTTTAGGTTATAAAGTCTGAAATGTCAAATTTTATTCAGACTTGGCGATTGGAAATCGCAGCGATACAAACAAAACCTACAAGGCAAAGGTTCAAAAGATTAATTTAACTTAGCCTACCTACGTGGGCTTTGCTTATGTAGTAACGAATTATATTCGCCCCTATCTTTTCAGGCTTCTGGGGTTTATTGTTATAAAATCAAAAAGTCCATTCGTGGTTTGGATCGTCCAATGCAGCCCGGACAGATGCTAGATTAGCAAGCTCTTTGAATGGGCTTGATTTCGCCATTTCTGTAATTGAATTTAAAGTAAGAGCGAGTTGCTCATTATTACCGGATGCGATCGCACTATCAACTACAGCAAATAAAGCGCGAAAATTTTCTGCACGTTCATCAAAGGAGCGATCGAGGTACGCCATCAACAACTCTTGCTGGGCGTTAATTCTGGTGATTATTTCTTTCTCCCAAGCCTCTATTTCGCGTCGCTTTGTCTGTTCTTGTTCAGCTATCTTGAGGTAATCGGTGTAGGCTGAAACCATCTGTTGCAAGCATTCAGCAGGATTTATTTTTTCGACTACAAAAGTGGTTATTTTCTGTACAGACACGCTTAATTACCTCCCAAGGAACGGTATTTAGCTTGGATAGTGGCAGTAGCAGCATTCATCTGTCCTTCACCATCTAAAACAGGAGTTTTCATAATTTCTGCAAGTGCTTTCACCAGAAGTGCGACTTGTTGAAACTTGCTGGCATCAAGGTTTTTATCAAATGATGGCAATGATTCTAGTTCGTTGAGACCCAAAACAGCACAGTGATTGAGGGATTCGAGCAGATTTATTAACTCGTCAATCCGTCTTCTTACTTGCTGCATAAAGTCTTTAGCAGCGTTCATCTTAGCAATTGCTGTATTAACTTCTGCTTCATACTCCCGTGCTTTTGTCAAAGCTTTCTCACCCTCACCAGCAAGTACAAAGCCACCAATAAGTAAAGCTGGGCCAACAGTTATACCACCTAATACGAGAGAACCAAGCGCCATACCACCCCCATTAGCAACTAATGCGCCACCACCCAACCATGCGAGAGTGGCATTCCACGCAGCTGCACCACTAAGCCCTGATATAGCTGCTCCAGTGCTAGCAACTCCCACAGAGGTAGCAAGACTCATTGCCCCACCATAACCTGCTGCTGCTGCTCCAATAGCCTTAACGCCTCCTTTGAAGAATTGTTCAGCTTGTAGTGCGGCAGTTTTATACTCCTTTATTTGTTGAACTGATATTCCATCCAAACCTTCTAAAAACTCTTTGTCACTTTGTTTAGTCTTACCTATGTTGCGCTCAATAAAGTCAACAAAACGTCCAATTGTATACATCATCACATCAAGCTGGAAGTGACCATACTCTTCTGCCAGGTTATTAGTGCCTTCCCAGTATTCTTTTAAGTCGCTGACTACATTCTCGTGTCGCTTTTGAGCGCGTTTCCCAATTTCCTTTGTCTCATTCATATCGGAAAATCCTACCGCTCCTGCTCCTGCACCAACAACGCCAGTAGCTAAGGCAATAGCTCCTAAAATTAGTGGAATCATGAATACTCCTGATATTTATTTACTGCTTAAAAATTGTTAACTACAGATTTTCTCTGCTACTGCTGAGTAGTCTTATATATAGAGTTCCCTGATGAACAAATTAGTAACCACTTTTTGCAGCTTATCTTTAAAAGTTCGATGAAGGTATCTCAAACATGCTCTAATGAGTTTTGCTGATATTTGTTATTATCGTGATACTAAAGGCATGAAAAGAACACCATGATTGCTCAAGAAATGGTTCAACCTTCATTCTTCATGCGCTCTGGAGTCAGGATGAGCCAGTTTGGAGATTTCTATATCTTCAAATTTACAGATGAATTGCAGTCTCGGTTTGAAGAGCTTCTGGGAAAGAACAAGCAAGATTTACTCACCAAAGAAGAGCGGGCTGAACTGGATGGAATCTCTGAATTATCGCGAATTTTTACTTTCATCAATGCCCAACTTGCAGCCCAAGCTAAATGGTGTCCAACTCAACTCGAAAACTTGTACGACAACGAGCCAGATTCCTCTGCGAGTATTGCCACTCCCCAGAATACCTAAGTCACATCCAGCCTCAGTCTTTAGGCGGTTCTGATGATGTTGAAAATTTAGCTCTGGCTTGTCATC
Organism: Chlorogloeopsis sp. ULAP01; assembly: GCF_030381805.1. Lineage (NCBI taxonomy): Bacteria > Bacillati > Cyanobacteriota > Cyanophyceae > Nostocales > Chlorogloeopsidaceae > Chlorogloeopsis > Chlorogloeopsis sp. ULAP01. The sequence continues at coordinate 305,627 of NZ_JAUDRH010000003.1, forward strand.
GCTGCAACGAGCGTCGCTACAACTTTACAAAGGGAACAGACCCTCAAACTCAGGAAATAGTACCTTTATTTAATCCCCGTCAGCAGCTGTGGTCTAAGCATTTTATCTGGACAGTAGATAGTTTGAAGATTTGTGCAGTTACTTCCATAGGTCGTGCTACGTGCGATCGCCTAGACATGAATGATGAAAGGCATGACGAGGGAGCAATTCAATATGCTCGTAGGTTTTGGGTAGAAGCTGGTTGGCATCCACCCGTAGACGATCCTCGTCAATCAGCATGAAATAAATTGAGGAGCGATCGCACACAAAAAAGGGCAGGCAAAAACCCACCCTTGTAAAATATTAAGAAAAGTAAAAGTCATCTATTTATCTTTTGTCTTTTACTTTTACCTTGTGCCTTCACCAATAGCAGGCGCACTTAGCGATACCGCAGGCACTTTTTGTTGAGCTAATGACGGTACAGAATTTCGCAATCTTTCAGTTAGCTGTACTGTAGAAGCATCGTATACCTGAGTCAAAATCTTGGGATATAAACCAATCCCAATAATTGGCACTAACAAGCAGGCAATGATGAAGATTTCACGGGGTTCGGCATCGATGAGTTTCTGGTGAGAAACTAATTCTTTGTTCTCTTCGCCGTAGAAAATTTCCCGCAGCATTGACAGCAGGTAAACCGGAGTTAAAATTACCCCAACTGCCATCAAGAACACGACAATAACTTTGAAAGTCGGGTTATAGGCATCGCTAGTAGCAAAGCCTACGAATACCATTAACTCTGCCACGAAACCACTCATTCCCGGTAATGCCAAAGACGCTAAGGAACAAGTCGTCCACATAGCAAAAATCTTGCCCATCTTCTTGCCGACACCACCCATCTCGTCCAACATTAGGGTGTGGGTGCGATCATAAGTTGCTCCTACCAAAAAGAATAAACTTGCCCCAATCAACCCGTGGGATACCATTTGCAGCATTGCCCCATTCAGGCCCAAATCGGTAAAGGAAGCAATACCAATTGTTACAAAGCCCATATGGGAAATGGAAGAGTAAGCAATTTTCCGCTTCAGGTTGCGCTGGGCAAAGGATGTGAGGGCTGCGTAGATAATGTTAACTACCCCCAATATCACCAACACAGGAGCAAAATAAGCGTGGGCATCGGGAAGCATCTGAGCATTCATCCGAATTAAGGCGTAACCACCCATTTTCAGGAGAATACCAGCCAGTAACATATGTACCGGGGCTGTGGCTTCACCATGGGCATCTGGTAGCCAGGTATGAAGTGGGAAGATCGGCAACTTGACAGCATAGGCAATCAAAAAGGCACCATACAGCCAAAGTTGAAGGTTTAAGGCGTAATTTTTTGCAGCGAGCGATCGCATATCAAATGTGACCGTATCACCATAAAATGCCATCGCCAAGCCAGCTACCAAAATAAACAAGGAACCGCCGGCAGTGTACAAAATAAACTTAGTCGCTGCGTATTGCCGTTTTTTTCCTCCCCAAATAGCTAATAGCAAGTAAACCGGAATCAATTCCAGTTCCCACACCAGGAAAAACAACAGCATATCCTGGACGGCGAATACAGCAATTTGTCCGCCATACATCGCCAAAAGCAAAAAGTAAAATAACTTGGGCTTTAGTGTCACAGGCCAAGCCGCCAAAGCCGCCAATGTGGTAATGAATCCAGTCAAAATAATTAGGGGCATTGACAAGCCATCTGCCCCTACTGACCAATTCAAATCCAGCTGGGGAACCCAGGCATAACTCTCAAATAACTGCAAATTAGGATTAGAGAAGTCATACCCAAAATAAAAAGCAGTAACAATCAAGGCAAAATCGATCAACCCAACGATCAAGGCATACCAGCGAACTGTTTTGCCGTCTTTATCTGGGATGATGGGAATCAGCAGCGATGCTACTACGGGTAACAGAATAATCGTGGTCAGCCAAGGAAAATTAGCTGTATTCATCGAAGTTGTTCGTAATGTAAGGGCTTAGGCTACTAGCTATTAACTAGCAGTTTTTTCGCAATCAGGCCTTCATTTGTTAGGTTGATTTAACAAAAATCAAAAAAGATAAAGACAGGTAAATACATTTACCTGCCCTCATCCTCATGGCACAAACTTATTGAGCAATAAATAACTCATGAGATAGCAACAGTGATTACTTACACCTTTGGTTAATTTAAGTTACACCAAAGACAATCACCAAGCCCAAGACTGCCGCAAACACAATTAAAGCGTAGAATTGAGCGCGACCGTTTTCAAAGTATTTTAAGCCTTCGCCGCTAACAAGAGTGAAAAAGCCTGTAAGGTTGACGGCACCATCGACAACGCGGTAGTCAACTTCCATTACTTGTCTAGCTAAACGACGAGAGCCAAGAACAAATACGCGGTGGTAAATGTCATCGAAATACCACTTATTGAGAGATAACTCATAAAGTGGTTTGATTTGGGCCGCGATCGCCACTGGGTTAATCTTACCCCACAAATACATTAAAGAAGCGACGGTAATTCCAATTAGGGAAATTCCCACTGAACCACCCGCCATAATGTAAAACTCATGCAGGTCAACTTCTGCGGCTTTTGCCACCACTTCTTCAAGGGTTTCGTTAGGGGAATAAATAAACTCCTCAAAGTAGTTAGCAAAGGGTGTCCCCACCAAACCAATCAAGACTGAAGGAATTGCCAGCACCACCAATGGCAGGGTCATCGTCCAAGGTGACTCGTGTGGGTATTCACTATGACCGTGTCCGTGGTCGTCGTGATGGTGTTCTTCGTGGGCTTCTAGTTCTCCTTTGGTCATCGCACCGGGGCCAAAAGCAGGAGTTCTTTCAAAACCCGTAACAATCGCCATGCCGACAGGAGACTTGAGTTTATCCCACAACTGGCTTTTATTGCCCCGGAATTGACCTTCAAAAGTGGTGAAATACATCCGGAACATATAGAAGGCAGTAATCCCGGCTGTGAGCCAGCCAACACCCCATAGCAGTGGGTTAGAGGCAAAGGCGGCGCTGAGAATTTCATCTTTTGACCAGAACCCAGCAAAAGGCGGGATACCAGAAATTGCCACGCAACCGATGAAGAAAGTTAGTGCCGTAATTGGCATAAACTTGCGCAGTCCACCCATCAACCGCATATCCTGTGCCAAGTCAGGGTCATGACCGACGACTGCTTCCATGCCGTGAATCACTGAACCTGAACCCAAAAATAGCATCGCCTTAAAGTAGGCGTGGGTCATGAGGTGGAAAAGACCAGCCGAGTAAGCCCCTACTCCCATTGCCATCACCATGTAACCAAGTTGGGAAATGGTGGAGTAAGCTAAACCCTTTTTGATGTCATTTTGAGTAATGGCAATTGTTGCCCCCAAAAAAGCTGTAAACGCTCCGGTGTAGGCAATTGTATTCATTGCCGCCGGGACGTGTTCAAACACCGGGTACATCCGGGCAATCAGGAAGACGCCTGCTGCCACCATCGTTGCCGCGTGAATCAAGGCTGAGATAGGTGTAGGGCCTTCCATAGCATCTGGTAGCCAGACGTGGAGGGGAAATTGGGCTGATTTAGCTACTGGCCCCAAGAAGACTAAAATTGCAAGCAAAGCTGCCAGCAGATTGCTGATAGCACCTGTATGCACGAGTTGGGCAAGGCGATCGCCCATGATCTGAAAATCAAAACTTCCTGTTGCCCAGAATAACCCCAGAATCCCCAAAAGCAGACCAAAGTCGCCAACGCGGTTGGTAACAAACGCTTTTTGGGCTGCATCTGCTGCCGATTTGCGATCATACCAGAAACCAACTAGTAGATAAGAACACATACCTACCAGTTCCCAGAAGATGTAAATCTGCACCAAGTTGGGACTTACCACCAGACCCAACATTGAAGAGCCAAACAAGCTGAGATAGGCATAGAACCTGACATAGCCAGGGTCGTGCGCCATGTAGCCGTCAGTGTAAACCATGACTAAGAAAGCTACTGTCGTCACAATCACCAGCATCAAGGCTGTCAGGTGGTCAATAGTGTAGCCCATGCTCAGGTGAAAATTGCCCGCGGCCGCCCATTCTAGGGTGCGAAGATAAGGGGCGTGTCCATGCAGTTGACTCCATAATATGGCGAACGACAGCCCCATCGCCGCTCCCATGAGGGAGATAATCAACACGGCGTTAAGCTGTCGTAAACGGTTCGTCACCTGATTGAGAGAGATTAATCCCAGCCCAACCAACATTGCCCCTAAAAGAGGTAATACCGGAATCAGCCAGGCATATTGATAGATTACTTCCATCACTGACGCCTACTTTTAGAATTCTTCATGAAAAAGGATGAAGGCCAAAGGATTTAAGGATGAAAGAATGTGCAAATTTCGCACGGTTTTTGAGACTGCCTGCTTTTGGCACTTTAACACCCCTTGTTGTGGGCGAAATGTTTTGTGTGAGTAAAGTACAAGCTTCTACAGGAACCAGGATTTAGACATTGTTTCATACTTTAACCTTCATACTTCAGCCTTGCGTTGATCAACTTGTCGGATCTGTTAATAATTGTGACACACACCCTTCACGATAAAATACCCCACCCGATACTGATTGGGTGAGGTAATTAAACATGGTTTTATATTTTTGGCATTTTTTGGCAGTCATGAGTCAAAAGTTGAGAGCATAAATTTTTTTTACTGTTAACCATTGACTCTTGACAAATAACTATTTTTATGCTAAACAATCCCCAATTCTGCTGTTTGAGTGCTTTTGTGAACTTTAGGATGCTTGCCGTAGCTAAGTTTTATTTCTTCTAAAGCCTGAAGTAAATCTTCACGCCCTCGAAAACCTTCCAGACGTTGCCTAACAATACCATTTTCAATCAACAACAAGGTTGGTAAGGATTTTAGTCGATATGTAGTGGACAACTTGAAATTGTCATCAGCGTTAATACCGACTAATTTAATTTGCTCGCCGCATTGGGCTTTAAATTGTAATAACAAGGGGTGAATGATGCGACACAAGCCACACCAAGGAGCTTCAAAATTTACCAAAACAGGAATCGGAGATTCTAAAACTTCTTGAGTAAACGTCCGCTCACTAACCGACAACACCATGATGCCTCTAAAATTATAGGGTTTTCATATCCAAATAGCGATTAACAGTAATAGGGTAAGCTACTAACTGTCAATAAACGCTTTCAGGGCATAATTACAGATGTACAAAAATTTCAGCCTTGATTTTATTTTGCTCATAATTGATGCTGACGCAAAAGCTAGTGCATCAACCGTAATAGAATTTTAAGGTTTTTAACTCCTGTTTGCTGGTCTAGAGAGGGAAAATTGAGCGTTCCGTTCCTCTTACTGAGAATGTTGACAGTTGACAAGCAGCCATCAATATTAAAGTCTAAAATTTACTAGTTCTACCTTCCCTGACAGCTACTTCAATTTATCCTACATTGAATTGGTAGTAACTGGTGAGTCAAAATGCTCATCTGGTTTCTATCCTAATGCTGCTGTCAGTTTTGTTTCAACCTGGATTACCATTGTACCCTACTAGTTGCCGTCAACAATAGTGGATGAGACCACCACAGAAGTAATACAAAGATAGCTACTCCCAAATAGGCAGGGCGCAAAAATTCTTGCCACTCCAGATGTTGACGCCCATCTAAAATAGCAGCAAAAGGAATAATACTCGTGCGCTCTTTGAGAGTGGCAAAGGCCTTACCATAGCGCCAACCTAAGCGGCGATCGCCATGCCAAACACCAAACAAGTGGTGCAAAATTAATCCTGCGGAAGTCACAAGGGTAAATGTAGTACCCAACCAGAGAGTATGGGCTACACACCAAATTATCTGTCCAACCATTTGAGGATGGCGGGTAATGCGAATAATTCCTGTTTCATAGAGATGAACTTGTGGCTTGGTGATGGCAGCAATTTCTAGTAGATTGAAAGTAGCAGGATATAAAAATAAAAAAGATATTGCTGATAAAATCCAGACTAATGCCTTTACCCCAGGTAAACTTTGAATCTGCCAAAGTTGCAAACCATCATAACGGTGGTTAAAAAAGTAAATGATTAAGATTACAGCTAAAGGCAGGCTAATCAACGCAAACATAATGCGATAGAGGCGTGGGCCTATATGTTTTTCTGCCCAAGGCCGCAAAGCAGCTCCTCCACTATGGGCAATTGCAAAACCTAATTGTAATCCCAAGATGATGAAATGGCTGGTGGTTAACCAAGGTGGCAGCATCATAAACATAAGTGAAGTAACTTAAAGCAAGCTTAATTCAGTACAATCAATACCACAAAGTGTTCAAAGGGGGACTTTAGTCAAGATGTTGTGTTACTGTCTTTTGCGGATAAAGCCTCCAAGTTTAAGATGCAATAAATTACGCCTAGCCAGAATACTATGAATTGCAGGATTATTGCCAATGCTGCTCCTTTCTTGTTTGTGGGTTGAGCCTTATGTCTGACCTTCCTTTCACATTAGATCAGTTACGTATTCTAAAAGCGATCGCCGCAGAAGGGAGCTTTAAGCGTGCTGCTGATAGCCTCTACGTCTCCCAACCTGCCGTTAGCTTACAAGTACAAAACCTTGAACGGCAACTCGATGTTCCCTTATTTGATCGTGGAGGACGCCGCGCACAATTAACCGAGGCAGGACATCTACTCCTAAGTTATGGAGAAAAAATCCTCAGTCTGTGTCAGGAAACCTGCCGTGCGATCGAGGATCTACAAAATCTTCAAGGTGGTACTTTAATTGTTGGGGCTTCTCAAACTACCGGTACTTATCTCTTACCCCGGATGATTGGGTTGTTTCGACAAAAATATGCAGATGTGGCGGTGCAATTACATGTCCACTCTACTCGCCGAACAGCCTGGAGTGTCGTGAATGGACAAGTTGATCTGGCAATCATCGGTGGTGAAATTCCTGGTGAGTTGGCAGAATCATTAGAAATCATTCCTTACTCTGAGGATGAGTTGGCGCTGATTTTACCTGTCTTTCATCCTTTTACAAAACTCGAAACCATTCAAAAAGAAGACCTATATAAATTACAATTCATAGCTCTCGATTCCCAATCGACAATCCGTAAGGTGATCGATCAGGTTTTAGCACGACATGATATTGATACACGGCGTTTGAAAGTGGAAATGGAACTCAATTCTATAGAAGCTATTAAAAATGCTGTGCAATCTGGTTTGGGAGCCGCTTTTGTTTCTACTTCAGCGATCGCTAAAGAATTACAAATGGGAGTTCTACACTGCACTCCCATTGAAGGTGTGATCGTCAAGCGAACACTGTGGCTAATTTTTAATCCCAATCGCTATAGATCCAAGGCAGCAGAAGCTTTTAGCAAAGAAATCCTGCCTCAGTTTGCTGCCCCTGGGTGGAATCTTGATGTGTTAAAATCGTCACACCATCACAGAAGTATGGCAATCAATACAACTTTAGATACGGACACATCTCACTCTGATGAGAGTTAAAATTTAGTCATTCGTCATTTGTCATTTGTCCTTTGTCATTCAGTAATGGCTGGTGATTAATGACTAATGACTGATGACAATTGACACGTATGGAAATTTATTGCACTCGTCCCGGTTGTCCCCGTCCGCAAAACTATTTTCAAGATTTAGATGATCATTCCACCTTAAGAACAGTGCAGCAAAAATACTGCACAGCTTGTGGTATGCCCTTGATTTTGGTTAGTCGCTATTTGCCTACAAAGTTATTAGGTAAAGGAGGATTTGGGGCAGCTTTTTTGGCACGCGATCGCTACACTCCTGGGATGCGTCAGTGTGTAGTGAAGCAATTTCAACCAGCAGGCAATTTAACCACTACTCAACTGCAATTAGCCCAAGATTTGTTTGAGAGAGAAGCAGTAGTTTTAGAAGAGATAGGCACTCAACATGAGCGAATTCCAGATTTATATGCTTTCTTTCCGGTGATAGTTCCTAGTTTCTTACAGCCAGGGAAGCAAGACCAATTTTTTTATCTTGTCCAAGAATACATTGATGGACAAAATCTGGATGAGGAATTAGCGCAAAAAGGCAAATTTTCTGAGCCAGAAGTATTAGAAGTACTGCGAGAAATTCTGCAAGTATTGCAGTTTGTTCATCACAAAGGCATTATTCACAGAGATATCAAACCTTCTAACATTATGCGCCATCGCAACGGCAAACTTTACTTGTTAGATTTTGGCGCAGTTAAGCAGGTAGCCAATGCTCCTCCTGGGGTTACAACTTCTTCAACAGGAATCTATTCTTTGGGCTTTGCACCGCCAGAACAAATGTCTGGAGGACAAGTATTTCCATCTACAGATTTATACGCTTTAGCCGTAACCGTCGTGACTTTGCTTACGGGTGAAAAGGATATAACTCAGCTATTTGATGTTTATAGCAACCAGTGGAAATGGCACAATCAGACTAAAGTTAGCTCTCATCTTGCTAATATTCTTGACAAAATGCTTTTACCTGCTGTCAATCAACGCTTTCAGTCAACTCAAGAAGTTGTAGATGCCCTGAATGCACCTCCACAGCAGATTGTACCTACCCAAATCAACTCCCCTCAACTTCACCAATTATCGCCTCTGCACCCTGTACCAAATCCAATTCCACACAAACAGCAATTGCCTAGAACTTCCTCCGTTGCCCCATTTTCTATCTGGGAATTTTTAACAGGTGCAGGATTTAGTGGGTTTGAGGGTGGATTAATTGCGATCGCCCTTTATAGTTTGTTGAAATCCCCAGAAATTACGCTCGCTGCTTCCGCTTTAATCTTAGGCATACTAATTTTTGCTCAGACGCGACGGTGGATCGAAAAATGGGATTTGTTCATTATTCCTGCTATCACTTTGGCAATTATTTTTTTCGTTCCTTTGTTGCAAGCAGGACTTAGCATTCAACAAATAATTATTTTATCTGTTATGGCTGGCTTAGTTGCAATTGCAGTCACAGCTATCTTTCGTCTGATTTACAAATTATTATCTTTAATATTTTAAATAGAGTGAAGTATTGAATATCCTTCTATGTCCCAAAAAAACGAAACTGCTGTTTTAGCTTTATCTGTGTTAATTACACTAGGATTAGTGGGCGGTGGTTTTTGGTGGTTAAAAGACAAAATCTTGCCACAAAGCTCTCCAGGTAATAATTTACTCCAATCCAGTAACCAAGCGATTTCAGAACGGATTAGTTTTGGTGAAAAATTTTTAACTCCAAGGGAAATTTCTCCAATCAAAAAAGAGAGTATAGCGGCGCTAGCATCTGGTAGTTATGAGAAGGCTATTTCCAACCTACAAGCAGCGCTGCAACTTCAAAAAAACGATCCAGAGGCACTGATATTTCTAAACAACGCCCGCATAGGCGTAGGAAAAAACTATACAATAGTTGCATCTGTACCCCTTGGCACTGACCTGAATAGTTCTTTAGAAATTTTACGTGGTGTTGCCCAAGCCCAAAACGAAATTAATACTGCTGGAGGAATCAAAGGAGTACCACTAAAGGTCGGAATAGCAAACGACGATAATCATCCAGAAATTGCCAAACAAATTGCAAAAGTCTTAGTCAATAATCCACAAGTATTGGGTGTAGTAGGTCCGTATGCTAGCGATGTCACTCTAGCCGCAGGCACTATTTATACATCAGGAGAGCTTGTCGCTATTTCCCCTGTCAGCACTTCCGTAAAAATTTCTAACTTCAGCCGCTACATTTTTCGCACAGTACCCAGTGATTTTATGGCAGCGAGGGCTTTAGCTCGGTATACAATCGAAAATTTACAAAAAAAAAATGTAGCCGTTTTCTTCAATTCTCAAAGTAACTATAGTCAATCCTTAAAGTCTGAGTTTGTTTCATCAGTTTCCCTAGAGGGGGGACAAGTATCAACTGAATTTGACTTGTCTCAATCAAATTTTAGTGCTGCTAAAAGTGTGGAACAAGCGATTAAGCAAGGTGCAGAAGTTTTAATGCTAGCCGCTAATACCAACACTTTAGATAAAGCACTGCAAGTAGTGCAGGTTAACCAAAAACGGTTAAAGCTATTGGGAGGAGATGACGTTTATACGTCTAAAACTTTAGAAATTGGGCGAGAACAAGCAGTAGAGATGGTGTTGGCTGTTCCTTGGCATATTGATGGTATGCACAATTCAGATTTTCCCCGTCAGTCTCGACAGTTGTGGGGTGCTGATGTAAATTGGCGAACTGCTTTAGCATATGATGCCGCAAAAGCTTTAATTGAGGGATTAAAAAGCAATCCAACACGCATTGGTGTACAGCAAGCTTTATCGACACCTGAATTTTCTCCCACAGGTGCTTCTGGTTCAGTTCGGTTTTTGCCTTCAGGTGATCGCAATGCCGCTGTTCAACTAGTAAAAATTGTGAGCAAAAATTCTTCTCGTTCTGGTACTGGATTTGACTTTGTACCAGTGCAACTTTCAGCTATGAAAAATTAAAGCCATTAAAAATTCTAAATGCATATTCTCGTCGCCTGAGTGATGGCGGCACAGCTAAACTTTATTCCCAAGATATTTTGGGAGTTAACTTTTATATCTAACATTTAGAGCTTATTTCTACCATTACTCAAGCTCTACAACAAACTGGCGACTAATCTCGGCGGCATATACTATGTTTCTGCCCTAGAAGTTGTTCCCCAATGTTCAATCAAGCCCTTGCCGTTGGGGCGAACACAAGGGCGATATATTTCTCCATACCAAGAGCTATTTGTTCTCCCTTCAGAATGCCTTGGTAATCGGAACAAATTGAACATTGAGGCCTTCCAGTCAGGAAATTACCCGACACCCGCAATCTGTTTGTGGTGGTCAAACAGAATGCTCAAACTGATGAGCAGGCGGGTAGTGCTTATGCCAACTTAGTGCTGACCGAACAGGGACAAGAACTTATCTCCCAAGCTGGGTTTTGTCAAAGTACGCTGACACCTGTCATGAGCATTTAGCTAGAGTAGTGCATTGCTTTTGTACACACCTGTAGAATCTTGCATTTTTTATGAGAACAACAAGATTCATCTCAGTGTCTTCTCTTTTGAAGAGTAGCGCCTTCCCCTCAAGTTAGCGTGTTGGTGCTATTCCTATGGCAAGGCAGCTTCTCATTGGAGATTGCGCGATCGCACTTTAGCTGGCTCTATTAATCGACTCTGCTGGCAAGCAGATAAGATTATCCCCTTGAGTTAAAATCAAGCCGCGTTGACGCAACTTGCCCATCAAACGGGTGACAGTAACACGAGTCGAACCAATGGCACTGCCAATTTGGGCATGAGTAAGAGGGAAAGGTAAACAATAACCACGAATAACTTCAGGATCGGTTTCGCTCATTGCCGGCTCTCCATATTCCTCAATCAATAATGTGAGGAATCCTAGAAGTCGGTCAATTGTACGGCGTTGTCCTAAAGCACTCAGCCACAGCAACTTTCGCTGGTGCTGTAACCTGAAGGCATCCATCACTTCACGGCGGAAGTGAGGCCAGTTATCTAAATCGTGCCAGTACATCCACAACACCATAGTTTGGTCAACGTGTGCGTAAGCCTGGAGCGTGAATGGTGATTGAGCAACAATTTCAAACGGCTGTCCTGCACCAACAAACCCCAAGAAAGCTTCTTCTGGAGTTCTATTAATGCGTCGAGACGTTAACTGACTGGCTGTAGCACTCACTTGGGCGGTTCCTACCATACGGATCGCACCCCTTTGCACCAAATACAGCAATCCAGGTCGGGCTGGAATGCGCTCATCTTTGCTAAAGGTGCGGCAGCGATAGTGTTCCTGAGCCCAATCAAGAATCCGTTGCCAAGTTAAAAAAGGCCGTGATGCCTCAGAAAAAGAGGATGGAGATTGCATAGGTAACAAAGAGCGTTCGGCTGAAGACAAAGACGTCATAAAAAGGTGCAAGGAGTGTCTTCTTGTTGGCTAGTCAGGCTTAACACCTAACAGTGCCAGCCATCTAAAAGGTAGAAACTGAGCTTCTACATCTTTTGTATACTTATTACTGTACAATGATTGTAGTAAAATTTACTCTGTTTCAAAAAAAATTTGCACAATTCTAATTTTTCTTTCTCTAAATTAAAGTTCTATCCTAAGACAGATGACATAAAATTAACATTTCTCAAATATTTTAAGTTTACCGTATCTAATACGTATTAAATGCTACAAGTTAGCAAATACACATCAATTAAACAGTTAGTGCATTGTTATTTGATGACTGTGTTGAGTATTTATACTAATAGTCACAAAAATATATGCATAATAGATAAAAAAATTCCTCTTTCTAAAGGAAGAGATAATGAACGAGTTTTGTACATCACAGGTATAGCACTTAGGTTATCGAAATATGAGAATCTACCTGCGATGGAAATTGCCAATGCGATCGCCTCTCATTTATTGATAGAGACTAGCGACGTTTTCAGAGTTAAAATTATCCCGCCTGGCTGGATTCATTTAGAATTAGCTCATCTAGCTCTAGCTGCTTGGTTAAAAAAACTTGTATCTCTTGGAGAGGAAAAAGGGGGTACGAACAAAGAAAGTGTTCTTGTGTCAGAGTATCGCGACGTTCAATTGTCTTCTTCTCTATTTCCGATTCAGTATGCTCATGCACGCTGCTGCTCTTTAATGCGACTAGTTCAGCAAGAAGAGTTGTTTATTTCCACTAATGTAATACCTTGGCTGGATACACAGCAAAAACTACGGTTCAATCATCCTGCTGAATTTCGTCTGATGAACGAATTGGTGAAAGTGATGGATGAATTAGAATGTTCATCTACTGAGGCTGGGGTGAAGTGGGAAAAAGCAGCGCTTTCTCTGAGCCAAGCTTTTGAAAGTTTCTGGTGCAATTGCCGCATTTGGGGTGAGGTTAAAACGACTTCACCAGAATTAGCTCAAGTTAGGCATGGGTTAATCGTAGCTACTCAATGGGTTTTGAAATTTATGTTGGAAGATAAGCTGAGTGCTTTTGCCCCTTCTGAGTTATGAAGATGGCGTGAAGTACAAAACTACTTAAACTGTTAGCAAAAGTTTTAAGTGCTTTTCATAAAACAATAAATTCCAATGTATATCACTGAAATCAATCAAAATTTTTGTAACAAGTATTGACTGGTTGAATCACTTAGGATATATTATCTGGTGTGTGAGGAGCGAACCAGCGAGGGTACCGAGACGAAACACGGCCAGTCGTCGGTACCCTTTCTGATTTTTAGATGAGCGATACGCTTTTCGCCATCTTTTTCTATTTTGAAAGAGTGTAAATAATAAAAAAGTCCTGCATCTGTTTAAAGCAGGACTGAGTAGTCTGAATAAATTGTGATACAAGTTTTAAAGTAAGCTTGTTTACTGCTACTCCTTATTAAAGCAGTAATTTTTTAATCGCCACTGCTACCCCGTTTTCTTCAACATTAGGTGCAATCCAATTGGCGATCGCTTGTACCTGTGGTGGCGCATTGCCCATTGCAATACCTATGCCAGCGTAATTGAGCATTTCCACATCATTAAAATTATCACCAATAGTCATAACATTGTGAGATTGTAGCCCCAGTTGTTCTTCAGCTAAGTAGCGGACTGCTGCTCCTTTGTTAGCGAAAGGGTTAGTTGCTTCAAAGAATGTAGCAACAGATTTGGTGAGATACAGTTCAGCAGGGGTATATTGACTAGCCAAAGAGCCTAGTAAGTTGTCAATAATATCTGTGTCATCACATAAAGCCAAAATTTTTGTAGGTTCGTTGCTCAAGACTTGGCGTAAGTCACCTACGGAAATGGGGATAATACCAGAACGTTCTGCATAAATTTGAGTTTCTGGTGTGACTTCTCGGACGTAGAGTTGATCATTGATATAAAAGTGAACAGACAACAGCGATCGTAGTTCTGGTTGTTCAAAATAATCCAATAGCTGCTCGGCAATTTCCCTAGAAACAGGTAAATGTCGATGCATTGTTTGAGAGACTGGGTCTTGAATCCACGCTCCTTGATAGGCTATTAAAGGCAAAATAGAGTTAATTTCTTGATGGAAACGCAAGGCAGAGCGATACATTCTGCCTGTCGCGATGGCTACTTTAACTCCTTGGGCTTGCACCGCACTAATTGCTTGCTTGACGGGTTCGGTGATGGTGTTCGATTGCCCAGCAATAGTTCCATCTATATCTAAAACAAGTAATTTAATGTCTGTAGATTGTGCAGCAATATCTGCAATACCAACTGATTCTAAGTGAGGGGCAGATGCTTTCTGCATAAATTTAGTTGTTAGTACTATAAAGTTCCAGCTAAGAGGTTATCAGGTTAGACAAGAAAATAGGAGTAGAGTCTGGTGAATTAACCTCATGAGAAAATAGCGAACAGGTTAGATCAGCCCCGTCTTGTAAGCGTAGATCGGTGAGCAGTGCGTCGGGTAGCTGCCAAAGGTAGCAACTGCTTACTCCCACTCTACGAGAAGGGCTACGCCCAACGAAGAACTCGTAGAGTACCCGAAGAGTTCCCCGTAAGAGTCTACGAACTCCCGTACTCCCACTCTACGAGAAGGGCTACGCCCAACGGAGAACCCGTAGGGTAGCTGAAGGAAGATTTTGGGAGAAGCTCTTTAACAGAGAGTAGGGTAGCGTTACAAGGAACAGAGAAGAGAAATTTTTATACTTTATTGTGAATTTTAAGTTCTTGGGTATCTAACTAAAAAAGATGACTTATATTTTGTCGTAGTTATTACTCTTGACAAATTAATGATAATTATAAACTAGAAAATTAACGTATAAATATTTTTTACTAAATCCAAGTAATTACTGAACAACTACATAAATATTAAAGAGTCCACCAAAACGGATTTTGAATATAGACAATTCTCCAAAAACTAAGATATCAATTAAATTAATTAAGCCTCATTGCTTAATCAAGTTTTCAGATTTTTAGTACAGATAAGAAAGCAATTATATGTTGAAAAAAACTTTGACAGGATTAATTTTTGCAACTACTGCTTTAACTGGATTTTTGTTTCAAGTAAACTCTGCATCTGCTGCTGGTTTTACATGGGATAATTCATGGCAGCAACCAACAATACAAGGCAAACAAGTCACTGGTTTTAATGACACTCCTTTCCAGCAATATGTGCAAGCAGAAAGAGTTGCCCTGCCAAATAGCGGACAATTTCAATTAGATCCTAGTAAGTTATTCATGAAATACAGTCATGATGTTAATGTTTATTTCATTAACGAAGGTGCTGGTTATAGAAACCAATTAGCTTATCAAGCAACGGGGAATACAAACAAATCTGGGCTAGTATTTAATGACATTGCTTGTAGTGGCTCTGGGTGTGTGGGTAACTGGGGTGGTGATACATTAAAGCTTGGCGATGGAGTCAATCTTGGCAATGTTGCAGGAGGCACTCTATTGGATTTTTGGTTAAGAGCTGATGGATTAAATCGTGGTAACTCTGCCAATATTTTTGGGACTAAAACTTCCTCAAATGCAGATGGATTGCAGCACGTGGTTGCCTATGCTGTCGGTAATTACATTTTGATGGGTTTTGAGGATCTGTATGGCGCTTTGGGTGCTACAGGAAAAGATCCGAAGACTGGCAGAACAAATGAAGCTTCTGATCGTGACTTTAATGATGTTATTGTCGTTCTTGATATTGGTGCCGATAACGTTAAAGCATTAACATCTGTTCCTGAACCGACAGTCACTTTATCAGTGTTGGGTGTGGGAGCATTAGGTATGCTAAAACTACGTCGTCGTCGTCAAAATCAAGTAGAAAAATCATCGTAACCTCAAATTAACTCTGACACGACGGAAGCAGCTGGTTACAATAAGGCTATGTCCCAAACAACACCTCCAAACCACTTGGCTTCCGCTTTTTCCAACCCAACACGCCCCACGTTCATCCTGATTGATGGACACTCTCTAGCGTTTCGTTCTTACTACGCTTTTGCTAAAGGAAGAGACGGCGGGCTGAGAACTAAGACGGGGATTCCTACTAGTGTATGTTACGGCTTTCTGAAATCTCTTTTGGAGGTAATGGCAAACCAACAGCCACAAGCAATAGCAGTGGCGTTTGATTTGGGTTTGCCTACCTTTCGCCACGAAGCTGACGATACCTATAAAGCCGATCGCCCTGGCACGCCAGAAGACTTTATTCCTGATTTAAAAAATCTCCACGAGTTGTTGGATGGGCTGAATCTGAAAATTCTGACAGCTCCTGGCTATGAAGCAGATGATATATTGGGGACTTTAGCACAAAAAGCTACTGTTGCTGGTTATAAGGTTAAGATTCTGACAGGTGATCGCGACTTATTTCAACTTATCGATTCTGAGAAAGAAATTAGTGTTCTGTATTTTAGTCCGGAAGCTCTGAAGCGTTCCACAACTACAAATGGTATTACTGAGTTTGGACGAGAGCAAGTACAAGAAAAACTCGGCGTTTTACCTTCACAAATTGTCGATTTTAAAGCCCTTTGTGGTGATAAGTCAGATAATATTCCCGGTGTGAAGGGGATAGGCGAAAAAACTGCTGTACAGCTACTTAATACCTATGGTTCTCTAGAGAAAATATATGCTTCTTTACCTGAAATTAAAGGTGCAATTAAGCAAAAATTAGAAGTCGGTAAACAAGATGCCGAAAAGTCAAAGTATTTGGCGGCAATTGTACTTGATGTTCCTCTAGAAGTGAATTTAGAAGAGTGTCGATTAAAAGGGTTTGATAGCAGTGTTTTAGCACCTATTTTAGAAAAGCTAGAATTTAAGATTTTTTTAGGTAAGATTAACGAACTACAACAAAAATTTGGTGGCACTGTTGCACAAATATTTTCTCCCACAACAGAAGAGATAACCGAGATTCAAGAAGAAAATCAAGATAATGATTTGTGGTTTTTTAGTGCTGGTGATACAGCATTAGCTCAACAACAACCACAATCTAGTGCCGCTATCAAACCACGTATTATTGATACAAAAGCCAAATTAACTGAATTAATAAATCAATTACAGCAATTTACTAACCCTAATGTACCTGTTGCTTGGGATACTGAAACTAGCGATTTAGAACCACGGGATGCTGAGTTAGTAGGGATTGGCTGCTGTTGGGGAACCCAGCCAGATGAAGTAGCTTACATTCCTATAGGGCATAAGACTGGCGAAAATCTAGCTCAAGATATTGTGCTACAAGCACTACGTTCAATTCTCGAAAATGCTAATTATCCCAAAGCTTTGCAAAATGCCAAGTTTGACCGCTTGATTCTGCACTGTCAAGGAATTAACTTAGCAAGGGTAGTATTTGATCCCATGCTTGCAAGTTATCTTCTTAATCCTGATGGTAGCCACAATTTGAGTGATTTAGCTCAAAAATATTTGGGATTGACAGCAAAAAGCTATGTAGATTTAGTACCTAAAAATAAAACAATCGCTGACATAGATATTCCAACTGTTGCTGACTACTGCGGTATGGATGTTTATGCGACATTTCAATTAGTGCCGAAATTACGTGCAGAACTAGAGAAAGTTCCAGCTTTACATAAGTTATTAGTGGAAGTAGAACAACCACTAGAGCCTGTTTTGGCGGATATGGAATATCAGGGAATCCGCATCAATACAGAGTATTTGCAAGAACTTTCGCAGCAGATAGAAAGAGATTTAGCGAAGTTAGAACAGCAAGCTTATGATATTGCAGCAGAAAAATTCAATTTGGGTTCTCCTAAACAATTGAGTCAGATATTGTTTGAGAAATTAAAGCTAAGTACCAAACATTCTCGAAAAATACAAACGGGATATTCTACCGACGCAGCTACACTGGAAAAATTAAGAGAAGTTGATACAACTGGTATTATTGATGCCATTATTGAGTATCGCACTTTGGCTAAATTGAAGTCTACTTATGTTGATGCATTGCCATCATTGGTGCGTCCTGATACTCAGCGAGTACATACAGATTTTAATCAAACAACTACATCGACTGGCAGATTATCTTCTTCTAATCCTAATTTACAAAATATCCCGATTCGTACTGCTTTTAGTCGTCAAATTCGTAAGGCATTTATCCCAGAGCCAGGGTGGTTGATGGTGGCTGCTGATTATTCGCAAATTGAATTAAGAATACTGGCACATTTGAGTCAAGAACCAGTATTAATCGAGGCTTATCAAAAGAATGAAGATATTCACACAGTAACGGCACGACTGATGTTTGAAAAAGAAGATATAACTTCAGAAGAACGCCGGATAGCAAAAACTATTAACTTTGGTGTGATTTATGGCATGGGTTCATTAAAATTTTCGCGTTCTACTGGTGTGGATAAAGCACTGGCTAACGAATTTATTCAGCGATTTAGTAAACGTTATTCTCAGATTTTTGAATATTTAGAAGGATTGAAAAAACAAGCGATCGCTCAAGGTTATGTAGAAACAATTCTCGGACGTCGGCGTTATTTTGAGTTTACCAGTAATAGCCTGCGTAATTTAAAAGGCAGTAAACCAGAAGATATTGATTTGAGTAAATTAAAGAATTTAGGTGCCTACGATGCGGGTTTATTGCGCTCTGCTGCCAATGCCCCAATTCAAGGCTCTAGCGCCGATATTATTAAAATTGCTATGATCAGGCTGCATGAAATTCTGCAAAATTATCAGGCGCGGTTATTGTTACAAGTTCATGATGAATTGGTGTTTGAAGTTCCTCCTGATGAGTGGGAAGAATTACAACCACAAATCAAGTCGGTGATGGAAAATGCTGTACAGTTGCGCGTACCTTTAGTAGTAGATGTGCGCGCAGGTGAAAACTGGATGGAGACGAAATAATCGGCAAGTTATAAACGTGTTTGTAGTTGAGTATTTACCTCTTGCAATTCGCTTTCAGGATCGAAAGATTGTAGATTTGTGTTTGTACGACTGCGATTAACTACCTCCTTAATTTTATCGGTGCTAAGTATTTTTGATTGAGCTAGCTTTTGAGCTTCAGCTTGGAGGTGTTGCTTGTGAGTATACTCAATTAACTTAAGTTGAGCGGTTGCATACACCGACGTATTTTTGGGAATTTGTTGAAGATATTTGATCGCAGCTTCAAATTTGCTTACTGCTGCTTGACGATATGCTTGTTGTAGTAAGAAAACTGCCCTCACTTGTTGTTTTTGGTTATACTCAGCTAACTTCTGTTGTACTAAGGTGTTAGCAGAGGATTCTTGAGGAACTTGGCGTAAGTAAGTTAAAGCGGTATTAAAATCTTTGACTGATGCTTTTTGGTAAGCTTTTGTTAATAATTTATGGGTTTGTGCCTCGATTTTAACTTTTGCTTGATCAACTATTTTGTCTGTTTTTGTTTGCCAATACAAATTATCAGGAACTTGAGATGCCGCATTCAGTGCATCTACCCATCTTCCTTCATGCAAAGCTTTTTCAGCTGTTAAATAATTTTCAGCAGCCGTTTGCCACTGGTTTTGCCATTTTTCGATGGTGGCTTGAGCCTCTGGATAGACATTACTGCTTGAAGGAATCTTTTTCGCTAGAGCGATCGCTTCCTCTAAATCTCCTGCTTGATATGCTTTTGTTGCTTCATATAAAGTATCTGTTTCTGAGTGAACAGGAGAATTATTGACTAAAGCATATACCCCAAAACCCATAGCCAACGAATTTACGACTAATCCAACTTTCATACCCGTTAGTAGAGATGATTTGGAGGATTTACAATTTTTATCATTTTCGGTTTTGGCTGGGTTCGGCAATACAGTACTCTGCCCATTACCTGTTGATATTTGTTTGAGTGCTTGTAGTACTTCAGTTGTTGATTGAAAACGAGCTTGGTAATTGTGGCGGATCATTTGACTGAGGATGGCAGCGAGGCGATCGCTAACTGAAATCTGCTCAGAACGCCAAATCATTTCGTTGCTACGAGGATCTGTTTTTAATTGCAATGGAGAAAGCCCCGTCAAAGCTTGGATTGCAATCATACCCAAAGCATAAATATCACTGTTAGGTTGTGTTTGACCAATAAATTGTTCTGGCGGAATATACCCTAATGAGGTAACGGGAAATTTATCAATAGGCAATACTGCATCTGAGCCACAATCAATCGTCTGGATAGAACCAAAGTCGATTAAAACTAACTTGCCATCACAAGCACGCCTAATTAAATTATCTGGCTTAATGTCGCAGTGAATAACTCCTTGAGAATGAACGAATTGCAGAATACCTAGCACATCTTGTAATAATTCAATAACTTCACTTTCACTCCAGGAATAACCCAGACGTTGGTGAATTGGTAATTCTGCCGTTAGAGCGTGTCCTTCAATAAACTCTTGTACTAGGTAAAAACGCTGTTTTTCCTGAAAGCAGGTAATCAGTTTGGGAATTTGCTTGTGTTTTCCCAGATGCTTGAGAGTTTCAGTTTCACTGAGAAAGTATAACCTCTGAGTTTGTAAGTACTCAGGTTGAGAACTCGAAACCTTAAGCTGCTTGATTACACATTTATGTTGTTCATGTACGAGATCTATAGCAATGTATGTTTGCCCAAAAACACCTGCATCAAGGGTTTGCACAATTTGGTAACGTCCTTGCAGAACTTTACCAATCATGTGATTAGTCATAATCGCTGCTTAATTGCATACTTGTTATTTATTTTTTCGGATAATATCTGCTACTTCCGGAATTGTTATGTAACAAGTAGTAGAAAGCACTTGATTGCTTAGTTGATATTGACAAAGCCTTTATTGTACCTTAATAGTTAGAAGTTTGAAGCTACACTTAGACGCCCTCTGGCGGCTACTTTCGTTTATCCACTACTCTACGAGAAGGCGCTCTGCATCGACGTGTCTACCGTAGTGTATAAAGCCTGCCTATACGGGCTATGCAAAAAAATGTTGAACTAGTTGATTTCGTATCAAATCAAGTCCGGCTAATCACTTACGATTAAAATCTCTCTGCGTCTCTCCTTCTGGGTGTCCCCCTTAGGGTACTTACGGGAACACTAAGGGCGTACGGAAGTGATACCTCTGGCACGTCTTTTGGACGCTAATAATAAGTCTTTGAATGGACATGATATCACCTTTGTCTACCAAAAAAATAAAAGGGTTCTCTTTTGTTTACTGAGAACCCCTTTGTAGATATCGGCATCTAACAACGTGAGTTCAATGCTGACATATTTGAAAACTATCTTGTTTAGGAAGCTTTTTGCTGCTTACGCTTCATCCACAACCCCATAGCACCAGCAACTGCTGTACCGGCAATAGTAAAGGGTTCAGGTACAGGCTCACTTTTACCAGAGACAATAGCAATACTTCCAAAAGAACCGTCAAATGGGTTGTAATCTTGGAACCCACCCTGGATCTTACCCTCTCCTTTAAATCCTGGTGGAAAGATTACAGAAAGAACTGAGAATGATGGAGGAGGAGTAAAATCGGCTTCTGTAAAGCGAAGTGCATTTGTTTGTACGAAAGCGGAGTTGTTAGGAATCGATTTGGAGAATTTTTTCACAAAATTATTAGAAGAGTCAAATAAACTCACTTCCCAGTTCTGCAAAAACACTCCGGGGCCATTATCTGGTAGTTTATCCGTATCTACTTCATAAGTTCCTTTAAAAGAACCACCTCCCAAGAGCGTAGGTAATCCAACTGAACCTGTGACAGCTTCGGGAGCAAACTGCCCAGAGATGTTGAATGCTGTGATGCTTGCAGCATTTGCGGGGGCAGTTCCCACAGCACTAAGCATAGTAGCGCCAAGGGCTGCGGTGGCAGCGAGCTGAGATAACTTTTTTGATGTTGCGTTAAGCATGAGTTTTGTTTTTCCAACAGTCAAAGACAAAAATCGAGAAGGTTTTTTGCAAAATTTCGTAAAAGCTACATTTGTGTTAGGTACTTTTAGCTGCTGCTGTAGAGAAACGCTTGATAGCATCTCTACACTGATTAAAATCGACTACAAGCATGAGAAAGATTAGTCGCTTTTAACTACAGTGAGCTTTCCCACTTCGGACATTAATATCCGGGCAGCTTTTGTATATTTGCAAAAAGTCTAGTGATTGCGACATTTCTGTATAACAGCAATGCTCACGCTCACAAACTTGTATCAGTTTTTGTGTGAAGTCTGTAAATATTTGGCAGTGATTAGCTATCACTACGCATCTTTAATGTATAGATTCAAGCCTATTTACATAGGTTTTTCCACTTTACATCTTTATCTTAATCCCAGAGTACTGAGATTAAGTTCTGTTTTTTACAGCTAATTCACAAGTTTTAATAGTGGCAATATTACTGAAGAATGGCAACAATGTTTGTAACTTTTTAATCTAAGTTTTAGATTTAAATATTAAGTATTGTTACAAAAAATCTAGGAAGCCACTAACCCAAGATGCAAGTCTTAATGGCTAAAATTCAAGGGCGCGATCGCATTGCTCAAATCTTGCACCTCGCCCTAAAGTCAGTTTTAACTGACTGAAATATATATTCAGTAAGCTTTAGCTTACAGTAGCTGTGCAGTCCAGAAATCTATTTATTGATGGACGAAGAAGTTAGTGCAAGTCTCAAATTATAAAATTTCCATTGCTCAGGAGTTTACTATGACCACAACACGTACTCAGGAAATGGGAGTTGTTACCACTACTAAGTAGAACGACTTGAAAAAACCAAACTAAGTGAAGTAATGTAAAAATGTTGGCATCCAGTTCGTAGTGTGGACTTCAGTCCTTATTGGAGGACTAAAGTCCACACTACAAACCTTTAATTATTTACCTTGTTCTACTGATCACCGTCTCAAATTTGGTTGATGAAATGTTGGCAGAACGAGGATTTATTCCTAAAGAACAGATTCGCTCTTAATTCCTCTGGAAGAATTAGGATTGCAACCAGATCTGATGAATCAACAATTGATTGTCCTTCCAGAGACAGGCAAAGATACTTATCATTTAATTTTGTAAGCTTAAATCTCTAGATGAGCGATCGCCCACTTGCTGGATAGCCTCTTAAAAAATCTTAGGATTTAATCCCCAGTTTCTAATCTGTTTTGTCGCTCTTGTTCAACTATTTCGGCTCTCTGTGTTATGGGCTTTACTACCCGTG
Source organism: Chlorogloeopsis sp. ULAP01 (assembly GCF_030381805.1). Taxonomy (NCBI): domain Bacteria; kingdom Bacillati; phylum Cyanobacteriota; class Cyanophyceae; order Nostocales; family Chlorogloeopsidaceae; genus Chlorogloeopsis; species Chlorogloeopsis sp. ULAP01. The sequence goes on from NZ_JAUDRH010000003.1 coordinate 328,588, forward strand.
CGATCGCTTCCTGAACAAATGCCTTAATAAATTCGTCGCGGCGATTGAGCTGAAACTGACGCTGAACAACTTCTGTCATGCCACCATCGCCCCAATCTTGATCGTTACGAAAATACTCAATAAAACTTTTTCCGGCAATGCGTGTCAGATATGCTGCTGTTACACCTTGGATTGCCCTGCCAATAACAAAAGTACCGACATTCAATTGCAAAGCGGTAGAAAGTAACTGAATTGCACCTTTAACAATTCCTAAACCAGCAATTGTTTTTGCCAGAGAAAGCGCTAGTTCGCGCCCGCGTTCCATATTTAGTTCACAACCGTAGACTCTGCCAAGTTCCACTACCATTTGGGCATTGACAGCAGCAGTTGCTAGCAAATCTACTACTGGTAATGGAGTCACTGACACCACACCAGCACCGATCCATTGATACCTGTCTACAATTTTGTCAGCTTGACGGCGACGTTGAGCATCGATGAGTTTCCGCGCTTCTTCTCCTAAGCGTAGGGATTGCAGAAGAATATTATCTGCGACTAAATCTTCACCTTCTGCTCGCAAAATTGCTGCCATCCGTCGGAGTAATGGTAAAATTTCTGGCTCAGGCTGGAAGATTTCCCCATTTTCTAATTGTGCAGATTGGGGATTAGCAGCGATCGCTACCACATCACCAGGAGCAATAAATCCCCGCACCCGTTGTCGCAATCGTGCCAAGATTACTTCTTTATCTTCTTCTGTATATAAATCAGTCTTATTTAGGATCAGTACAGAACGCTTGCCGATTTCTGCCAATGCTCGCAATGGTTCATACTCCGATCGCCGTAAGTCATTATCCACCACAAACAACAGCAAATCTGCTTCTGTTGCCAGTTCTCTTGCTAGTTGTTCTCTCTCGGTTCCCGCTACCCCCGCTTCTAAAATCCCCGGCGTATCGGTAATTAAAATTTTCCGTTCTAAACCTTTCAACCGCAGACAATAAGTTTCACCTGCCTGGGTTGTTCCCATCGGCGCATCTACTCTGCCCACCATGCGTCCCATAATCGCATTTACCAAGGAGGTTTTGCCAGCACTGCCTGTGCCAAATACGACGACTTGAATTTCACCACGTGCCAAGTTCGCTTCAATTTCTCGCGATTTACTTAGTAATGCTTGGCGTGTCACTTCATCTTGAATTTGCGATACCTGTTGCCTTACAGCTTCTAAGGTAGAAGAAGCTGCTTCTGATTTAGCAGCAGGAATTTGCACTTGCCTAATTCTTCTGTTTCGGCGTCGGGAACGCTGCTCGCCTTCCCGAATAATCACAAAGTAATAAATAAAGGTGGCTATTAATGCTCCAATCAGGACAATTAGCAAAAACAGCAATAAATTCCCCAACAACGGAGAACTCCAGGTTAACTGCCCATAAAGCCGAGTTAGGGAATCAATCAACCATAGACTGAGTCCTAAAATGACGATCAGCCCAACGATGAGTGTGATGATGCGCGACAGAGGCATGGTGGCAAATGCTAGTGGAACTATTTACGCACATGCTTCTAATCTTAATAGTTCCAGTGTTTTTCAACAGAGTTAGAGAAAAACTTGTGTTGACGCGATCGCTCTACCAATTGCTAGAGGCATTATTTGAATAAAACACCTTATTTTTTTTATAGCCGTATTAGCCAGCACTAAAAATTTGGTTTTGTTGGCATGAGTAAAAAGGGAGAAACAAGCTTATGAAGCTTTTTGAGCAAATTATCAATGCAATTGACAATCCCAATCAGCAAGGCAGTACCAGTCAGCTGGGGGATATTCTCAATACTGTACAGCAATTGAGTAATAATACTGGTACAAATCCATCTACCATGCAATCTGCTTTGGGTATTTTGGGTGGTTACGTGCGATCGGCTTTACGAGAAAAGCAAGCTAACTATGGCAATCAAGAAGCACAAGCTGTAGTCAATCAATATAGCGGCACCTCCCCTAATCCCCAAGCCGTAGCCAGCTTATTCTCGCCGATGATGCAACAGCAAGTGGCACAAGCGATCGCCCAACGTACGGGGATGAATGCAAGTATGATTCAACAATTACTGCCGTTGTTGGTTCCCTTAGTACTAAATTTTTTGCGAACTGGTGCAAATGCCCAAAATCCTCAAACTGGCGGCAATTCTGTGTTAAATTCCTTTCTTGATGCCGATGGCGATGGTGATGTAGATATAGCTGATGCTATGCAAACGGCTCTGCGGTATTTGGGCAGATAATTGATAATTGGTAGTTGGTTGTAGGTTGGAATAATTACTAAACAAAAACAACCAACACCTTCAGTTCCTCCAAACTCTCATTGAGAGTTTTTAGAAGTCACTGATAAATTTACGTGTTGGCGATCGCATTTGTTGGAATGGACAATCTCTATAATCTTAAGAGCGAAATAATCAGGGAGATTGTTGGTAATCAGACATTTGTGGACTATTGGGCGTCTCTTAATTTCCAAAGAGAATTGATAGTAACAATAGCAGTAATATTATCAGAGTATTAAATATACAGCAGTTTGCGAGTAAATGAGGTACAGTGTCTAAGTTTAAAAGCTAGGTATTAAAGCTGCTTTTACTAGAGAACCATTTATGACTATTCTCATCACTGGGGCAACTGGAAATATTGGTGGCGAAGTTGTCAACCATCTCGTTCAGCAGAAATTGCCGCTCCGAGCGTTAGTGCGCGATCGCCATAAAGCTTCCCAGCTTGAAGCACAAGGCATCGAACTGGCGCTGGGAGATTTCAGTCAACCGGATACTCTGGATGCAGCACTCCAAGGAATCGAAAAGGCATTTCTTGTCATGCCCAATCATCCCCATCAAGTTGATTTGGAATCAAATTTTATTGATGCAGCTCAAAAAGCAGGAGTTCGACACGTTGTGAAACTATCTGTCATGGGCGCGGGTGAGTTGCCAAGTACGTTCCAGACGTGGCATCGACAGATCGAAGAACATCTTGAAGATTCTGGCATGAGTTGGACGCATCTGCGCCCCAATATGCTGATGCAAAATATGCGCTGGTTTACTCAAACGATTGCCCAGAATGGAGCCTTTTACAATTGCGTTGGCAACACCAAAATCTCTCACGTTGATGCGCGGGATGTGGCTGAGGTGGCTGCAATTTGTCTAGCCGAAACAGGAAATGAAAATAAAAGCTATGTTCTGACTGGAGGAAAAGCGATTACATTTGATGAAATCGCTGCTATTTTTGCCAAAGCACTAGGTAGAGCGGTGAGTTATGTCGATCTTCCCCCCGCAGATCTCAAAGCCGCACGGCTGACAAATGGAGAGCCAGAGTGGTATTTAGATGCCGAATTGGAATTATTTACTTGTTGGAAACAGGGTGCAGGTACGGCAGTGACTCAGGCGATTCCAGATCTCACACACCATTCAGCCACAACTTACGAAGCGTTTGCTCAATACTATGCTCAAACCCGCGCCCAAGATTTCTTTTCAGGGAGTTAATCATGCAAACTGCCTTTGGACTTAATATTCCCACGATACTAGAGGATGTTTGCCATCCTCAGAAAATGGCGCTTCTGGTTTACGATATGCAGGTAGGTATCGCACAACAGTTGCCCGATGGTGCAGCGTTTATTCAACAGGTAAAGAACGTCGTTGATGCAGCCCGAACTCATCAAATGCGAGTTTTCTTCTCACGTCACACCACATTGCCCAAGCAAGTAGCAGGGGTTTCGCAACTGAAAAGCGCTATGGCATTGCAGCAAGTTACGAATGTTGCAGAGGTTCAGCCTAACTTCTTGCCCGATTCAACCTCTCATGCAATTGTTCCTGAATTATCACCGCTCTCATCGGAAGTTGCATTTGATAAACTCACCATGTCAGCCTTTGTTGGCTCATACCTCGATTTAGCTTTACGCGATGCCCGCATTGAAGCGGTTGCGATTATTGGTGCAGTGCTAGAGTTTGGTATCGAACCTACTGTGCGTCATGCGGCAGATCTTGGCTATGTTCCGGTACTAATCAAGGATGCGTGCTATTCTTTTTCTGAGCAGAGTCGGAAGCGATCACTAGAAAATCTTCAATCAATTGGTTTAACAACAGACGTTGAGACGTTTAATAAAACGCTAAATAAATTGCACAAAGCATAGCACACAGACGCAGTATAACAACGCAGTGGAGCGGAAATATCACCCTTTTGAGTGCCTTGTTGGCATTGCCATGGCTTTTTTGGCAGGATTGGAATTATAAGATGAGAAGTTCGCAGGAAGAAGGTAGACAAGCAGGGTAAGATAACAACGGTGCAGAGGAGAAAAGAAAATATTTTTCTTCCCAACTTTCTAACTTTCAATCTTCCCATCTTGCTGTTTCACAGTGGCCGTAATAACGATAGGAATGGCAGACATGAGAAGAAATCTGGGATGGGTATCAAAAGATGATTTCGCTCCCAGGGATGCAAGAATACCCCAAAACAACTCAAGAACTGATGAACAACTGCTTGATGCTTATTCCCAAGCCGTTATCAATGTAGTGGAGAAAGTCAGCCCTACAGTTGTGAACATTGATGTGCGAAGATGGCTAACAGGAAGTAGCCGCAATTATCAACCCTTCGCTCAAGAAGTACGCGGTAATGGTTCTGGTTTTATCTTCACACAAGATGGTTATATCCTAACTAACAGTCATGTCGTCCATGATGCATCCAAAATTCAGGTAACTCTTTCTGATGGACGCAGTTACGACGCCGAAATCATCGGCGACGATCCGGATACTGATATAGCTGTAATTAGAATTTATGCGCCCAACTTGGTAGCAGCACGTTTGGGTGATTCGCAATCATTGCGAGTTGGGCAGTTAGCGATCGCGATCGGACATCCTTTAGGCTTCCAAACCACGGTGACAACAGGAGTAATCAGTGCCTTGGGGCGCTCTTTTAAATCCCATTCTGGTAAGCTAATTGAGAACATTATCCAAACCGATGCGGCATTGAATCCAGGTAACTCCGGTGGCCCTTTAGTAACTTCTCATGCAGAAGTTATCGGTATTAATACTGCAATAGTGATGGCAGCACAAGGTATCTGCTTTGCCGTACCGATTCACACTGCCAAGATGGTTATCCCTGTCTTGATGAAATACGGTCAAGTCCGGCGCGGTTACATTGGTATTGGTGGACAAAATGTGCAAATTTCTCGCCGCATCATGTTATACCATGAATTAGCTGTGGATACTGGAATTTTTGTGATGTACGTTGAGCCCAATAGCCCCGCCGAAAAAGCTGGTTTGCAACAAGGGGATGTGATTGTTGGTTTTAATGGTTTAGCCCTTCAAAATATGGAGGAATTACAGAAGCTATTAACGCCAGAACGTGTGGGAGTGCGATCGCAACTCACTATTTTGCGTAACAATCGCAAGCTTGTAGTAAGTGTTGTGCCAGAGGAATCACCAAATAGAAGCTAAAAATAAGGCAGAGGGCAGAAGGGGAAGGTTTTGCTGTCTGCCTTTTAACTGCTGCCTTTAGACAATTTTAAAATTAACAGGACTCACGCACGAGTTATGAAATAATAACAAACCGCAGAGAAGCCAGTGCGCCCTTGCGGGTTAAGAGATTTGTAGGAGAACACTGCGCCCTTGGAGGTTCCCCGGAGGCGGAGCAACTCCTGCTCCACTCCGTTGTAGCAAGTGTCCGTGACACGGAGTCAAGAGGATTTTAGAGGGATTTTGCGTAAGTCCTAATTAAGTGTGGCTCGTCAGTTATTATTAAAATTTCTCCGCGTCAGCCTATATGATCAGTCTTTAAATAGACATGATATAAAAATTGGAGTGAAGCGATCGCTATACTCAATCTTGGCATGAAAAAATTTGCTCGAAAATTAAGGAGCAGAGGTGCTATGTCGCAATCAACTCGCATTTTGTTGCAAACAACTATCCCTACAACCGAGGATGACTGGAGTATCTGGCGCTTTTCGATGTTAAAGGATTATTTAGCTTCTTTAACAGATGAAGCTGAAAACCCTTTATTTGAAGTGACAGCACGCGATCGCCAAACAAATGACGAAGGAGATGATCCACTTTTAAGCACTCTTGATCAATCTGACTTCGAGCAACTATGGTTATTTGCTTTAGATGTTGGTGAGGGCTTAACTGAAAAGGATCGTGCGGGAATTAATGCCTTTCGGCAACGTGGTGGCGGTATCTTGGCAACACGCGATCATCAAGACATGGGATGTTCGATGTGCGGTTTGATTGATATCGGCGATGTTCACTACTTCAACTCCAAAAATCCCGATCCAGATCAATCTCGATGCGATCGCGATGACCCTTATACTACTTATATATCTTGGCCAAATTATCATTCTGGTGCTAACGGCGATTATCAAAAAATTATGCCTGTTGCACCTATTCACGAGTTATTGCAAGATATTGAATTTTTTCCCGCCCATCCCCATGAAGGTGGGATTGGAGTAAATGTCAATAATCCAAATGCACGAGTAATAGCATTAGGTAAAAGTTTGGTTACCGGTCGTGATTTTAATTTAATAGTGGCAATAGAACACTATAAAGATAGCCAAGATCAGATGCTCGGACGTGTCTTAGCTCATTCCAGTTTTCACCATTTTGTTGATTACAATTGGGACACAGATAAAGGCTGTCCTACCTTTGTAGATGAAGCACCAGGAAATGGTATGAAACAGGAACGACGTGCCTTGGAAGATATTAAAACCTATGTGCGTAACGCTGCTTTATGGTTAGCACATTGAAATATGTGGAACTGAGTAAAGCTAAAAATAACAGTGTTAAGCCCTTAGAGTGTTTACCCCAATTACTGGCTTATACATATAAAAGTCTAGAAAATTGACCATCAGTTTGGGGTTGACTACTAATGGCATAGATTATCAGTTTGTCTCTATCCAGCGAGGAAATCCCCCTATTTATCAACTATTGCTAAAACTAGATATAACTCGTCCTGATTTTTCAATTGAATTACTGCAAGTTCTCAAGGCAATTCACCATCAGTATAGTATTGAGTAATTGAGTAGTCTTTTCTAATACCAATTTTAAAAAAAATGTGACAAAGAGACATTGTAGAGACGTACTATGGCACGTCTCTATATCAGGATGTGTTGCAAACATTTTTTGAATCGGTATAGGATTAGCGATCACGTTGCTAGAAAAGGGATAAAGTAGAGCTAAAAATAAAATCATACGTATGATAATTGTGTCTTGGTTTACATATGCACTCGTATCACTGTTTTTGTATGGTTGCTGGGGATTCTTCAGTAAGTTGGCAACTAATTACATTAACCCCAAAAGTGCATTAATTTATGACATTCTTGGTGCAATTTTTGTTGGTTTAGTATTTATAACTGTGAACAATTTAGAGTGGCGAGGAGACATTCGCGGCGTTTTCTATGCAGTTATAACGGGTGTTACAGGAACATTAGCAACACTTTTCTACTTGGTTGCTGTGAGTAAAGGTTCCAGTTCTATTGTTTTACCTTTAACATCTTTATATCCTGCAATCACCGTTATTTTGGCGTTTTTTATCCTCAAAGAACCTATGACTTTACGGCATGGCATCGGTATTATACTTGCTATCTTCGCTATTATCCTGTGTGCGGGAGATTAGTTTTTCACAAACACAAGCGAGAAGACAAACTGGTAGCGATCGCGTTTCCTCATATTGGTAAACAATCATTAATTTGTATAACCACTTATATATTTAATTACAGGATCTGTTTGCACAACTTTACCATTTTTGAGAATTTCGAGTACGGCACCGTTGACAACATATTCATAGTTGCCATTTTTAGCAACATATCCTGTTCCTTCTTCTACATAAGTTAGCAGGGGACGGGTGCCTTTACCACTTCGCTTAGAAGTACCTATATAAAAAAGTTTGCCCAGCTTTTTGCAAATATAAATATTAAAATTAGGAGTTTCAATATAGGCGTCTAATTTTCCTCCTCCTGCATACTGTGGGCAAGTATATGCATTTGCAATGATGTCATTTTTCGCAGCTAAACTTTTAGTAGCAATAAATTCTGAGGCAAAAGCAGAATAAGTTGTATTAAATATTGCAGTCAATAGTGAAGCTACTCCACAAGTTGTAGTCAAAACAATCGAAAGCGATCGCTTTGCTTTCTGATTAACTTTGTTCATAATAGTGGCTAAAGTTTAAGTACTTTTACCTTCAAATTCAACTTGTAGTTTTTCGGATTCTGTTGGCAAAATTACAGATTCACTTCACAGCTAATACCGACGAAAGTAGCATTATATTGAACTGAGGTTGTATAAACGCGATAAATTCTGACTAGACAATAGGGGCTAGAGGAAAGAGATGTTCATGCACTAGTTGTGTGATTTATCACATCATCGTCTGACTTGGAAGCAAGCTAAGGATTAAGATTTGTGTAATATCCAGAAAATCTGGATGTGGTGGCAGCTTGCATCAAAGAGCGACAATAGAATATAGGGGTTTTGTGAATAAAGCCCGACTTTAAATAAGGAGTTTGTCATCTGTGGTTTTACAAGTACAAACAAGCACCTACGAAGCAAGAACCCAAGAAATTGCTAGACAGTTGCTTGCTGCGACACAGGAAAACCGTAATTTCTTCTCGGCATTGCGCGATCAGATGCGCTGGGATGATAAATTACTGGCTTGGGCAATGAGCAATCCTGGGTTGCGAGTGCAGCTATTTCGCTTTATTGATACTTTACCTGCTTTACGCAGTAAGCCAGAAATTGCCGCTCATTTACAAGAATATTTAGGTGACGAATCGGTAGAATTACCCGCAGCTTTGAAGGGGATGCTAAACTTTGCTAACCCTGATTCTATGCCGGGGCAAGTCGCTGCTACCACCGTTGCCACAGCAGTTGAAACATTAGCTCATAAATATATTGCTGGAGAAAATATTAAACAGGCGCTAAAGACAATAGAACGACTGCGTAAGGAAAAAATGGCTTTCACTGTAGATTTATTAGGTGAAGCAGTAATTACCGAAGCAGAAGCTCAATCTTATTTAGAACGCTATGTAGATTTGATGCAACAATTACAAGAAGCATCACAAAATTGGACAAATGTACCGCTAATCGATGAAGCAAACGGCGAAGCGCTCCCAAAAGTTCAGGTTTCTGTAAAATTAACGGCGTTTTATTCTCAATTCGATCCGTTGGATGCCCAAGGAAGTGAAGAAAGGGTAAGCTCGCGTATCCGCATCCTTCTGCGACGTGCTCAAGAATTAGGCGTTGCTGTTCACTTTGATATGGAGCAGTATGCCTATAAAGATATCACTTTCAGCATCCTGAAAAAACTCTTAATGGAAGAAGAGTTTCGCACACGTACAGATATCGGCATGACTATTCAGGCATATCTGCGCGACAGCGAACAAGATGCGCGAGAATTAATAAATTGGGCAAATCAGCGTGGTTATCCGATTACTATTCGCTTGGTAAAAGGCGCGTATTGGGATCAGGAAACCATCAAAGCAGCGCAAAAACATTGGCCACAGCCAGTTTACAATGACAAAGCAGCGACAGACGTAAATTTTGAGAAGATTACTCAATTATTGTTAGAGAATCATTCATATGTATACTCTGCCATTGGTAGCCATAATGTGCGATCGCAAGCCCATGCGATCGCGATCGCCCAAACCCTAAAAGTTCCCAATCGTTGCTTTGAAATGCAAGTCCTCTACGGAATGGGCGATAAACTAGCTAAAGCCCTAGTAGATCGAGGTTATCGTGTTCGTGTTTACTGTCCCTATGGCGAACTCTTACCAGGGATGGCTTACCTGATTCGTCGCTTGTTAGAGAATACCGCGAATAGTTCCTTCTTGCGCCAAAATTTAGAAAATCGTCCCATTGAAGAACTACTCGCACCTCCTACTATAGGACAAGGGGACAAGGAGACAAGGGGACAAGGGGATGGAAAAGTCTCCCCTTCTCCCACTTCTCCCATCTCCCACTCCTCCTCCTTCATTGGTGCGGCAGATACAGATTATGCTGAAGCGGAAGCGAAAAAGAAATCTCAACAAGCTTTCCAAAATGTTCGTCAGCAATTTGGTAGAACCTATCTCCCCCTACTAAATGGTAAGTACATCCAAACTCAAGAAATTATTGATTCTCTTAACCCCTCCAATTTCAGTGAAGTAATTGGTAAAGTTGGACTTATCTCTGTTGAACAAGCAGAAGAAGCGATGCAAGCTGCCAAAGCCGCATTTCCGAGTTGGCGTAAAACACCCGTTAGCCAACGCGCTGGTATTTTGCGAAAAGCCGCCGATTTAATGGAACAACGCCGCGCCGAATTAAGTGCCTGGATCGTTTTAGAAGTCGGGAAACCAGTGCGGGAAGCAGATGCAGAAGTTTCTGAGGCGATAGATTTCTGCCGCTATTACGCCACTGAGATGGAAAGGCTCGACCAAGGTTATAATTACGACGTAGCTGGCGAGATAAATCGTTATATCTACCAACCGCGTGGCATTGCTGTGGTAATTTCTCCTTGGAATTTTCCGCTAGCGATCGCAACAGGAATGACAGTTGCAGCTTTAGTTGCTGGTAATTGTACTCTACTCAAACCGGCGGAAACATCTTCAGTCATTGCAGCCAAACTCACAGAAATCTTAGTAGAAGCTGGAATTCCACAAGGTGTATTTCAATACGTTCCTGGTAAGGGTTCCCAAGTTGGTGCATATCTGGTGAGTCATCCTGATACTCATATGATTGTCTTTACTGGCTCCCAAGAGGTTGGTTGTAAAATTTACGCTGAAGCAGCAACTCTCAAACCTCTGCAACGGCACATGAAGCGAGTGATTGCCGAAATGGGCGGCAAGAATACGATTATAGTAGATGAAAGTGCCGACTTAGACCAAGCTGTCGTGGGTGTCGTGCAATCAGCTTTTGGTTACAGTGGGCAAAAATGTTCTGCTTGTTCGCGAGTAGTAGTTCTAGAACCGATTTATGATACCTTTGTGCAACGGTTTGTAGAAGCGACAAAATCACTTAACATAGGAGCAGCAGAGTTACCTGGCACTACTGTGGGACCTGTGATTGATGCTAATGCTCGCGATCGCATCCGTGAGTATATACAAAAGGGCAAGGCAGAAGCAAAAGTAGTTTTAGAATTGCCAGCACCAGATCATGGGTATTTTATCGGCCCTGTCATCTTTAAAGATGTATCACCAAATGCTATTATTGCCCAACAAGAAATTTTTGGCCCTGTTGTGGCAGTAATTAAGGCAAAAAATTTCCAAGAAGCGCTCTCAATTGCCAATGATACTAATTATGCTTTAACAGGAGGGCTTTACTCTAGAACTCCTTCACACATCCAAAAAGCGCAGGAAGACTTTGAGGTTGGAAACTTGTACATTAACCGTACAATTACGGGCGCTATAGTTGCACGTCAACCTTTTGGTGGTTTCAAGCTTTCTGGAGTTGGTTCCAAAGCAGGAGGCCCCGACTACTTGCTACAATTTCTAGAACCGCGTACTGTAACGGAAAATATTCAACGACAAGGTTTTGCTCCGATTGAAGGGGCAGAATAATCTAGGTTTGATAGGTGGGCAATGCCCACCTTATTTTATAAATGAACTATCAAAATGCGAAAGATGTACTTAATATTAAAAAACTAACCACAAAGAGCACATTAGACGCGGAGCGGCTACTTACCCTACGGGAAGCCGGGCAAAGCCCGTCTACAGAAGCCACTACTCTACGAGAAGCCGGACTACGTCCGTCTACGTGTCTACCCGTAAGGGTAGAACACAAAGGAAGAAATTGGTACTCATTCAGTGCAAGTTTATAGAGAATTGGCATAAGAAATTTTGATGAGTGATTTAATTATTAAATTGGCTGATTATCAGGAAGATTTTCCGAAAAGTGAGGAAATTAGAAGGATAGTTTTTCAAGAGGGGCAAGGAGTAGATTCAGATTTGGATTTTGATGGTGATGATGAAATTTCTGAGCAATTAATTGCTTATTTAAATGACGAAGTAGTAGGAACTGCTAGGATTAGATACTTGAATGCTCAGACTGCAAAGATAGAAAGATTAGCCGTTTTGCCAATAGCTAGAGGACAAGGTTTTGGCAAGAAAATTATGGAAAAAGCACTTTTAGTAATAGCTAGTAAAAATATTCCAGAAGTTGTAATTCATGCTCAAGAGTATGTAAAGGGTTTGCATCAACAACTAGGTTTTCAAGAAGAAGGAGAAGTATTTGAAGAAGCTGGAATTCGTCATGTGAAAATGAAGAAATATTTGAATTGTTAGTGGTTATTAAATAGAGTTGCGTCTTTCGCGATTAAATCTCTTGCACTCATGATTTTCTAACAAATCGACCATAGATTAACACCGATAAACACAGATTTTATCGGTGTCATCTGTGTCCATCTGTAGTTGTAATTATAAATCGACTCCTTCAGGAAAAGCAGTGTGCGATCGCCTCTCTAAAAGCCGCGCATCAATTGGTGTGCGCAGATGTTAACATCCCTGTCTCCTCACTTTCTTGATGAAGTTGATTGGGCAAAAATATTGTAAACCTACTCCCCTTTCCCAAAGTTGACTCTACTGTCACATCGCCACCGTGCAAACGGGCTAATTTACGCGTCAAAGCTAAACCCAATCCTGTGCCTTCGTACTGACGGCTAAGTCTGCTATCAAGCTGTTTAAACGGTTCAAACAGAAACTTGAAATGGCTAGGAGCAATACCTATGCCTGTATCTGATACGGTAAAAGTTATACCTAAAGATATTTTTCTAACTTCTAAAGATACTCTACCCGCAGGAGTAAATTTAATTGCATTTGTAAATAGATTGAGCAGCATTTGCTTGATGCGTCGTTCATCGGCAATGCAAATATCTGCTTGTTTATCAATTTCAGTTATTAGTTGCAATCCCTTTTTTTCAGCGCGATCGCGTACAGTAGACACAACATGAGCACACAATTCTTGTACTGGCAACTCAGATAGTAACAGTTCTTCTTTGCCAGCTTCCACTTTTGACAAATCGAGAATATCGTTAATCAGTGCTAGTAAGTGTTCGCCACTACTGTAAATACAATTAATGTACTCTTTCTGCTTGTCGTTAAGACAACCAGCCATTTCTTGTTGCAGCAGCTGAGACAAACCCATAATTGCATTCAGAGGTGTTCGCAACTCATGACTCATAGTTGCCAAAAATTCACTTTTTGCTCGACTTCCAGCTTCTGCTGCTTCTTTACTTTCACATAGTTTTAACTCTGTTTGTTTGCGCTCGGTAATATCCTCAATCATGGTGAGAAAATATTGAGGTTCGCCATTTGGACTGGAAATTAAAGAAACACTCAACTGAGTCCAAACTAATCTACCATCTTGATGCACAAAGCGCCTCTCCATTTCCAGGCGATCGCGAATTCCCAACATTAGTTGTTGATAAAGTTCTAAATCTCCCTCTTGCTTGACAATATAATCTGCAAAGCTACTACCGCATAATTTTTCCCGACTGTAGCCCAGTATTTTACACAGCGCTGGATTGGTATCTACAATCTGTGCTTTCATATCTACCAATCCGATACCGACAGACGAACACTCAAAAATTGCCCGAAATTGTGCCTCACTATATCGTAGTGTTTCTTGTGCTGTATTGCGTTCGCTCGCTTCTATTGCTAATCCAATAAAATCTGCAATTGTGCCAGCGAAGTTCTCTTCCTCCAATGTCCATTGGCGAATATAACCGATGTGTTCGTGACACACCGCCCCTACTAAAACACCTCCCAACCAAATAGGTGCAACCAACAAAGATGCAATGCCAAATACAAAAAGATAAGGCTCAGATAGTTCTTGGGTTCTGTTGTCATCAAAGGCATCGTGTGCAGCAATACTACGTTCTTGCTCTAAAGCCTGAAAAAACACAGGAAAATTGGCTTTCCAAAACGTCATGCCAGAGCTATGACAGTGTGTTGTAGCATCGTACAAATCGACACATTCTATTTTTGAGCGCTCTGAATTATATAACCATACACTGACTCGTTTAACCTCTACAGTTTGGGCTGTGGCTTCTGTTATTTCCCTCAATGCTATGTGTAGATTACCTTGCTGCAATGTCTTGCTTTTGGCTATCTGTACTAGAATTTGGTTCTGTTTTCGTAGAAAATTTTCCCTTCTTTGCAAAATCTCTTCTTTTTGCTTGCGTTCTGTAATATCTCTAATTGCTAATACCTGTATGTTTTGCCCTTGGTAAGGAATGATTTTGCTTTGCATTTCCACCGCAACAGTAGAACCGTCTTTTTTAACTACAATTACTTGATACGGTTTTTCGTACCCGAAAAGAATATGTTTTCTGATTAACTGTGGTGATGTTGCTGTTAGCAAATCAAAGCTTTTTTTACTAGTAAGCTTTGTAATTTCATCACCAGTCATTTTTGTAACTATTAGATTGGCGTCTAAAATAATTCCATTGTCGTCTATAATCAAGCATTCAACAGTTGTCTGTGATAGACAATGAAATCGAGATTCAATATTTTTTGAGGCAGACAATGCAAGTCCTTTCAAACTAAGCTCATCTATTGACTGAAGTTTTGTGGGCATAGAGAATCGAGAGTTGCCCATTACCCCTTGCCCTAAATCAACGGGCGGCGATTCCTCCCAACCTTTAAAGGGTTGAACTTCTTCGCCGATGTTCATAATTTCTTGGCTTTCAGCCACTGCTTTCGCAGTTTGCTCGCTTTCCTTACACTCCACCATTTTTGGTAAGTCTGTTAACCTTAATTTTCAGTAAAAAGACTGACAATAAAGTAATTTATACACGAAATCGAAGAATTTATTTCAACTTTATAAACACTTATCAGAGTATAAAAACACTCATAATCATATATGCTCCAGTACCCCATAACATAACATTGTTGATGATTGAGCTATGCCATAAAGCCTGTAATTACAGAAAAGCCTGCTTTTGATAAACTTCACACTCTGCGGATAGCTGCTCTATAAATGTCTACGTATAGCCGTACCTTTGAGGATGTGACGGCTACCGCGAAATGAACCGTATTACCCATGACAGGCAGCCTCAAATAAAAAATCACCTTTGTGCGTAAGTCTTAATTTCCTATCCTAATCCTGTGGTAAAACTCTCCTCTCACCTACAGGCAGATACCCAAGCAACTTGAATTTGCAACAATAAAAATAGTTGCAACTGTTGTGGAGATGGAGTAATGACCGATGGTAACTTGAGAATTGTCTCCCTAATTCCCAGTGGAACAGAAATTTTAGCTGTACTAGGATTGACTGATGCTATTGTTGGGCGATCGCATGAGTGCGACTATCCTCCAGAAATTCAAGATCGTCCAATTTGTACCCAACCCAGGCTAAATACGGAGGCATCTAGCAGCAAAATTCATGATGAAGTTAGCAATCTGCTTCAAAATGCTCTAAGTATCTACGAAATTAAAACAGACGTCTTAGAAAAATTACAGCCTACTCATATCGTCACTCAAGATCAGTGTGAAGTTTGTGCTGTTAGTGTTTTGGATGTAGAAAAAGCTGTAGCTTCACTCACTCACACCGCACCCGAAATTATTTCTTTAAAACCAAATCTTCTTAATGAGGTTTGGGCTGATATTGAAAGAGTAGCTAATGTATTCCAAGTAGACTCCATAAAAGTGCTAGAAAACTTGGAAGCTCGTGTGAAAATTGTCGCTCAGAAAACCCAAGGGCTTTCCCAATCAGAAAAGCTACCGACTGTCGCTTGTATTGAATGGATTGATCCTTTGATGGCAGCCGCCAACTGGATTCCTGAATTAGTTACTTTGGGAGGAGGAAAACCATTATTTAGCATAACAGGTCAGCCTTCTCCACAATTAACATGGGAAAATCTGATCACTGGTAATCCAGATATTATCGTATTCATGCCCTGTGGCTTTGATTTAGATCGCACTCGCCAAGAAGCTGAGTTGTTAACTAAAAATCCAGAATGGCAAAAACTCCGCGCCAACCAAACTGGTAGAGTCTACATTACTGATGGCAATTCCTACTTCAACCGCCCAGGGCCGCGGCTGGTAGAATCTTTAGAGATGTTAGCAGAAATTTTGCACCCAGAAATTTTTCAATATGGTTACAAGGGAGAAACCTGGGAACTACTCTAAAAAAGCATCTTGGTTACTTTTTAGCTCTGGTTTGTATCCATTCTATTAAAGGTCATAAGGTTCCTGGTAGTGCTGCCTCACTCACTCTCACCGTGTGTTGCTTGCCATTGTCTTCCACCATTAAAGTATACAGAAAGCGAGCAACACAACATTCTATCTATACAGATAATCGTCAACAGTTACTAATAACCAAGACTATAATCTCTTGTTTGGAGAGCGCTATTATAGCGAGATTTTTGGTCTATGTAGAGTTACACCCAATTCTCAATTGTGGTCTAATTTTTCTAACCTATTGGACTTTCTCTTTTGGATTAAATTAAGTGGTGATAGTGATTTTTACTCTTTTCTTTAATATATATAATGTCTGTGTATAATAATTCCTACCAAAAAATCTTTATATTAATTTTTTACTTTTTTATAACTATAAAATTTATAATATAACTTATATATACTTCAAATCGATTGAATAATTTTAGATTTGTTCCATAAAGAAATTTGGAGGTTTGTACCCTACTCGCAGCTATTGATAAGTATCAAATAGGCAAACTACTGAACATTGAAAACGTGAATTAATATAACAATCAAAGTTCTGAGTTACTTAATGTTCAGTGATTATAGCTATCTAAACTAATATTAGAGCTTAAATACCCATAACATTAAGCTTCTGACAGAGTTATTCCTGGATCATAAGATTAAATCCTCGCAAAACAGAGGAAATTTGCATAATAAAGCCTCTATCTTAGTTAAAACCCGTTTTGCTCCAGATTTACATGAATTTGCTTAAATAAAGTCAATATTATCTCATTTGAGAGATATGAATCTGCTGAAGCTAAGAATTAAATAGCAAATCTTCTACTTCCATGTAACTATTTTAGGCGTTTGTGCAATCGCTCTTTTCGAGGTTGCAAAAATTAAAGCATAAATTGATGGACTAAAGGCATATGATTTATTTAACATAGTTGTAGACCTCACTAGTTATGTGTGGTTGTGTGTTGTAGAACATAATTGAAATCTAGTCAGGGGGCTATCTCCTTGACTTTTTCTTTGTTTTCAGGATCCTAGCGACAGTACTTTACAACTTACGAAACGTTTATTTAGACGATTCCCTTTCTCAATAATTTTCTCCATTCAAAGAATTTTAATTATTAGTTGTTGTATTTAGTTTGTAATATTTCAGATTACTTTCAGATAAAAGTTGCATTAATTCCGTAAATATACTTACAAAAAATCTTTAGCTTCAGCAAGTCCTAGTCAATATATTAGGTATAGAAGATTTTGTAATTGGATAGATACTTGTTAAAACTGCCTGCTATTACCCATCAAGTAAGTTACTCTTTTACTTCAGGTTCTGGTAAAGAAACAGAAGCAGTGGATTGAGGTGATAAGTTTAATTGCTGGTGTTCTAGTTGCGCTTCTATGCTTGCATCAGTAATATCACCGAAATAAGCGCCAAAAAGCTTATCGTAGTTGGATGCAACAGCTAAAAAAGCACCACCTAATATATAAATAGGTAAGGGTAGCTTCAATTCTTCTATCCAATCAAACAGTTGCGCTAAAGCAAACAACACTAAAAAGCAAGCCAGCCAAACTCTCATTTTTCTATTCCTTAGACTTAGATTACTCTACCAATTGTAGACAGCTTATATCAAATCTTGATGCTGCCAACAACCACAATCCCACTGAGGTAGCATTCAGAAATAGAGCATAACTAAATATCTGTCTAGAAAATAAAGCAGAAGGCAGAGGAGGCAGTGCGCCCTTGGAGGCTCCCCGGAGGCGGAGCAGGAGTTGCTCCGCTCCGTTGTAGCACCTGCCGTGGCATTAGCCGCTTTACGTCTACTTACGCTTATTTGCTGTCGCGCAAGTAGGAATAAAGATTTTCATACTTTGTTATGTGATGAAATCAATGAAAGTCTTGCACCATTCTCAACAACAGCCAGAATTTGGTAACGAAGGTACGAAAGTGGTGGGCTGCTGCCTTTGGGCTGTTAGAGGGGAGATTGACTCTTACAAGGAAGACAGCTTGAAACAAATGATCTCAATTTTGAATTGCAATTTGGGAAATATATAAGCAAGAACAGTACAAAAATCAAAAAGACATGAGTTCAGCCATTAAAGAAGTAGAAAAAAATTCTTATGAGACTATTTTAGTCATTGATGATAGTCCCACCAATATAGAAGTTTTATATACGACTTTGACTAATGCAGGCTATAAAGTTTTGGCTGAGAGAAACGGCATCAACGGAATTGAAAACGTAAAAAATAATCCACCAGACTTGATTTTATTAGATGTGATGATGCCAAAATTAGATGGTTTTGAAACTTGTCGCCTTCTACAAACAGATTTATCAACCAGAGATATTCCAATTATTTTTATTACATCACTTTCAGAAATAGAAGAAAAAATCAAAGGTTTAACGCTAGGTGCTGTTGATTATATTCTTAAACCCTTTCAGCAAGAAGAAGTATTAGCCAGAGTTAAATTACATTTAAAAATGCGAAGATTGAATTTAGAGTTAGATGAACAAAAGCAGCAACTAGAAAAAAGAGTACAAGAAAGAACTGCTGAACTTTCTCTAGCTTTAGAGCAACTTAAAAAAACTCAGTTACAACTAGTTCAAAGTGAAAAAATTTCCTCCTTAGGGCAGGTGGTTACTGGTATTGCTCATGAAGTCAACAATCCTATTGGACTGATTTCCACTAATTTGTATCATGCTAGCAACTATGTTGAAGAACTTGTTAAATTAATTTATCTTTATCAAAAAAAATTCCCCTACCCAGGAAGCGATATTGAAGAAAAAATAGAGATAATGGATCTAGTTCATATCTTAGAAGATTTACCGAAGCTAATTTCTTCAATGAAGGTAGGAACGGATAGTATCCGTAGCACGATGCAATCTCTACAAAACTTTTCACGAGCGGATGGAGAGCGAAAAAAAGTTGTTGATATTCATGAAGGATTAGAAGTAACTCTGATGATTTTACAGCATCGCTTGAAAGCAAAGCCTAAACGCCCTGCCATTCAAGTTATCAAAGAATATGGTAATTTACCAAAAGTAGAATGTTATCCAGGACAACTAAATCAAGTATTTATGAATCTACTTATAAATGCGATCGAGTCTTTGGATGAATCGATATGTGTAGAAGACAACACAAAAAGTATTTATCCTGAGATTCGTATAACTACTACTATAGATAAACAGCAAGTGACAATTAAGATTGCAAATAATGGTTTAGGGATGAAAGATTTAGTACCGAGTCAAATATTTCAACCTTTTTTCTCTCTTCAACCTCAGGAAGCAGGAAATGGATTAGGACTTTCAATTAGTTATCAAATTATTACTGAGAATCATGGTGGAAAATTGCAGTATATTTCCTTGCCAGAAGGTACAGAATTTTTAATTCAAATTCCACCGACTTAAAATTATCATTTAGGCTTTGGTATTAAAAAATCAGAACAAATAAATAAAAACTCTATTTCATACTTAGATAAACAGAAATAGCCGTATCAGGATAATCGCTGAATACACCATCAATTCCTAAATTAAAAAACAGTTCATACTCTCCTTGAGGGTTTCCTTGTAAATCCTGTGGCAAAAAGCAATCTTCGTTACGGAAAGTCCAGGCATGAATTAGCAAATTAGCTGCATGAGCATCACTGACTAAAGATGTTGGTGATAACAATTTACCGTTATCATCTCTAGGCACAAGTAAGTTTTTATGAATACCAATAGCTTGAGCATAACTTGAAATTTTCTTTAATTCTTCTATTTTTACCAAATCTATGTAGGTTTGAGTATCGCTGTTCACTATAAAATCATAAGGTTTAGCATTAAGATTAAGCAGTTGTACTAGTGGTAAATCAGTTTTTGTAGACAAGTATTTAAGATTAGTCACTTCAAAAGACTGAATAAAAATAGGTGCATTATTTCCCTCATAACCATTAGCTTGCAAAGTTTCGATTAGAATATCTTCTAGCGACAAGCCAATCAATTGAAAGTAAGTTGGGTGCTTAGTTTCTGGATAAATTCCAATGATGCGTCCTGTTTCTATACTTTTACGCTTTACTAAATCAATAACTTCCTGCAAGGTAGGAATTTCTAAAATTCCATCAAACTTTGTATTTTGAGGACGCAATTGGGGAATTCGTTCTTTAGCTCTTATTGTTTTAATTTCTGCTAGAGTAAAATCTTCAGTAAACCAGCCTATTTTGGCTTCCCCATCGATAATCTTGAGAGCTTTACGACTTAAAAATTCTGGGCGAACAGCAACATCTGTTGTTTCAGAAATTTCATTTTCATGACGAGCAATTAAAATACCATCCTTGGTGATAACTAAGTCTGGTTCAATGAAATCAGCACCCATCTCAATCGCTAATTCATAAGCAGCTAGTGTATGTTCTGGGCGGTAACCGCTTGCGCCTCGATGTGCAATTACAATTGGTTTTTTTTGCATCAAAGTTATAGGCACAATTTCACTATTATTTTGCTTTTTAATTTCTTATTCTAATAGGCATTTTCTGGTTGCTTGAGGTGAATGCTGGGTTCCGGTAATGGAGGGCGCAGGCAAAGATAGATTAAAGGGCCAAATAATGGTAAAAACGCTATAGCCCAGAATATTTGGGGGTTATTCAAGCCGCGCCGTGCCATATCATCACCCAAAACAGTTGGGAATAACAGGCAGAACAAGCAAAATGCCAAACTCATGCCATGAATGAAGCGATCGCCCAAAAACTGCTGCCAGTAACCTGCCCAATCGCCAAACATCATAGCATAGGCAAATAAGCCAATAGTGGTTAAACTTTGGATTACACCGAAAAAGCGAGAATCTAACAACTGTAAAAAAGCATCTTTTTGTCCAGAAAATTCTTGATTTGGTTCGCGAGATGCCAAGTAAGGCAGCAAACCAATTACTCCTGCTCCTACTGTTGCTAAAGCAAAAGGCCAAAAAGGAGTCTTTTGCATCCTACCATCAAAAAACAGAAGGGCGCTATAAATAAATAGCCAAATACCAATCAGAGAAAATAACGATAGAATGACAGGATTTACTTCTGTCCAATTCAGGGTGAAGATATTTTTTAGTAGTATAACTGTGGCTTCTAAATGAAAAGGTGGAGCTAGCCACAAAATATAAGCAATAAATCCAGCCCACAACGACCAAAGTGTTATTCTTCTAGTCATAATTCTGAGTTTATACAGTGGGTTCTAACTGGGTAATAGCTCTGAACTCGCTTCTGGTAAAGGTGGACGTATACACAGATACATCAACGGGCTAAATAGTGGAATGAGCGCTACCAACCAAAATATTTGAGGATTTTTCAATCCACGACGCACCATATCATCTCCCAATAATGCGGGAAATAAAGCGCAAAGTAGACAAAAATCCAAGCTCATCACATGAATGAAGCGGCTGGTTTGCCACTGCTGTACAAAATTATTCCAATCTCCTTGCCCTAATCCATAGCCAACTAAAATAGCCGCGCCTATAGTCAGAACCACACCAGTCCAGCGAGAATCTAGTAGCTTTAAAAAAGTATTCTTTTGGCCAGAAAACTGTGTATTTGGTTCCCGTAGAGCTAAGTACGGTAGCAGGGCAAAGGCTCCGACTGCAAAAGAGAGAACAGCGAAAGGCCAAGCGGGAATTTTTTGTCCTTTCCCATCTATAAAAATGACTGCACTGTAAATTAAAGGCCAAACGCCCATAATGTTGAACAGTGAGATAACAAGCGGATTAATGCCTTGCCATCGCCCTGTGGAAAGATTTTTAATCAACTCGAATGTGTCAGGTTGATTGGGAGGGGCAAACACAAAGGCATAGATAATCAATCCTAGCCAGATTAACCAAAATACAGTTTTTTGTTGCATGAAGATTTATTTTACTGAAGCTGGCAAAATAAATAATTCATACTAAAGTTATAATTGACGAGTTCCCCTGGCATAAAGAAGCGCAGTACGTTGGACGGCTTCCTGGAGGATATTACGAATTGGTATAATATAGTCTCTAAAATTTAGTCAAAGCTCGATCATCAAAGGCAATAGTACGGAGTTTAGGGATACAAGATTATTGGCTCAACGCTTCCGATAGGTAATCAGCAGCTGCGGCTACGACTGCGATCGCTCCTTCATAATCTAAGCGTGTTGGCCCCAAAACGCCTACACTACCTACAGGCACTGAACCACGACGATAGGTAGAAGAAATTAAGCTACAAGTACGTATGGGTTCGAGAGGATTTTCTGAACCAATCCGAACTGTCACTCGTGATTTACCAACTTCCTCTACCTCTGGCTCGTCAACTATTAATTGCCACAATTGTTCTTGTTCTTCTTCTAATAGCTGGATAATTGCTTGCACTTGTTGGAGGTGCGAAAATTCTGGCTGCCGCAGCACTTCTGAGACACCGCGAACCATTATTTGTGTGGTATTTGGTGTTAAACTCCGACGACTAAATTCTGCTAGTGACTCTTTTAAGTATTCGCCGTAGTGCTGAAACTCCCGATCCAACTGACTCCAGTCTAAGTTAGCTAATTCTAGGAGACTACGCCCCCGCAAATGATTATTTAGAAAGTTGGAAACAATTTGCAACTCCCGATCTATTACCTCCAGATCGAGTTGTCTTTCTTGTCGTTTTGGTGGCAAATCCATTAATGCCGAATGGGTTTCGTAACTATCCGTTACCACAATCAACATTACCTTGCCCGATTCAATTTGCACCAATTGTAGATGTCGCAGTTGGGCGCTTACATTCTGCGGCATGGTAATCAAGCTAATGCAACCACTCAAGGTTGCTAAGATTTGAGCTGCTCCTTGCAATAAAGCTTCCAAACTCCAATCTTCCCACTTGAGGCGATGTTGCAGTGCATCTTCTACCTGCCGCGCTAAAGTATCAGAAGGTGTAATCAGCTTGTCAACGTAAATGCGATAGCCAGAGTCGGAAGGTACTCTGCCCGCAGAAGTGTGGGGCTGATAAAGTAGTCCAACTTTTTCTAACATACCCATCACGTTGCGAATCGTTGCTGAACTAACACCCAAGTTATATTCCTCAACTAAAGCTTTGGAACCAACAGGTTCTGCCGTGGCGATATAATGACGTACTGTTGCCCAGAGTATGTGTTGTTGTCGATTTGTTAGCTGGACTTGCATGGCGAGTATTTATCGAAGCTAAATTTAAATCAATTTTTGAAAAATGAAAAATTTATCAGATGTTGCAATAACCATTAATAATTAGTTAAGCAAGATATCAAATTCAGAAGGTATCTTGGAATACGTAAAAACAAAGTTACTGTTTTACCTCTAGCAAAAAATGTTCTCCAAATTAAGAAGTTACAGTATTTGCAATTTACGTATGTTTATATGAGAGCGCGGATTTGACAGGGTTTTAGTGATTAGTTTGCCGGATTCTCGCAAAAGTAGATTCAACAGCGAATCGACTAAATATTTACAAACCAGATGCTGCTAAGTATTTCCGCTTAGAATCTAGAATTAATATTGTCTTAAGTCCAGAATAGCAAAATAAAGCTGGTTTCGTCATTACCGATTAATACTGAGGAATAGAAGGATCGACTAAGTTTGAATATGCATCAATACCACCAGCAATATTTTTAACATTTGTAAAACCTTGAGCAATAAGCCACTGACACATCTGAGCAGAACGAATGCCGTGATGACAGAGTACAAAAGTTTCAGCGTGAGGATCGAAACGGGTTTGGACTTGATCTGCCCAGTCAGCAAATTGACTGAGAGGAAGATTGACAAAGCCCTCAAGAGAAGCGATCGCTACTTCTTGTGGTTCGCGCACGTCTACTAACTGAAGGCTCGCCTCGCCTGCTAATAAACGTTGAGCAAGTTCTTCTACACTAATTTGGGTAATGGGTTGACCAAAAGATTTACCTGTCATGAAGCTTTTGTAAACAATCTTAGAGATTTCCTAGATATTATTTATGTTCGCAGAAAATCTTCACGTTGACATGAGCATATACATCAGTGCCATTGGGATAAATTTGCTCTATTTTCTAAAGTGACTAAAGATTTCGCATAAAAACTGCTTTTGGTGTAGAAGAAGGCGGTTTAATATTTTTGGGTGTAAGCACTACCCAGGTAGTTTATGTGAAAAAAATTATGAAGCAAGGTTTATTATTTCGTTTTTTAGCAGCTAGTTTAACTATGCTGCTATCAATTGGTATGACTGGTTGTACCAACTCATTTGGTAACAATCCTCTTGGAGGTGGAACTACCACGCAGCCTGGAGCCACAATTTTTGTGTCTAAACAAGCGCCAGTAATGCTATCGATGCTAGTAAATCCAGATAAATTACAGTCTTTTGAACGTAATGGAGAAATTTCCAAGCTTAAAAGCAGCTTACTCGCCAATACTGGTATAGATTACAAACAAGATATTCAGCCTTGGTTAGGGAATGAAATTACTTTGGCTGTTACTACCCCAGACATTGATCGCGATCCAGAGAACGGACTCCAGCCAGGTTATTTGATGGCGCTAGCAACTAATAAACCAGAAAAAAGCCGTGAGTTTGTTGATCTGTTATTTTCCAAACGGGCAATAGCTGGGACAAGTTTAACAGTGGAACAATATGAAGGTGTGAAGCTGCTTGCTGATGAATCTCAGCCAGATAAGGTACTGGCTGGGGCAGCAGTAGGAGATCGCTTTGTCTTGTTTGCGAACGATCCCAAAGTGCTACGAGAGGCTATTAATAATGTTCAGGCTGCTGAGTTGAATTTGACAAATTCTCACCAATATCAGCAGGCTATTAAACAACTGCCCAAAGGAGCGCTAGCAGTAGCTTTCTTGAATCTTCCTCTAATAGCACAATGGCAAGGGTTAAAACTGCCAGAAATAGCAACCTATGATAGCGAAGTCATTTCTCTGGTTTTGCCTAATAATAAGGAATTAGTTGCAGAAACTACTTTTTTGGGACAAGGAGAAACTTTACCTCCACCACAGCCATTATCTAAAGCTAGTGGCGCATTACAGTATATTCCGGCTTCAGCAGGGTTAGCAATTGCCGGAGAGAATTTGAGTAGTTTGGATAATAGCAACTTAGCCCAACTCTGGCAACAAGTGGCAACTGCCATATCTGGATCAGGAAAAGAAAGTTTATCTCGATTGGTACAACCCCTCAACGATGCACAAAAACGCTGGAATATCAACTTAAAAGAAGATATTTTTAGCTGGGTACAAGGAGAATATGCGATTGGATTATTACCCCGCCCAGAACAAACAAATTCCGACTGGATTTTTGTGGCAGAAAAAACCGAGGCTGCACCCGCAGGTATTTCCCATCTGGATGCGATCGCTTCCTCAAATGGGCTATCACTGAATACTTTTGACTTAGACAAGCAAAAAATTTCGGCGTGGACGCAACTCAAAGCTGCGAAAGTTGGTGATGCTCAAGACAAAAGCAAATACACTGTTGAGACAAAAGTTTACGGAATCCATACAACTCAGGGTAATTACGAAATTTTTGCTTCTAACCTAGAGACAATCGATGAAGTCCTCAATGCCAAAAACAATTCTTTAATTAAAAATCGGACTTTTCAAAATAGTATCGCTGCCATTCCCCAACCAACTCAAGGCTACATCTATCTCGACTGGACAAAAAGCCGAGAAATATTAGAAAGTCAACTGCCAATTCTTAAAATCTTGGAAATAGTAGGAAAGCCGTTTTTCCAAAACTTGCGATCGCTCACGGTAAGTAGTTACGGTGACAATACGGAATTGTTCAAAGGCGGTGTGTTTTTACAGTTTGACCGATTGTGAGAATAAAAGTAACAAAAGAGGAGGAAATATAGTCTATTTTCTCCTCTGCACTCTTGCTAACTTAAATAATCTGCAATTGTGGCACATCTCAATGTGTCACAGAATCAACAAAAATAGCAAATTTTTCTGATACTATATGTATATAAAATTACAATTAAAATTATTTATAAAAGATTGCTATGACCAAACGTTGCCCCCGACTGCTTTTCGGTAGGGGCTTAATTTTATCTATATTGGCGACTGTTGTACCTATACCTGCAATAGCAAACACAGCTAATTTTGGTACGTTAACGTTGTTACCAGGTTTTGAGCAAACAAAAGGGACAATGACAGGCTATACAGGCGGCTCTTATTCTCTATCAGCTATTAGCAACCGCGATCGCCATAAGAATGCCTGTATTGGTTTTGCCGATCCTACTCCAGACCACATCTTAGTTCTAAAAAAAAGCTTTTCTCATCTAAAAATACAAGTTAATAGTGGTGGCTACGATACCACCATACTTGTCCAGGGGCCAGATAAAAAAACAATTCGCTGCGGTGATGACACTGGCAAAAGTAAAGATGCCAGCATAGAAGATACTGACTGGAAAGCAGGAACCTATCATATTTGGGTGGCAACCTTTAATCCTGAACTCAAGCGAGACTATACGCTTTCTGTACAGGAAAAGTAGTTAGTCATTGGTCATAGGTAGGGACGGATTTTAACAACGATCTCTCTAGAATAACAAAATATCTAAATAAACCCGCCCCTATATTTAGTTAATGGTTGTTTGTCTACTCCCTGTGTCCCCTTGTCTTTCCCTTCCCGCGTCCTCTTGAGTACGCAGTTCACCAAGAGCTACCAACTACTATTTATAACAATAGCTAGAGGTTGCACCGATAACGTTAAGATAGAGTGTAGCTTGTTTGGCACAACGAGGGTACAAGAAGCGTGCTGTCTACACTTATTGCTGACTTTCGCATTATATTTGAACGTGATCCAGCTGCTCGTAACTGGCTAGAAGTATTATTTTGCTACCCCGGTTTGCAAGCTCTGCTGTTTCATCGGCTGTCTCACTGGCTCTACAATATAGGCATTCCCTTTATCCCTCGCCTGATTTCCCATATCGCTAGGTTCTTAACAGGAATTGAAATCCACCCTGGCGCTACGATTGGTAAGAGCGTCTTTATCGACCATGGGATGGGAGTAGTGATTGGTGAAACAGCGATCATCGGAGATTATGCCCTGATTTATCAAGGTGTCACCCTCGGTGGTACTGGTAAAGAAAGCGGAAAACGGCACCCTACTTTAGGTGAAAATGTTGTAGTGGGTGCAGGAGCAAAAGTGCTGGGTAATATTCAAATTGGCAACAATGTCCGCATTGGCGCTGGCTCTGTCGTTCTCAGGGATGTACCTTCTAATTGCACTGTAGTAGGCATACCCGGTCGTATTATTTATCGTTCTGGAGTGCGGGTTGCCCCCCTAGAACACAATAACTTACCAGATTCAGAAGCGGAAGTAATTCGCGCTTTAGTTGATCGCTTAGAATTGCTAGAACAACAAGTACAAACCTTACAAGAGCGGCAGCCAACAACAGCAACTCCTGTTTTGGTGGGTATATTGAATTGCAACGAAGGTGACACACAAAAAAATGCTCCTGCTTGCAATATGCGAGATAAGGCAATTCAGCAATTTCTCGATGGAGCTGGGATTTAAGAAAGACGTGGAGAATGGGGCTGTAGGAGATGGTGAGAAAAATCTCCCTGTTCCCCGTTCTCTATTCCCTGCCTCAATGCATCAAGGATTAATAGCTTCAATCGACCATCCTTTTTGGTCATCATAGCAATAGAGACAACGGTTTTGCGGCTCTCCACGCAATTCTAAATGATCTACTTGTATTGGCTCAAGCAACAACAAGCAAAAAATTGACAATGGCTGCATAGGATCTGGTGGAGGTGGTGCAAAGGCAGCTTGCTCCTCTATTCTTGGTTTACCAGGATAAGGCCAAGCAAATTGTAAACGTGCTGCATCACTTAGTTTTTGCCAGGTTTTCTTGCGAGCTTCTTGCAGCGTTGGCTGAGAATTATCGCTTCCTACTAGAGTTAAGCAGCCAGTAATGCGGAATTGCTCGCGTGTGTTGGGGAAGTACCAGCAAACTTCAGCCCAAGGTTGTTGTTGAATTTGCTCGGCTTTTTCGCTGCGGGCATCGGTGATAAATTTGAGCTTGTTGGTATCTTCTAGAAAGCCGCGAAACACTACAGTACGATTAGCTGGATGCCCATTTGCCCTTACTGTTGCTAGCTGTAAATAGCGGGCATAAACAAGGCTGCGATTTTGATGGAGAGCGCGGGCGATCGCACTTCGCCAAGGAGCCATAGACATTGTTTAAAGCCCTAAAAACTCACGCATATATTCATTAACTAATTCAGGTTTTTCCTGCTGTACCCAATGGCTACAGTTGGGAATATACCTAATTTGTAAGTCTCTCACATAGGATTCCGTACCGTAACTGAGTTCTTTTCCTAGCGCAGTATCTTTCTCTCCCCAAATCATTAACGTTGGTACTTCTAGAATGCCCCAATTCGGATTGAGTATTTTCTGTTGAAAAACATTGCGGTAATAGTTCAACATTGCTGTTAAAGCACCGCGTTTGGCTGCTGCATCTTTGTAAGTGTCAATATCTGCTTGGGTGAAAGTACTTTTGTTGACTGCCATACCTTTAAAGGCAGTTTCAATTGCTTGGTAGTCTGCCGATTGTATGAGTAATTCTGGTAGCCAAGGTAGTTGAAATAAAAACATATAAGAGCTTTTGAGCAATTGTTGAGGATTTCGCATCCCTTCACTAAATTTGGCAGGGTGAGGAATATTGAGAACAATTAATTTCTCTACCATTTCTGGATGAGCGTAAGCAAAACACCAAGCGATCGCTCCTCCCCAATCATGCCCAACCAAAACACACTTTTCGTATCCTAATGCTCTAATTAATCCCTCAACATCTTTAATAAATTCATCCATTACGTAAGCAGATTGTTCTTTTGGTTTATCGCTATCGTTGTAGCCACGCAAATCAACAGCAACAACCTTAAAATATTTGGCAAATTCAGGAATTTGATGCCGCCACGAATACCAAAATTCAGGAAAACCATGCAACATCAGCATTAATGGCCCTTCTCCCTGAGTGACGTAATGCAGTTTCACTCCATTGGTAATGATATAATCGTGCTTCCAAGTCACTTGTACAGACATAATTTATCTACCCTACTAGATAAATAATCATGAACTCTTAGTACTTCATAATAATTGAAGTTGAAGATTTTAGGCATACAAAAGTTTAGTTTTATTGTCTAATACACAATATATTTTTTATAAAAATTTCTAAAATTTCTCCTTTTTTTAGATTTAATCACGCAATTATCCCTGAGAAAGATGAAATTTGTCGGTGATTATTGCTAAAGGTATACATAATAACAAAATAAGAATAATATGGCACAACAACTAATACATCAACCCTCAGCTTGGATAGAGCGACTCGCTAAATTTGGTTATATATCTAAAGGAGTAGTTTACGGTATTATTGGAATACTGGCATTACAGGCGGCAACGGGAAGTGGCGGTAAAACTACCGATCCTCAAGGCGCCCTTCGAGAAATTGTCAATCAACCATTTGGTCAATTTTTACTAGCATTAGTAGCAATTGGCTTAATTGGATATGTTATTTGGCGTTTTGTAGAGGCGATAAAAGATCCAGACAATAAAGGCACGGATGCCAAAGGTTTGGCACAGCGAGCTGGTTATGCCATTAATGGTTTTATATACGCTGGGATAGCCTTCACGGCGATAAAACTTGCTCTTGGCACTGGAGGTAATGAAAATAGCAACTCTACCCAAGATTGGACAGCACGCGTACTTTCTCAACCCTTTGGTCAATGGTTAATTGGAGTTATTGGGGCATTTATAATTGGTCTAGGTTTTTATCAGTTTTATAAAGCTTTTAGTAATAAAATTCGTAAAGAACTTAATTTATCAGAATTAAGCAAAAAAGAACGAACTTGGGTAATGTTTATTTGCAAATTTGGTGCAGCAGCAAGAGGTGTTGTATTCTGCATTATTGGTTGGTTTTTAATTCAAGCAGCAACTAAATCAGATGCTAGTGAAGCTGGAGGTTTAGATCGAGCACTACAGACGCTAGCCGAGCAACCTTATGGCCCCTGGCTTTTAGGTATTGTAGCTTTAGGCTTGATTGCTTATGGCGTTTATATGGTAGTTCAGGCGCGCTACCGTCAGTTTGCCACCAGTTAAGTAGGTGTACATAACTAAACGTAAAATGCTTATCGCCAGAAACTAGATAGGATAAGCTTTTTCCTTCTGCCGTCTGCCTCCTGCCTTTTACTTACAAAGTTTTCTGCTATTTACACATGACAATAATCGAAACACGGGGCGTTTGGCTCACAACCACCGACAGTAAAGTTCTCCGTTCACAGCAGCGTATTGCTGAAGCGATGGATTTTCTTGCCGAAACTGGATTTAATGTTGTCTTCCCCGTTGTCTGGGGTAGAGGAGCAACACTTTATCCCAGTCGAGTCATGCGACAGACATTTGGAATTGAAATTGAGCCTTTATCTGCCGGGCGCGATCCTCTAGCGGAAATTATTGCCCAAGCGCATCGAGTTAATCTCAAAGTCATCCCTTGGTTTGAATATGGATTTGCCAGTTCCTACAAGATGAACGGCGGAGAGTTGTTAGCGAAAAAACCAGAGTGGGCTGCCCGTGACTGTCATGGTAATCTATTAGAGAAAAATGGCTTTGAGTGGTTGAACTCTCTCAACCCCGAAGTGCAGAATTTCATGTTGAATTTAATCTTGGAAGTCGTGCAAAACTACCAGGTTGACGGCATCCAAGGGGATGATCGCTTACCTGCACTACCTTGTGAAGGTGGTTATGATCGCACAACAGTGGAACGCTACCGCCAGCAATTTGGTAAAAATCCCCCGCAAAATTCCAAAGATCCTCAATGGTTACAGTGGCGTGCTAATCTTCTCACGGAATTTTTAGCCAGCGTCTACCAATCAGTTAAAGCTGTAAACCCCAATTTATTAATATCCATGACTCCTAATTTGCCAGATTGGGGATACCAAGAGTATTTGCAAGATTCTCGAACATGGATGGGAAGAGGTTTAGTAGATATGTTCCATCCCCAAATTTATCGCCGTGATTTTCTCAGCTACAAAAATGAACTTAACAAGATATTAAACGAGCAGTTATTCGCTCAGATACGACCAAAGTTAACACCAGGAATTCTGATGAAAATAGGTTCCTACTGCATAAGTCCAGAACACTTGTTGCAGGCAATTAAGTATAATCGTGCTTGTGGTATTCGAGGTGAAGTATTCTTCTTTTATGAAGGGCTGCGAGAAAATAATAACGCGCTAGCAAAATTGTTGCGAAAAGGCCCTTATGCTCAATCAGCTACTTTTCCATCTCTAGCAGATTTGAATCAAGCTAGTACACCTCAAATAGTCTCTGATTCAATTTTGCAACGCGGGCTGAGGATTTTCAGAAATATTTTTTAGAGGGAAATAGGCGTGGATTATCAATTACAAGTGGAACGGGTAATCAATACTCTTAAACAAGATTTACCCACACTTTTTGAAAAAGATATTTCCTACAATATTTATACAAAAGATATATATTTTCGAGATCCAGTCAATACATTTAAAGGAAAACTCAACTATCGCATTATCTTTTGGACTTTGCGATTTCACGCGCGATTGTTTTTTACGAAAATTTACTTTGATTTACATGATGTGCATCAGTCAGCCGAAGATACAATTTTGGCAAACTGGACGGTACGTGGTGTGTTACGTCTGCCCTGGAAAGCACGTATTTTTTTCAATGGATATTCCACATATAAACTCAATAAAGATGGTTTAATATACGAACATATCGACACTTGGGATAGAAAACCAGCAGAGATTTTGCAGCAGTTTTTTTGTAAGGGAGAAGATATGAAAAAAATTGATTAAAAACTGTTTCTTTGTCAGTTCATTACAACTTAGGCACGAGCAAATATTAAGTAGGGTGTGTTATGGCTTTAGCCTAACGCACCAAACTGTTTGGTGGTACGTTAAGTGCTTGACTAAAAGCAAACCCAGCACGTGGTATTTTTTCTCAAGTTATAGACTCAGCACCCCAAGACAGCTACCCTAATTGAGAGATAAATTTGACGCTGTGGTACTGGGAGTATGTTATTTTTTACCTCAAGTTTTAGCCCATTGGTGGGCAATTTACTTGTCACACTGCTGACTTTTATTTATGTTTTCGGGCTAGTAGCACTGATGAATTTCTGCGTTACACGTTTTGGTTTACCGCAGGATATCAGCCGCAAAATTACACACATTGGTGCTGGTTCAATTATTGTATTTTTACCACTTTATAACGATTTACATTGGTCTAAATATTTAAATGTTACGATTTTCGTAGTCTGGTTTATTCTTCTGCTCCAAAAAGGATTTTTTGCTAGTCCTGATGATGAAGCTGTGAAAACAATGACTCGCACGGGCGATCGCCGCGAACTTCTTAAAGGCCCGCTCTATTTCGTAATTGTAGCAACTATTTGCGGTACACTTTGGTATAAAGCTTTTCCAGGAATTGTAGCAATGGCGAGTCTCGGTTGGGGTGATGGTTTTGCACCAATTATCGGTTCTCGATACGGCAGATGGAAATACCAAATCTTGAGCAATAAAACTGTGGAAG
Organism: Chlorogloeopsis sp. ULAP01; assembly: GCF_030381805.1. Taxonomy (NCBI): domain Bacteria; kingdom Bacillati; phylum Cyanobacteriota; class Cyanophyceae; order Nostocales; family Chlorogloeopsidaceae; genus Chlorogloeopsis; species Chlorogloeopsis sp. ULAP01. The sequence continues at coordinate 361,162 of NZ_JAUDRH010000003.1, forward strand.
GAAGCCTAGCGATGTTTATTGCTGCTTTCGTCGCCAGTATATTTTTTGTTTGGCTAATTATACCTAGTGAATTAAATATTAACCGGATTTTGATAATTGCGTTGATTGCTACACTTGTTGAAGGACTTAGCCCCAAAGAAGTTGATAATATTTTGATTCCAGTAGCAGCGATTGCGGCAGCAAATTTTATATTTTAATTCAGATTAAGAGGTTATTTATAAAGTAAATATTATAGGAATCCGATTTGATTATCGAAAAAATCTAAAGTATTTGTAGGGGAGGCAGTTTGCGGTGTAGATTTGCTGAGCGCAAAACTGCCGTTGTGTTAGGACGAAGCCCGTAACACACCAAGCTCTGGAGATGGTATGTTAGTGTAGCGTAACACATCCTACATTTATTGAATAATTTATTTTTTGAAATCCCATCTTAACTGATTGCTGTTTGATTTTAGTAGATTGAGTAACCAAAAAGGTTAACTGCGTTCTCTTTTGGCTTAAATACTTCCTCATTTCGGTAAATCGCGCATTCTGAATGCGCGATCGCACAAATAAAGCTCCCTGACTTCTTCAAGAAGTTGGGGTTCTTGTTACTGGCTATCTCTAAAATTTGTGTCAAGCAGAACCTTCTCATCAACTATAGGGAGGTTTTGTGTGCTTCTAATATTAATTGTGTCTGATGCCAAAATTTCTGCTGCTTCTTGCAAAAGTTCATGTTGCTCTTGTTGAATTTGGGCTAATCGTTGTTGAATTTCTGCCAGTCTTTGCTGTTTGTTATTGTGAAGTAGTTGAGCATCAGCTGGTGGTAACATCGGTAATTTATCCGTTGTGCGATCGCTTGTTATTTTTTGAATAGTAAAACTACCAATTTTAGTAAATGATAAAAAGCTAAGTTTAATGACAGCTAAAATTAATTTGAAAGGAACTTGCACAATTGACCAACTAGCTGTTTCAATCAAGCGTACAATTGCTTTGATGATACTCCAAATTATAGATATAGCAAATAGCAGAATAATTAAACTAATAATTGGATGATTAGTTGCCCAACCCAAGATTTCTAAAAGTCGGAGAATACCAGGGTGTTCCTTCAGCCAATCGCCCGTAGAAGCAGAAATTGCAGTTTGAATTGCTGTCGATGTTGAACTGGGAATTTGTTCGGCAGTTTGCAATGTTTGTTCCAGAGAATTTTTAGCTTGTTCAAAATTAGTAGTAACTGTATTAATTGCGCGATCGGTTGCTTGTGTTGCTGTTTGTTTCCACGACTCGCCAACTTGCTGGGCGGAATCAGTTACAGAATTTAATTTATCGTGAAAAAAATATTTAACTTGCTGAAAGCGTTGTGACGCTCCCTCAGTCCAATTTATGTTGATTTGAGGTGTCATATAAATTTTGGATTTTAGATTTAGATTTTGAATTTGAAAACCTAGTTACCAGGTTGAACCTAGTAACTAGATTGAGTAGAAGCAGAGGTATTATCTCCCTTCGGGTACTCTAACGAGAACCCGCTTCGCGTGTACGCAGTCGCCTGCGGAGGAGGACAGTCCGTTGGAAACCCTACCAAGAGCGCTGTCTCACCGTGTCTCCGTGTCTTTTTATCCCCGCGTCTCCTTCTTTCTTGGCGAGCAATTCTACGCAATACTAAGAAAAGCTTGCTTTGTTTGCTAAAACTGTTATGCATCACTTGGAGGAACAATTACGTCGCTTAGTAAAAGAGGCTTGTGAATATCCAGCCGGAAATCCACAGCGTCAGAAGCGGCTTACCCAAATCATTCGTTTGGCTGCAAACAAACTCTGGAAGGAAAATACTCCATATTATCAAGATGCACTACAACAAACTTGGTTGTATTTCTGCTCAAATGTTTGTGGAGCATATGACGCCACACGTGGTTCTGTAATCACTTGGCTGAATACTTATCTGAGATGGAGATTACAAGATTTTTACCGTCAGCAGCAGGAGGACAAGACTAAAAAAGCATATCTTAATGTTAGTCAATTCATTTTTAGCGATCGCACTCAAATTTATTATCTGGAAGAAAACTTGGCTGCTCCACCGGATCTACCTCCCATTTTAGAAACTGTGAGGTTTTGGGTAGAAGAAGATATTGACGGAGAGCTGCGTAACATCCACATTCAAGGGCATCCAGAAGTGAATTGTCAGGTGTTAATTTTAAAACGTTTACCACCAGAAGTAAGTTGGAAGGAGTTATCGGCGCAATTTGGTTTATCTGTTTCTACTTTAAGCAGTTTTTATCAACGTCAATGTCTGCCGCGCCTGCGTAATTTTGCTGAGAAAGAAGGATTTTTGTAAATTTTATTACATTAAATCTTCGGTTTTGACAGGATGTGAATTTTGCTCATACCAATTTCCTCTCACCAGACGTGCCATGACACGTCTGTACATGATGTATGTGCATCGTGATTAACGTGAAATGGTATTATATCCTTACACTATTCCATCTCTGCCAGTTTGTTTCACTCTCTGGGCTTTTTGATTCCTGGCAAAGAATATTGTGTAAATTTTGTAATAATTCTCTAGTTGTGTAGGGTTTCGCGATAAATGATTTAACGGCTGCAAACCCTGCAAGTCTATCACTGGGTGCTAAACCGCTAACGGCAATTATTTTGACAAGCGGATTAATTTTTTGCAAGGCGCGAATGGTAGTTGCACCATCCATTGATGGCATCATCATATCTACTAAAACTAAGCTGATTTCATCTTGGTACTGAGCATACAGAGCGATCGCCTCAATCCCATCACTGGCTGTAAGTACCTTGTAATTGTAAGTTTCTAACGAGATTTTTGTTGTCTCTAGAATTTGAGCTTCGTCATCCACAACTAGAACCAATTCTCTGTTGCCTTTGAGTAGTTCTAAGTCTTCTCCTAAGAGTGTTGCTGTTGCTTCCACTGCTGGCAAGAAGACTTTAAATTCAGTTCCTTTGCCAACCTTGCTATGTACGATGACAAAACCACCGTGACTTTTAATGATACCTCTAACAGTTGAGAGTCCCAACCCTGTTCCTTTGCCAACTTCTTTGGTGGTAAAAAACGGCTCGAAGATTCTATCTACTATTTCTGGAGGCATCCCTGCTCCGGTATCTGCGATTGTAATCTGAATGTGAGGCCCAACACTAGCATCTAAGTTCATACGGGCATAGTGTTCATCTATATATATATTTTCCGCAGAAATACTAAGGGTGCCACCGTTGGGCATGGCATCGCGAGCGTTGACAACTAAATTCATCAACACCTGATGCAAGTGTGTTGCATCTCCAATCACAGCCCAAAGCTCTGGCTGGATATCTGTAGAGAGTTCAATTGATTTCGGAAATGTCTCTTGAACAATCTGCCTAATTTCTGAGAACAAATGCCCAACTTGCACAATCATCCGCTTACCTTCAACTCCGCGTGCAAATTGCAGCACTTGTTTAACTAAAGCGGCTCCACGTTTAGCGTTAGTTTCTATTGTCTTCAGCATCTGCTGAGTTCGCTCATCGGTGTTGGAGAATTTTAGCTGCAATAATTGTGCTGCTGTCAGAATTGGAGTCAGTATATTATTTAGATCGTGAGCAATACCGCCGGCAAGCGTACCAATACTCTCTAATCTTTGAGCGCGTAGAAATTGACTTTCTAGTTGTTTTTTTTCTGTGATGTCGGTATTTACCGTTAAAATAGATTTTGGTTTGCCATCTTGATCACACATTAAAGTCCAGCGACTGGCAACAGTAATCCCTTGCCCTTGTTTTGTGACTTGCTGTAATTCACCCTGCCAAGAACCACTTTCAGCTAGACTTTTGTAGATATTTTGGAGTTGAGGTGTTGTTTGTGCTCGATACAGAAGCTGATCCACCATCTTGCCTATTGCTTCTTGCGGCTTCCATCCATACAAACTTTCAGCCCCTTTGTTCCAAAAAGAAATTTGGTTGTCTAAGTCTTTGACGATAATGGCATCTGTGGTGATATCAAGCAAAGCAGCTTGTTCTTTGATTTGTAAATTTTGCTCCTGGAGTGTCTTCGTCAAATTCCGCAACTTGAGATGGAGTTCGATCCGCGCTAAAACTTCTTCGTGTTGAAGCGGTTTAGTAATATAATCAACTGCACCTAGACTTAAGCCTTTCACCTTATCGACTGTTTCAGCAAGTGCAGTCATAAAAATTATCGGAATATCTTTTGTTCGTTCATTAGCTTTCAAACGACGGCACGTTTCAAAACCGTCGATTTCCGGCATGAGTACGTCTAACAAAATCAAATCTGGTGGAGCATATTCTGCTCTAGCGATCGCACTTTCACCATCTTCAGCAATTAAGACTGTAAATCCAGCATCGGCTAACAAATCAAATAAAATTTCTAAATTACTAGGAATGTCATCAACAATTAAAATAACGCCTTTTTTATTTAAATCAATATTCATAAAACCTCATTAAAATTTTTTGAGAAACTCTAAAATTTGTTTCCCTTTAAAAGCTTTTGCAAGTTGACGCAAATGAGTAGCAAAAGGAATCAATTTTTCATCTAATTCCTCCAATTTTATAGCTTGTTGGGCAATACCCCTTAAGTCACCTCTCATTGCTAAATCTAGCAAAATCTGAAGCTCTTGTGCTGGTGGAGCCATAATAGGAGTTGCAGGCGTCAAATTGGAGGGATAAAGTAAACTTTGGTTTTCATTTTTTATCCTTCTAACTTGCTCTGGTTCTTCATACACCCATTCCAATCCTAAGTGAATCCGTAATTTTTCTAACAAATCTGCTATCCGAATTGGTTTAGCGAGAAAATCATCACAACCGACTTCTCGACTCTGCGTTTGATCAAAATCAAAAACGCTTGCGGAGACTGCAATCACTAGCACTTGTTTTTGTTCTGGCAACTTTCTCAGACGGCGAGTTGCTTCAAAACCGTCCATTCCAGCCATTACCAAGTCCATAAAAATCACATCAGGCTTAAATTCAACTGCTTTTTTGAGACAGTCTAAACCGTCTATTGCTTCTATGACATCAAACCCCAAGGGTTGTAATATATTGACTAAAATAGAGCGATTTGCCCATTTATCATCTACTACTAAAACTTTGCGTTTAGAACCAACAAAACTGATGATTTTATGTTCATTAATGCTCTTTTCATCAGTATTTTGGAAAATTTCTGGTAAATCCAAATCTAGCCAAAAAACACTCCCTTTATCCAAAATACTCTTCACCTTCAGTTCGCCACCCATCATCTGAACTAATTGACGGCTAATTGCCAATCCCAATCCTGTTCCTTCAGTTTTACGAATATCCTCACCCACCTGCTGGAATGGCAAAAAAATCTCTTCTAATTGTTCTGGTGCAATGCCTATTCCTGTATCTTCTACTTGAAATCGAATTTTGGGGATTTGGTGTTGGGAAAAACTTTCCCCCGTCTCCAGTCCCCAATCCCCATTCCCGATTACATAACCCACTTTGAACGTTATACTACCTTTTTCTGTAAATTTGACTGCATTGCTAAGTAAATTAATCAAAACTTGGCGCAACCGTTTTTCATCAGCTCGAATTATTCTTGGCAGTGGAGATAGCGCTTTATAAATTAAAGAAACTCCTTTTTGTTCAGCACGAATGCGACAAATTTCGATGATAGTCTCCAGAAATTCTGAAAAATGAATCTCTTTGGGATAAAGTTCCATTTTCCGAGCTTCGATTTTAGAAATATCTAAAATATCATTAATAAGTGTGAGTAAATGCTCACCACATTGATAAATAATATTTACTCCATTCTTTTGCCGCGCGGATAAATTTTTATCTTTCTGAAAGATTTGAGCATAACCCAAAATACCATTGAGCGGGGTACGAAGTTCATGGCTCATGTTAGCGAGGAATTCGCTTTTGGCATGATTAGCGGCGGCAGCTGCTTCTTGTGCTCGTTGGCGCTCACAAATTTCCTGTTGAAGTTGTAAATTTTTATCTTGTAATTCTAGGGTTCGCTGTTGTACTTTTGCTTCTAGTGTCCGGTTATATTCCTCTAAATCATGATAAAGGCGGGCATTTTCAATTGATATTGCTGCTTGAGATGATAAAACTTGCAATATTTCTAACCGCTCTGGTGTAAAAGCTCCAGCAGTCAATTTATTTTCTAAGTAAAGAATGCCAATCAACTTACCTTGATTAACAATTGGCGTACATAAAATAGATTTTGGCTTGTGGTTGAGAATATAACTATCTGTTATAAATACTGCTTCGCAAGTGGCATCGTTTAGTACAACATTCTCATGAGTACGACGCACATAATTAATAATAGATATTGGTAGCTGTTGACTCGAATCTACAGGTAGAGATTCTTGCACTTTGATTTCATTTTGCCGGACACTTGCTGATGCTTCTATGAGTAATCTATCTGCCTTTTCTAAGATTAAAAATCCTGTTTCGGCACCAGCATTTTCCATCACAATTTGCATCAATTTAGTCAGCAGTTTTTCTAAAACAATTTCGCCAGAAAGAGCTTGTGAAGCTTTCATAACTGAAGCTAAATCGAAAACTACAGGAATATCTGTAGTTGTAGAGCCAATTGTCAAATTTGTCTCTAAGCCTTGGTTGTTTCGCTCCCAGATCCGAGAGAAAATTTGAGGATATTTTGCTTCTAAATCTCTAATTTTTGCTGTTGCTCCCCAGCTAATATAGCTGTAGTAAGCATCAGTTAAATAAGTTTGAGCTACTTTTTCTCTCCTACGCTCAAAATAAAACTTTGCTGCTAATTCGTTGGAGAGTGCTTCTTCTTGAATGTATCCTTGCTTCCTAGCACCAGCGATCGCTAGATCGTAAAGTGCGATCGCACAATCAAATTGTCCCAAAATCCGTGCTTTTTCTGCCTCTACCAAGTCATATTTATGCTGAAAATTCATTGGAGCATGGTAAGCCCAGATTTGCATTTTTTCCTGATTGCTAATGACTTTATTTAAGAGATATTCTTGGTGTAAAGGTGACGCTGATGGATAGATTACAAGTTGTGCTAAGGAATCGTAGAAATGGAACACTGGTACAGCAAGAAATGCTTTGACTCCATCTAAATACTGTTCTGCTTGAACTCCATTTTCTGAGGCTTGCTCGTACTCTCCAAATAAATAACAAAGAATAAGCTTATTTAGATAAAAATAGTGGAGCCCAGTTCTGTCATTAGCCTCTTTAAGCAGTGGTAAATATTTTTCCTCGTTGTATACTTCACCAATTAAACACCACAAATTTTCAGAAGGTTCTAGTAAGTTCAGAACTGACTGTTGAAATATCTGATTCCAACTCAAGGCGTTTGCTTGCTTGAGTTGGGCTAAGGTATTACTAATTGTTGTCATTTCTTTTTCAAGGATTGTTAGCTCTTTACCTATGTAATAAGAATATTGGCATTTTTGCATGGCTGCGTAACCACCATATTCAAAATGTCCGTTTTCTATTCCATAGGAGTAACCATCCTGCAATAGTGGTAAAGTTTCTTTAGCATGAACTTTACCGTGAATTGTACATGCTCCCGCTACAAAAAATACACTTGTTTTAAGTTCTAAAGCGTTAAATTGTTCTACAAGATTTAAAGCCAACTTACCAAATTTATAAGCCGATTCAATATCTTGAACTATGCCATTTAAAATTACGCCATAACAAACATAACCATAAGCTGAGAAGGGTGAATTTCCATATTGAATAGATAAATTTACCTGTTCGCATATAACTAGTGGAAACAGCATAGGTGCAGCTTGATAGGTAGGAGAACCCATACTCGTTAGCATCCGTGTAGCTGTCAATTTATCTTCCTGCGTCATGAATGGGAGATTAATTAAGTCTTCTATATTCTTCCCAGCCAAATTTGCTGCTGTTTGATTGAGTGTTTGTTGGATATCTGAAGCGGTAGGCGACTCTGGGAATCTTAACCCTAGCTGTGCCAGTGCTTGCAATCCAATTGCGATCGCTTCCAGTTGTCTGACTTGCGCCATGCAGGCTTGAATTTTAACTTCGTAGACTTTCATTTTGTCAATCGGGATTTTTGCCTGTTGCAAAACAACTTCAGCCCAGCTTTCCATCTGCTCAAAATCACCGTTCAGGTACGCTGTTTCTACTGCCGACTCATACAGTGCCAAGGTTAGCTCGTACTGATTCTGCCAACTGTTTACTGCTAATAACTTCAAACCAAGCTTGATATAGCGGATAGCAGACTCATATGCTGTTGCTTGATTCGCTTTCTTAGCTGCAATCAGATTCAGTTCAGCCAGTTCATATTTTTCTGACTCAGAAATAAGTAAGTCAATACCATAATTCAGCTGGTTGACTAAAGCAAAAATCTTTTCTTGTCGTTCTTCAAGCGTGGTATTTTGTAGTAATAGTTGACCAATTTTGAGGTGAGTTTCTTTTTTTTGTGAATCTGCAATCAGAGAATAGGCTGCTTGCTGTACTCGGTCATGTAAAAACTTGTAGGCAATAGTGATTTGCTCTTGCTCAGTTGTTAGTAATTCGCTTTGCTGGCTAGTAATCACTAAAGGAATTTTGTAGGACTGACTTAAGGGTATAATTAAACTATCCTGTAGAGATTCCCATAAATCTGTTGCTGTTTCCGACAAGGATTTTTGATTAACAATACTCAGAACATCTAAAGTAAATTTATCTCCAATACAAGCTGCTAACTTCAAGACATTTTGTGTTGTTGGCGCTAGCTTTTGAATTTGATTTACCATCAACTCAACAACATTATCAGTTATATCAATATCTTGAAGTAGTTCAATATCCCATTGCCAGCAACCTTCACTAAAATCAAATACCAATAGTTTTTCTTGATACAGAGATTTGAGTAGTTGAGTTAAGAAGAAGGGATTGCCCTGAGTTTTGTTAAACACTAACTCGGCTAGTAGTTGTGAATTTTCTTGGCTATTGCGGAGAGTATCACTAACTAGTTTATTTACATCAGCTAATTGCAAAGGATGGAGAACAATATTGTTAACAATTGCACCTGATTTTTGAATTTCTTCTAAAGTTAATATTAATGGATGGCTGGTATAAACTTCATTATCTCTATAAGCCCCAATTAAGAATAAATATTGACTACTTGGATCATTTAGTAGCAGTGGAAGTAATTTTAAAGAGGCAGAATCTGCCCACTGTAAGTCATCCAAGAATATTACTAATGGATGTTCCTTTTGACAAAATACATGAATGAATTGTTTAAATACACGATTAAATCTATTTTGGGATTCAGTTAGCCCCAATTGAGGAACAACTGGCTGATGTCCAATAATCAGTTCGACTTCAGGAATAACATCAATAATAATCTGACCATTAGTACCAAGAGCTTCTAAAATTTTTGCTTTCCATAGTGCTATTTTTTTATGGCTTTCTGTTAACAATTGCCGCATTAATTCCTGAAAAGCTTGAATCAAAGAAGCATAGGGAATATTTCGCTTAAATTGGTCAAATTTACCAGAAATAAAATATCCTCTTTGTTGCACTATGGGTTTATGAACTTCATTCACTAAAGAGGATTTACCAATTCCTGAATAACCACTGACTAACATCATTTCTATCCCCTTTAATCCTTTTAATCCTTCCTTGTTACCAGGGGAAGTAGAGGGATTTGCCACTCGCTCAAAGGCATCCATTAAAGTTGCAACTTCTTGCTCGCGGCCATAAAGTTTTTGTGGGATCAGAAATTGACTGTATAAATCTAACTGCCCAACAATAAAATCTTCAATTTTCTCCGTTGCTTGCAGTTTTTTAAGACATACTTCTAAATCAGCTTTTATTCCTAAAGCACTTTGATATCTTTCCTCAGCAGTCTTAGCTAATAATTTCATGACAATACCAGCAACCGCTTCGGGAATCTCTGGATTGATTTGTTGAGGTGATAAAGGTATTTTTGCAATATGGCAGTGAGTTAATTCTAAGGGATCAGTAGTTTGAAAAGGTAACTGCCCCGTTAACATTTCATAAAAGGTGACACCTAGAGAATAAAAGTCAGTTCGATAGTCAATCGAGCGGTTCATCCTTCCAGTTTGTTCTGGTGACATATAGGCAAGGGTGCCTTCAAGTAAATTTGGATTGCTGACAGTTAAATTTTCCCTGGATAGACACGATGAAATACTAAAATCTATAATTTTAACTTCACCTGTTTGCGGAGCGATTAAAATATTATGAGGCTTAATATCTTTATGAATAATATTATTTTGATGTAATTGAGCAAGTGTTGTAGACAATTGAATAGCTATTTGCAAAAACTGTCTTAATTCTAATTTGTAATTAGTGATAAAAGTTTTTAGTGATTCTCCGTCAAAATCTGACAAAATTAATGCCAAACCATTTTGATAGTTTTCTAAAGCTAGAGGTTTTACAATCCCTTCTATATCCAGGGATTGAAGGATTTTATATTCGTGTCGTAGTTGAGCAAGGTGTTCTATAGTGGGATACTCAGCTTTAAGAGTTTTAATAATTACTGATATTTGATCAGACTTTCTCAAGCCACGATAAACACAGGTACTAGTACTTTCATAGATAACTTCCATGAGGTTGTAGTCGGTAATAATCATACTCATTTTTATATTTTGATTGGTGTGAGGTTAATAGACAGTCAAGTCGTTAGTTCCTTTATTAATTATCAGTTTCCACCTCTGTTGTGCTTTGGTAATATCACCAATTGTTGACCTATATTTTGGGTGTAAACTGAATGTTTAACGGAATTTAAAACTATGTAATTAAAATTAAACTGATGATGATCGCATTTAGACATACAAATTAGACGTACAAAGACAAGGTACGATCAAGCGAGATTAATTTTAGTAGTCGTTGTGAGTTTGAGAGATGAAACAATCACAAAAACACCTGACTCGCTGGTGTGCTTTGAGTTTAGTTCTAACTCTGTTGGCGTTAACCCAACTAGCCCAAGAAGCGATCGCTCAAAATCTGCCACCCAGAAGTATTCGCCTCCTCCTCGCAGATAAAAACACCTCAACCCAGACTCAAACTGTCTCAGCTCGCGACATATTTCGGGCTGCCTACCTAAATCGCTACACCTGGGATGAAAAATTTCCAGGATATACGGCTGAAGTCAAAATCAAACAAGGAAATGAAGAATACAATGGCTACATTCGTGTGAAACCAGACTTGAGTGTCGAAGTAACTGGCATTAATTCTGCACAAGTACGTCAGACTGTTGAGGGGCAATTACGCATGGTTGCAATCCACCGTCGTCGGATTCCTTTTGAGGTGGCACACAAAAACCATACTTATGAACTGGGTAAAACTGATAATACAGGTGTTGTAGAGATTTTTGAAAAGGGAGAGTCAACAGACGCCCATTACAAGGTATTCAAAAACCAGATTACTCAAGTTAATCGTACTTTGGGAAATACATTTGTTACCGTTAACTTGTTGGATTCGTTAGTCTCCCCTAAAGGCTATCTAGCAACCCGTTACCGAACCATATTTCGACAGCCTCAAACTAAACAAGTGTTGGGAGAACAGGAATCGGAAGATACTTACCAGCAAATTGGTGATTATTATCTACTAAAGCGGCAGGTGCTTCGCAACTTTCAAGCAGGGCAGCAGACTAGTACTCTCATAGACTTCAATAATATCCAGTTATTACCAAAATCGACGAGTACTACACCATCAGACTCAAGGAAAGGAGTTTGATTTTGGCGATCGCTAGTTTGCTGCAAAAATTCTCAGGAAAAAAATTGGCAGTGACAACGCTTTTGTACACTTGCTATTTTGAAAATTTCCTCTAATGTTAATTGTTGACAGCAAAGTTGATAAAGAGCAATATTAATTAATGCTGGATGTCCTCCTATCAGTTTCATTAGCTGTTGCACTTGGTTACTGTGTCTCCAATCAATACCATACCGTTCTACTAATTCCATTGCTTGCTCATAAGTAAATTCCGATAATTTCAACGGTAGTCCAAGGTTAAATGGCGATTGATTAATATTAAGAGGAAGAGAAACATCTGTTGAATAAACAATCACTAGTCGCAACTTTTGCCATACTTGATCTTGTTGTGCTTCCTCTTGCCATGAGCGTAACAGAGGTAAAAATTCTCTAGCTAAATCAGGATACTCAAAAATATGCTGGACTTCATCCAATACCAATAATAAGGGTTTTTCTAAAGGAGCAAGCAAACATTCTTTTAGGTAAATGGTGCAGCTTAGTTTACTACCAATTTCTTCATCCCAGTGTTTCTCGACATTAAATTCTATGCCTAGTTGACGAGAAATACTTGCAGCTAACCATTTCATGAATAAGTGCGGCTTTTGCAGAACATCAATATCAACTTGATTCAGATTTAATTTTACAGTTTCATAACCTAACGTTATAGCATGAGCTAATACTCTTAACATCAAAGAAGTTTTGCCCATTTCTCGACAACCCTCAATACGAATTACGCATCCGGGTTGCATAATTTCTTGATATGCTAGTTCTTCCAATCGAGGACGAGAGATATATAATTTGGAATCTAAAGGTAAAGGGCCACTAGGATATTTATAATATGCAGTAAATTTTGATTGATAGCTATGGTTGAGCGATCGCTCCTTGAGTGCAACTTCACTTGAAAATTTCTCTGCACAAACAAGTGTGGAAACCAGTTGAGGCATTTGCTGTTGTAGGAACAATCCACTATTTGGCAAGAAATCCGCATTACCAACATTTTTGCAGAAATCTCGATTGATCACTTCATCTTCTTGAGTGTTTTCATCCAGACAATTAATATCATTGGAATCGAAGAAGGTGTAATCTTTCTTATCCAGGTGTAAATCAAAAGCACTAAAACATATTCGCAGGGTACGTGGATCTATCCTAGAACTTAAAGACCATAAACGACTCAGGCTAGAGGTTGAGACTCCAATGCGATCGCTTAATTCTGCTTGGGTAAAACGTTTCCCTCCTCTTTCTCTTCTCTCTTCTTCTAAAATTGCGGCTTGCAATCTCCTCAATCCGGCAACAGTTAAAACTACTCCCCGTTTTCGTTTTAATTTAGTTTTGTCTTCTTTCATCTGTAATAAGTAGGTAATCCTAAATATGATTTTGGGATAAAATATTTCTAGTAAAGTATTTTTTATGACTAAGTATAAAAATGTATATTTTGAGATTTGCCTTTGCTTAACTATGGTATAAAAATATTTTGGCGTAATTTGAAAGCTTGGTAGAGAAACCTGTTTGAAGTGTTTCTACACTAATAATTTATATCTTTAAGTAGTAATACTTAAAGATATTTATATAAAAAATTATATGTATATTATTTTTTATTAAATGATTTAAGTGATATTTCTTGAGAGTAAGAAAATCTTAAATGATTTAAGTGATATTTTTAACTGCAAGAAATTAAAAAAACTTTAATTTTAAACAAACAATTTTAGATGAGGAATCAAGGATATTTGTCAATCTAACTATGAGAATAAATTTTCATAGTATTTTGGTGGTAAATGACTCTAGATTCATTTCATAAATCTATTAATTATTCCTAGTCATCAATTTGGGAGCGTTTCAAGCTTATTTGAATTCAAGTCGCTTAACTGATTTATCTGCACTTGAGATTAATAGGGTAAACATGGGAGATTGAAAACGTTCGTAAATCTTTTTTCTCACAATCAAGTCACAGGAAAAGTAGGGAATTCCATGAACAAGATAATTAAAACTACAGGTATATTCTGTTCAACTTTATTAATGGTAACTGGATTCGTCACCCCAAAAGCAAAAGCATATGGAGTTTGTGGACTAAAAACACCAGAAGCCCAGTTTAAAACTGCAAAACACCTAGTAACTATTTGCCCTGGGGAAGCTAGCTTTCAAATGATTATCACTTATCACGATGGTTCAGGATATAAAAGAATGGCGGCAACTCGTAGAGGCGATCGCTTTTCTGGTTCTGATGCTCAACACAACTACATTATCGATTCCAAAAGATTTATCATTGGCACCGATGGGAAAGAACCGATTCGGGAGAATGTAATTCAAGCTCAGATGTGATGGTAATTAAATTATCATCAACGCCAAATTATCTGTTTTTAATCTTTAATACATAAATGCAAGCTTAGTATGTAACCGATTTTCGGTGAAGCAACTGGCGACAATCAAATGAAAGTGGCAGCGGTTGTTAAAGACAAAGCCAAAAACCTGAAGATGAAGTTTGATTCTTGCGATCGCCAGCCTGCTTCCAAAATTAGTAAACTAAGCCCAATTCTTTTGGTGCCTAGATTGCAATAATAGCATTGTCAAATATACCTCTAGCTAGAGACGCAACTCTCCTGCAATGCGAGATGTTTAGCGACAGGAGGGTAATATGCGGCAATTAATTATTCAAGTTCCTCAAGGAGAAGGAAACAAAGTCCTTAATATTGCTAAGTCTCTAAACGGGGCAAACCTTGCTAAATTTGAGGCAACAAACAGTGATGAACCAATAGACGTAGTGCTGGTTTACGTTTCCAATCGCCAAGTAGAAAAGCTGGTGGCAAAACTAGAAGAACTACCGAAAGTAAACTTCACATTGCTACCTACTGGCGTCATGCCTCTGCACCCTCCAGTTTCAGAAGCTCCGCAGCAAGTCACAAATGTAGAAGAACGTAGCCCAATTGAGATATTTTTGAGTGGCTTGCAGAGTGTTGGCTCTTGGCGGGGCTTTCTCGGATATGCAGCAATGGCGGGTTTTGTTGTCTGGATTGGTTTGTATACTGACACAACTTACCTACTCACAGCAGCAATGCTAATCGCCCCATTTGCAGGCCCAGCAATGAATTTGGCGATTGCTACAGCAAGAGGCGATCGCCAACTACTGTGGCGCAGCCTTGTGCGTTATTTTGCAGCACTGGCAGTGACAATTATAGTTGCAGGTATCCTTAGTTTAATTTTACAGCAAAAGATTGCCACTAGCCTCATGATTGAACGCAGTCAAATTTCCTCAGTGGCAGTTTTATTACCCTTAGCCGCCGGGGCAGCAGGGGCGCTGAATTTGGTGCAATCAGAGCGCAGTAGCCTGGTATCTGGTGCCGCTACTGGTATGCTTGTGGCTGCTTCTTTGGCTCCTCCAGCAGGAATAGTGGGGATGGGCAGTGCGATTGCTCGATGGGATTTAGTAATTAGTGGTTTGTTCCTGTTGCTGCTGCAACTAGTAGGAATTAATTTGACAGCTGCATTGCTGTTCCGGTTTTTTGGTTTGTCTGCGCGGGGAGTACGTTATACACGCGGCAAAAGCTGGTTGTTTCCTGTCACATTAGCATTGACTTTGCTAGGTTTGACAGCTTTATTAACTTGGCAATTTAACAGTCCCCCAGATTTACAGCGCTCTACTCTTGCTCAACGAGCCGATGCTCAAATTGAAGAGGTAGTCAGTCAAAACCCTTTAGTTGATTTGGTTGAGACAAATGCTCGCTTTACCCGTTCTCAAATCCCAGGACAAAATACTTTATTGACTACAGTTTACGTCCAACGCCGTCAGAATGTGAGTGTATCTGCTGAAGAAATTCGCTCTCGCCTTACCCAAGCTATTCAAAGCCGTCTACAACAACAAAACTTTGATGTTATACCTCTGGTAGATGCGATCGTACTTGAGCCGCCCGCAAGCAAGTAACTATGAGTAGCTTCATTCCATCTCACAAACAAGCTTTAGAAAAAGAGCGTAATGAAATCCTTCAGCAACTAGAAGAATGGCTGGAAATTCCAATGTTAGTACTTGCCTTTGTATGGCTAGGACTATTCGTGATGGAGTTAATCTGGGGACTAAATCCTTTGCTGGAAGTGTTTAGCACCACGATTTGGATAATTTTCATTTTTGATTTTTTGCTGGAGATGACATTATCACCCCGCAAGCTCCCCTATCTCAAACGTAATTGGATCACTGTTGTTTCTCTGTTCTTACCCGCTTTACGTATTTTCCGTATAGTTAAGGTGCTGCAAACGCTACAAACAGTAAGAGCGGTGCAAGGATTGCGGTTGCTGCGGGTAATGACAAGTACCAATAGAGGTATGCGGGCATTGAGTGCCACTTTTAACCGTCGTGGATTTGGCTACGTGGTAGTTTTAACGGTAATTGTCACGCTGGTTGGATCTGCGGGGATGTATGCATTTGAAAATCAGCTTCCCGATGGTTCTGGATTGAATAATTATGGTACTGCCCTGTGGTGGACAGCAATGCTAATGACAACAATGGGTTCGGAGTATTGGCCGAAAACACCAGAAGGTAGGGTACTGTGTTTTTTTCTGGCGTTGTATGCTTTTGCTATCTTTGGCTATGTAACAGCAACTCTAGCGACGTTTTTTATCGGTCGGGATGCAGACGATGACCAAGCGGAAGTAGCTGGTGTAAAATCAATTACGGCACTACATGATGAGATTGCTGCCTTGCGAGCAGAGATTCAGCAATTATTAGAGCGAGATTCTTAAAAATAAAAAGCGATCGCACTGCTATAGCTCACGTACCTGTAGATTACAGAACTCATCAGCTTGATAGATACTTTCATGACTTTTTCTTTTTCAGCAAAAGTTTTACAGTACCTCCTACAACTAAGGCTAAAGTACCAGGTGTAGTAGAAAAATCGAAGGGTACAGCAGCAGTGTTAGTAGTAAAACTTACAGCTTGAAGGTCGATGTTAGCTCGTGCAGATGTGGTATCATCTCCGAGAAAAAGAAAGTTAGAAGTTCTGTAAACATCACTTCCAAATCCGGTAGCTGTGGTGTAGTCACGTAACGAACCATTCAAGAGAGTAGTAGCACCACTACTGAGCGTATAGGAGTTACCAGAAATATTCAAATCATAAGTACTTAAGCTTGATAGCAAACTAGAAACGTTACTTACTTGTTCACCAACAGCATCAAAACTTGCATTAGCCTGAGAGAAAATATCACTAGTTCTAAAACCTATTTCTATTCCTTGCTTATCACTACTGAGAACTATGACGCTGAAGCCGGCGCGAGGATGACTTGGATCTTGAGTATCTACTTGGGAATTAATCCTCACAGTAAAACTCAGCTTATAACCAGCATTTCGATCTAGCGAGGGAAATGATGAGTTAACGAAGGTAGTAGGAGTGATATTAAAAAACGGAGACGTAGCACTTGGAGAAACTGCAACATTATAGTTGCTATAACCACCATATATAGCATTATTGTTACTCGCACTGGTATTCAAATTTGTTACACCACTGTTGATACTTTGGGTACCCCCATTCGGAGAACCAAAAATTAGCCAACTTAATGGTGCATTGTATTGATCGGGCGTCACGCCTGATGCGCCATCATAAAGAATTAATCCTCCATCCAAAGCCATTGCACGGTTAGCTGTCAGCAACATGGTTAATCCAATGGCAAAAGCAATTATTTTGTTTCTCATAATAATTTATGTATTCATCTAAGTAATTACAGCAATTTTCAAATGCAGCGATTATAAGTGATTGTACTAACACAATATTTATATACAATTACACCTATACACTACTTAAGCAATAATATTTATAATACTTAAGTATGCAATATTGCTTTTATATTGAAAATTTTCGCTTTATATTGACAAATATCTAGCAAAACTTGTAAGAATTACTTGCTTGTATTGTATAATATTAAACATAATAATGGCTAGCTTAAAATTAGAGCAAAATTTAATACATATATTTTAGGTGTTTATTAACACAGCGTACCCTACAAAGCGGGTTTATAGCTCATAGATTTTGTATTAGAGAGGAATAGTGAATGAGAGTAATGGGCTGTGTACCTGTAATATGTTTTGTGATTCGGGCGATCGCACAACTTGACTCATACCCCAAGGCTTTCAGTTCAGCCACACAGCTATCAGCTTGCTCCTCAGGAATGGATGCTAATAAACCACCAGAGGTTTGCGGATCGAATAGTAAAGGATAATTAGGGTGATCTTCCCATTGCTCAAAGTTGGCAATGTCACGTGAGGCGCGTAAATTTTCGGGATGAATTGAGCTAAAAATTCCTTTTTGTAAAGTTTCTCGTGCGCCTGGTAAAACTGGAATGGTTTCCAATTGCAACTCTACAGCCACACCAGAAGCTTGCACCATTTCCATTAAGTGTCCGAGCAAGCCAAAACCTGTAATATCAGTACAAGCAGTGGCTCCATATTTCATTAAACACGTAGCTACTACTTGATTTGACAACAACATTGATTCCACGGCAGCATCAATCCAACACCCTTTGGCTTGACGGTGCATATCAGCAGCAAATAACGTCCCCGTCCCCAGCGCTTTAGTTAAAATTAACACTTGCCCTGCCTGCATTCCGCCTTTACGCAAAAGTTTGTCAGGGTAAGCCAAACCATTACAGGTTAAGCCAAATGCCAGTTCTGTACCTTCAGTAGTATGTCCACCAATCAGAGGTGCTTGTGCTTGATTTAGCACTTTTACTGCACCGGATAATATTTGGTAAAGTGTTTCTTCGACTTTGGCAGGTGCAGCGTAGGGAATGGTGGCGATCGCTAATGCACTTTGAGGAGTTGCCCCCATTGCAAAAATATCGCTCAAGCAATGATTAGCACTAATTTGCCCAAAAACATAAGGATCATTAATCAAAGTGCGAAAATAATCTATCGTCTGTACCATTAATTGATCGGCTGGCACTTGCACCACCGCCGCATCATCTGGTGCATCCAAACCAATGATAATATCCTGTCTTTCTTCCCCAATCGGTTGTTCTAGCTTAATTTGGTAGAGAACTTTCTCTAGAACTGTACTACCGACTTTAGAACCACAGCCAGCACAGCGCATCCCATTGGGGATTGGGGATTGGGGATTAGGTATTGGGTACAGAAGAGGAAAGGGAGAGTGGGGCTGTGGGGGAGTTAGAGAGGGGAACTGTAGGAAGAATCCTTCTCCTAGTCCCCAGTCCCTAGTCCCTAGTCCCTTACTAAATCTTTCCATAAAGCGGCGATCAATCCAATCTTTCCAGTGCCACAAGAGTTTATGAGGTGGCAAGGTAAAAGAACCGCGTGTGGCGATCGCTTCTCCATTGCCTGTACCAATTAAACTTAAATATTGTTTCTGTGGTTTGTAGGGTTTGAGGGGTTTTCCTAACAAAATTCGCCTTAAGTTCTTAAACAAAGGTTTACCTTGCCGAACAGCAAATACTCCGGCTTTCGGACGAGGATAATTTACCATTGTGGCGATATCTCCAGCAGCAAATACCTGCGGGTGAGACAAAGATTGTAATCTATCGTTGACTAAAATAAAGCCTTGCTCATCAGTCGCTAATCCCGCAGCTTTTAACCATGAGGGCGCAGATGCCGCTGTCACCCAGAAAATGTGACTGCATTCCACAGTCAAGCCAGATTCACATATAACTTTATTCGGTTCGACTTGACATACACTTTCCCCTAAATGCACCCGAATACCACGATTAGTCAAAAGTTGGTTCACCAAATGCTGTACTGAGTGATGATAATTGGGCATTAATTCAGCATTTCGCTGAAACAAATGGATCTTGAGATTGGGAATCAAAGTTTCATCAGTCAATCCCCGCGTCCTTTTTTCTATCTCTAAATGAGCCTGCATCGATAGTGCTAATTCCACACCACCAGCACCTCCACCCACGATTCCGATAGTTAGCGATTCCTGCGGTTTTTGTGCAACATTTTCGACAATTTGATACCAGTGTTTCAATAATTTCGATACTGGTTTTGCCGGAACTGTATATTCTGCTGCTCCTGGTACGGATATCGTCGCTGGAGTGCTACCAATATCAATTGACAGTAAATCAAAAGTTACTGCCGGACGATGAGCGCAAATTACTTTGTTATTTTCTAAATCTAAACCTATGACTCGATCTATATACAACTGTGCTTGAGCAAATCTTGCTAAAGGTTGCAAGTCAATGTGGCATTCATCATGGTTATAGAATCCAGCAATGTGTCCTGGTAACATCCCAGAGTAGGGTGTATCATAGCTTTCAGTAATTAAAGTTATTCGCACTCCCGGTAAAGGTTTCATACCAAACATTCGCAGCACTATTGCATGAGTATGACCACCACCAATCAGCACTAAATCTTGAATAATAGGCTGTAAATTTTGCTGCATATTAATATTTGGCAAATACTTCTGTCCGAGCTACTACCATTGATTTAGTTATCTATAATGCTGTTAAGGTAGAAACCAGAATCAATAATATTCTAACTTCTGAATGTTAAGTTCAATGTCTCGTCAATATTTTAGATGCTTCACTCTGGCTCTTATCCTGGAACCGCAGGCACCTCTCGGAGCAAGTCGGGTTCGTTGTGTACAAATGTGATTTGTAATGTCCCTACTAATTCTTTATGTTTCAGCGTCGAGTTATTAGTAGGTATGAGTTGCTCTAGGCTCTGTTGACTCAAATGCAAATCTGTCTGTTGTAGAGAGGCAGCGAGTCTATCCAAGTTGGCACTCGGCACTTGAAAATTGATGCAGATTAAGATGTTTGAGTACAGGTGAAAGTCAGTAATCCAAGCTCCTACTTGGTTAATTGCCTCACTTACATGAGCTGTCGTCTTAATCCGTTCTGCTTTGGTGAAGCCATCCAGACGTAGAAACTGTTGCTCAAACACAAGCTAACCTCCGAAGTGAATCAGTTCTAATATAGAGGAGTAACGAGAAAGTCGTCTTCATCCTGCAAGCTCATCTACTTGGAGATATGAAGACAGTCTACTCCTAGATACCTTGGTGGGATAGCTCTTTCTGATCTGAAATTGGTACTATATATTAAGACGATAATAATCCTTTGAAAATTCAAGTATCAAAAATTATCATATATGTACTTTTGGATGCGATCGCCATCAATACTGCTAGGACAGATAACAATTAAGCTAGTGGAGATAAGATTTTGTTAGAGAAATTATTCTCTTGTAAACTTACTAATTGGCTAAGTAAACCAATATCTTCACCGAAGTTAGTTAAAAAAAAATTGGCGATCACACTACAAAATTTAGGTAATGAGAACATAGAAACCAGCTTGGCTGCAATTGATACCTTAGAAAAAATTTCTCAGGATTATCTACAGTACTATTGGGAAGTTATAAAAAATCTATCTGTTTTTGTACGAAACAATACCATCTTTCTTGACAAAGTAGAAATAGAGAGTAACCCATCATCAAAAATTCGTGCAGATATTCAAGCCGCTTTGAGTGTTATTGGTAGGAGAGATGCCACAAAAGATCCAAAAAGTCAGCAAATTGATTTAAGCTACACGGATATACGGGGAGTAAATCTTCACAACGCTAATCTAAAAGGTGTAAATCTCTATCAAGCTAACCTATCTGAAGCTAATCTTGTTGATGCAAACTTGCAGGAATCAGTTCTGAGTGCAGCTAATTTATCTGGTGCTAATCTAAGTGGTGCTAATCTCTCTAGGGCGATTTTGAATGCAGCAAATTTACGTGCAGCAAATTTGACTGGTGCCAACCTTACAGAGGCAAACCTGTTTCTAGCTAATCTTCATGGCACAAACCTTGATAGAGCAAATCTCGCTGGCACAAATTTAAGGGATACAAATATCTATTGAGCAGATATTTTTAATCATAGTTAAATCCTCAATTGTATTTTTTGATATATAGTTTCATTTTTGGATAAATGCTATAATCTTGCTCTTTATACTTCCCTCCACTCCTTATTTGTAATGAGGAATACTATTTTTATGTCTGCCAAAAAGACAGACACACTGAAAAGTTGTTTGATAGCAATAACAATACTATTGAGTCTGTCATCGGCTGCGATCATCTTTGTTGATTCGCAAGTTGAGGAATTGTCAACTGAACAAAAAATAGCAAACAAAAATCAAGCATTAACTACAACAGCCATATTTTTTCTCGGATTAGCAGTTATGGTTAATGCCTACTATGCAGCAAAGCGTGCGGAAGCGATTCAAAATAGTGCGATCGCTACTGAGAAAAATCATGAAATTAATATAAAAAATCTACAGCTAGCACAAGAGCAATTAATCGCAGAGCGCCTGATGACTGCAATTACTCAGTTAGGGCATGAGGATGTGGCAACACGAACAGGGGCAATTTATGTCTTAGAACAGGTTGCTCAAGATTCTCCAAAAGAATATTGGACA
This sequence comes from Chlorogloeopsis sp. ULAP01, assembly GCF_030381805.1. Taxonomy (NCBI): domain Bacteria; kingdom Bacillati; phylum Cyanobacteriota; class Cyanophyceae; order Nostocales; family Chlorogloeopsidaceae; genus Chlorogloeopsis; species Chlorogloeopsis sp. ULAP01. Next base: position 383,178 of record NZ_JAUDRH010000003.1, read on the forward strand.
ATTATGGAAATTATCTCTGCATTTGTGCGAGAGAAAGCTGGTATTAGAGAGGAACTAGCAAAAATACCGAGAACTTCTACTGATATCCAAGCAGCAATGACTGTGATTGGTAGACGTAATGTAGAGCAAGATCGAGAAAATCAGAAACTAGATTTACGGAATGCGGTGATCAGGCAAGTAGATCTAACGAATGCTAAACTACAAAGCCTTGATTTACGTGGAGCTGACTTGACAAGAGCACAATTGCGAGGAGCTGACTTGTTTGAGTCTAATCTTGAGAATGCCAGACTCTGCGGGACAATTCTCTACGAAGCTAATTTACGATCATGCAATCTACAAGCAGCTAACTTCAGTGGGGCGAACTTAAATCGAGCCAACTTAGCTGAAGCGAACTTACGTTCTGCTAATTTATCTGGGGCAAGTTTGCGTGCAGCTAATCTTTCGGGAGCAAATCTTTACAAAGCTAATTTGCAAGGAGCAAATCTAAAAGTTGCCAATCTCTCCAAAGCAAAGTTATTTCTTGCTAACTTACAAGGAGCAAAACTGGGTAAAGCTAAACTACAGCTAACTGGTCTAATTGGTGCTAACCTCAAAGGTGCTAACCTCAATGGCGCTGATTTGCAACAAGCAAACTTAAATGCTGCTAAACTCCAACAGACAGAGATATTTTTTGCGAACTTGGATAAAGCTAGCCTCAGAGAAGCCGATTTGTTGGGAGCAAATTTGATGGGAGCCAATCTCCAACAGGCAATTTTTCACGAAGCTAATCTCTGCGGTACAAATCTGATGGGAGCCAACTTATTTGGCGCAAATCTTGATGATGTTAAACTGCAAGGGGCTATCTTGAAAGGTGCTAAAAATTTGCAATCACAGCAAATTAAATTTGCAATAGGCGATCGCACAACTATTTTACCTGACTATCTCGAAGCTCCAGTTAATTGGATGCGATCGCAACACTCACAAACATCTGCAATGGAATCTGAAACTTGACTGAAAAAGTGCACTCAAAGCCACATTTTCAAACTTTCTTCCCTTCTGACTCCTGACTTGAAAGAGGGGTGTAGGGGAAAGAACCCTTGTTCATATTTGGTGATCAAGTTTTTTCATAGCGACTGCCTTCTACTTAAAACATTTGGCTATGTTCGTCATCCCAACATTTCCCATCATGCCAAGTTCTATTCGTATGTTCGCATTCTAACTTACTCTCAATCCAAGGAATTGATGTTGGGTGGCTGGAAGTAGAGGTTGAACTATTTGCTGCAAGCTGGGAACTGTAAAGCAGTATAAAAGTGAACGATGAAGTGCCAAAAGCAACTATGGCAAGAATCAAAAGATAAATTTTGCTCCTTTGGATTGGCTGTGGATAGCGCATAGTTTTGATATATTTTAATTGCGACAAACACAGTTATATATCTGCCTATCTTGGCATAATATTTTTCATACTTAATAAATATTACAGTCATCTTAATTAAATATATAAAAGTAGATGGAAATAAAGATTTTTCGTGAAGACTTAAGCAGAAGCCAGAGGTTATAACCCAGAATAGGATAGAGTTATAAGATTTCTCGCTTCTTTATAAGACTATATTGATTTTTCCTTCTACTTAGTTGTTCATTGTTTTTTATTTCACTATTATCTAGTTACAACGAACCAATAATTTTTGATTTTATAAGTATATATAATTAAGAATTTTCATCATTTATTGTTTTTTTTAATAAAGACTGTTGAATTTTTAATTACATAAAAATTTTTCTAAAAATTCAACAGTAATAGTACGTATTTTATCTTGTCACCAAATACTTATCCTTTCACCCCGCTACCAGTTTCTGTAGGTACAATATAACGTTGTAAAAATAAGAATAATAACAGTACCGGAGCGATAGAAATTACAGATCCAGCAGCTACCAAGCGCCAGTCTAGAGAAAATGTACCTGCTAGCTTTGCAACTCCCAAAGGAAGGGTATATAAATTTTCATCTTGAATGACAATTAAAGGCCAAAGAAAGTCACTCCATGAACCAATAAAAACAAAAATTGCCAGGGTAACCAGTGCTGGACGAATTGCTGGCAACATAACATACCACCACAAGCCTAACTCCGAGCAGCCATCCATACGTGCTGCTTCTTCCATCTCTTTGGGAACACTCATAAAAGCCTGCCGCAATAGAAAAATACCAAAGGCAGAAGCTAAACCAGGAAAAATCACGCCCAAATAAGTATTTCTCAAACCTAGCTGGACTGTCAAAATGTATAAAGGAATCATCACAATCTGAAAAGGAATCATGATTGTAGAGATGATCGCAATAAAAATCCAGTCTCTTCCCACAAAAGATAGCCTTGCCAAGGGATAAGCAGCTAAAGCACAAAACAGTAAATTTAAGCCTACAGTTAGCAACGCCACCAGGGTACTATTGAACAGGTACTGTCCAAAAGGATTGGTTTGCCACACCATAACAAAGTTCTCAAAAGTCGGTTGAGCTGGCAATAACTGCGGCGGCGACTGAAAAATATTTTCAGTTGGAGATTTCAACGCCGTACTCACAAGCCAAAGTAGGGGGAAGAGTGTCGCAGCTGCGATCGCTGCCAAAAATCCATACACCCCCAGAATTTTGAACTGTGAATTGCCACTCGAAGAATTCATACTAAACCTCTACAAAAGCTGCGCTCAGTTCACTCATCATAAATCTGTAGCTTATACCAATTTTGGATTGCCAAGTTTGTATCTGGTTGAGTTCTAAAACAGCCGAGACTTGGCTTTTGCACCATATCCTGAACATATTTGTGTTTTTTGTAATATTTTCTTAAGAATTAGATTGATTTTTAGTGTCAAGCTGGTAATCTAATAATTGATAGCAAGTAAAATTAACGACAGGCACACGTTAATACTCCAAAATTACGGACTATGGCTTGTGCCTCCTGCCTGAGTCTAACGCAGTGATACTTTGCTTCCCTAAAACATTCAACAAGAAAGATTATCAAGCGTAACATCAGATTTGCACTGTTCTGATTTTTGTTAAGAGAGTGCTTGTGTAATCATGCAGAATTCTCAACTGCAAGTTTCTTGTAAACACTAGGATGTACGTAGGCAAGTTAGTTCCCTGTGTACGATGTCCACCCTTAATTGTAATTACTCCCATCAATCAATTTTTGCAGATCGCAATTTATCATTTTAATTGCGAGTATGCCATGAATTGCCTTAAGTCTAGCAGCCGTCTGCTAGACTTAATTTTTATTAAATAGCTAATATACTCTTTCTCTTACTCTGCATTTTGTGTGTTTTTACAGCAAATTTTAATTATTTCAACCACAATTTTTCGTAGGGGCGGGTTTTGTTTTAATCTCTAGCTTAAGCCGAAAGGATAACTGCTAAAGCCGCCCTTACAGTATCATGTGGTCTATTAATCTGAAAATAGCTGTAAATTATATATTTTTAAGAAAAAGAGAAAGGCATCACAAGGTATCACTTAGAGTTAATAAATACCTCAATACTATTAACGATAAGTTGTCTTTCTTCATGGCTAAAACCTGCATCACACTCATTTAGTAGCAGTTTATTTCCTGATTTTAATATGAGATTAAATAATAAAAATATACCTACAATATCACTTAATGGATGTTGAGTAATTTGTTTAGAAAACCAAAACCATCTTTGGCGAGTTATAGTTAGGCTATTTACTTCTTTATCGAAAGTATAGGTATTATATGGAACAGCTACTAGTATAAGAAAAGTGAATAAAGTAAAAAAAGACGCCATACCAAAAGAAAATACCAAAAACCCTTCTTGCTCATTTTTCAACTTCAAAGAGTTTTCCAAAGGCTTTTCTAAAAATTGATTAATAGAAGATGCTATATTCTGTAATTTTTTATAGTGATATTTATCTTTACCGGAATACGAAAATGTTTCAAAGGCAGTTGTCCCAATATTTGTAATAAAAAACAATTGGTAATTATCAATATTTTTACCATTTTTATTAATCTCGACTTTATCAATCACCGCATTCTTTAAACCAGAAATTATTTTTCTACTCTTTCTATCAATCAAGTTTATTTCCACTACATCACAAATCACAGTACCTTTATTATGATTTGTTGCTAAATTATAAGTCTGTGCAACAAAACGATTACAACTCAAGGTTGTTGCAAACGGAAATATAAAAATAGCAATTATATTTATAATTGCGATTACAAATGGAAAAGCAGCAAAAAATAAACTAAAAACTCTCAAAAAGACAAATCTAATTTGAAATATAAGTTTCGTAGAAGTTTGTTCAAAATTTTCTACATTTGAACGAACGAAAGGTGGATAGAATATTATCAATACAATGCTGATAAAAATTAAAGTAAAAAACCACGCAATCAATTGAGACGAAGTGCTTTCTTGCATAGATAAAATAGATATGTTTTATTGAATATTTTTTATTAAACGAGTATATCTTTTCTCTAATATGTCTTGCCACCTGCCTTGACCATAAATTTTTTCATACTATCCAAATGCTCAACAGAACCATACAGAACCATATTGATGTTGATTGTATAACTTCTGTGGGAATACTAAGTTTACGAGTATAAAGTTTTGCCTATTCACTAACAGGCGAACCACTTACTCAGAAAAAACGTTTGAGAAAAACAGACTGATGAAGAGGCTTCACTCCAGCAAAGTCAAAGCTTTCCCATTACAGCTTGTTCTTGTTGTTCCATTTGTCTTACAAATCTTTGGAGCAGTGGGTTTAGTCGGCTACCTGTCCTTTAAAAATGGACACAAAGCTGTGAACAACTTGGCAGATCAGTTAATGAATCGAACGAGTAGCATAGTAGATCAACACCTAAATTCCTATTTGTCTATCCCCCATAGGGTGAACCAAATTAATGCTGATGCGATACAGATGGGATTATTGGATGTGCGCGATCGCAAAACCATCGGCAAGTATTTCTGGAAACAGATGCAGGCGTATGACTTGTCTTACATCGGTATTGGACTGACAACAGGTGAAGGGGCTGGAGCAGGACGCTATGACGGTAAAACTGTCACGATCGATGATTGGGGTGCCAAACCTCCAAACAATTGCTACACCTACGCTACTGATGAACAGGGCAATCGTACCCGTGTTATTACTATTTATGATTGGGACAACTTCAGTATGTCCTGGTATACAGAACCTGTCAAAGCAGGTAGAGCTATCTGGTCGCGGATTTACACCTGGAATTATCCCAATCATCCATACATAGTTGCCTCTGCCGGCCGACCCATCTATGATGCACAAAATCGATTGCTGGGGATGGTTGGCGCAGATATCCATCTGTTGAAGCTAAGTGAGTTTTTAAGACGTTTGGATGTCAGCCGCAATGGACAGGTTTTTATTCTGGAGCGGAATGGGATGCTAATAGCCAACTCTAGCACTCAACAACCCTTTACTTTGGTCAAAAATAATATTGAGCGGTTGAAAGCCACAGACAGTTCTGATCCAACAGTTCAGGGCATTGCTAAACAACTCCAGCAATCCTTAAAGGGGTTCCAGTCCATTACTAAACCCAGAAAATTGCAACTGAACTGGCAAGGAGAAACACATTTTGTTTATGTTACCCCTTGGCGTGATCAATATGGACTGGATTGGCTAGTGGTGGTTAGCGTGCCGGAACACGCTTTTATGGCACAAATCAACGCCAATACCCGCACTACCATTTTGCTCTGTATAGGGGCATTGGCTGTGGCAACACTGATGGGCTATTTCACCTCCCGTTGGATTACACAGCCGATTTTGCGAATAAATCTAGCAAGTCAGGCAATGGCATCCGGCAATTTAGAGCAGACACTAGACAACAGCAGTGTCCAAGAATTAAACACACTTGCCCACTCCTTTAATCACATGGCAGGGCAATTGCGCGAATCCTTTACTGCCTTAGAGAACAGTAAAGCAGAACTAGAAGATCGGGTAGAAGAACGCACTAGCGAACTCAAAACCGCCTTAAGTGAGTTGCAACGCACCCAAGCACAAGTTGTTCAAAGCGAAAAAATGTCAAGTTTGGGTCAACTAGTAGCAGGTGTAGCCCATGAAATCAATAATCCGGTGAACTTTATTCACGGCAATATTACTCACCTGAATGAATACACTCAAGATTTGCTGCGGATGATCCAGCTATACCAGCAACGCCACCCCAGCAATGATCCAGAAATTCAAGCGCTAGCCGACGAAATCGATTTGGAGTTTCTGATTGGTGATTTAAAGAAAATGCTGTCTTCGATGAAAATCGGGACTAATCGAATTCGGACGATAGTCTTATCGTTGCGTAACTTTTCCCGCATGGATGAAGCGGAATTTAAAACAGTTGACATTCATGAGGGGATTGAAAGCACGCTGTTGATTTTGGCACACCGTCTCAAAGAAAAATCAGAACGTCCGGCAATAGAAGTGATTCGAGATTATGCCAACTTACCCCAAGTAGAATGCTATCCCGGACAACTCAATCAAGTGTTGATGAATATTCTGGTGAATGCAATCGATGCCCTCGATGAGGTAAATGCCAAGCGCACCCACCAGGAAATAGAGGAAACTCCAAGTCAGATAACTATCCGTACTTCAGTCATTGACTCACAGTCTGTAGAAATTGCGATCGCCGACAACGGATCGGGAATGCCAGAGCAGGTTAAAAATCGTATTTTTGATCCTTTCTTCACCACCAAACCCGTAGGTAAGGGAACAGGAATGGGCATGGCGATTAGCTATCAAATTATTACTGAAAAACATGGTGGTCAATTAGAATGTTTTTCTACCCCTGGCAAAGGAACAGAGTTTATAATGCAATTGCCGATTAGACAGCGAGTTTGTCAGGCAGTCTAAAAGCTTAACTTACAGAATTAATCTCATCTAATCCAGTTCAGTTAAGATTTCACAGCATCAAAATGGATATACTTTAATCCAGTTTCTGTACAAACAGCACCTAAAGGTTTATCCCAAGATTCAATCGGTAATTGAGGTAAATAAGCAAAATCAAAAACAATGCCAATAGTAGTTTTATTAGCCCACTCAGGTACCGCCAACAAGCGATCGTAATATCCCCCACCGTAACCCAAGCGATAACCTTGATAGTCGCAAGCAACACAAGGCACGAGAATTAAATCTACTTCAGTAGAATCTATTGTTGGGGCATGAGGATGGGGTTCGCTAATGCCGTAAGCTCCAATTTGTAAAGAGTCCTTTGGTGTCCAAATGTGCCAGTATAGGTAATCGCCAACGCAGCGAGGAAACCCCCAGATTTTATTATTGCCAAACAAAAAGCTCAAATCAGGTTCTTGGCGAAAGCTGAAATAAGCCAGGATTGTTTTTGCTTGAGTAAATAAGGTTGATGTGAGCAGGTGGGTGCAAATGCGATCGCTCTTTTGTTTGTATTCTGTAACTGACATTAATTGACGTTTTTTTAACAGCGATCGCCGTAGTTGTGTTTTTTCCATTCAATTATGCATAGAAAATTAACCAAGAAGAAACAAAGACACCAAAGAAACATTTATGTGTATCTTGGTGCCTTCGTGGTTATATTATGCCTAATTTAATTTGACATATTAAACTTAAGCAGCATTTTGCCGCCACCAGTCAATCGTATTCTTCAACCCTTTTTTCAAGTCCACTTGAGCAGTAAAACCAAAGGCTTTCTCTGCCCTTTGTGTATTCAAGCAACGGCGTGGTTGTCCGTTGGGCTTGTCAGTTTCCCAAACAATTTCGCCATCAAATTCCATCAATTCACAAATCAGATTAATCAAATCGCGGATCGAGATTTCATAACCTGTTCCCAAATTAACTGGTTCGGGTTCGTTATAAAATTGAGTACCCATCACAATTCCCCGTGCCGCATCCTCAGAATAGAGAAACTCACGGGTAGGGCTACCATCACCCCAAACAGAAATTTTCTTCTCTCCCTTAATCTGGGCGTCGTGAACTTTGCGAATTAAGGCCGGAATCACATGAGAACTTCTAGGATCAAAATTATCTTCTGGCCCGTATAAATTTACAGGTAAAAGATAAATACCGTTAAAGCCGTACTGTTGGCGGTAAGCTTGCAACTGTACTAACAAAGCTTTTTTTGCTACTCCATAGGGGGCGTTAGTTTCCTCTGGATAGCCATTCCATAGGTTGTCTTCGTTAAATGGTACCGGAGTAAATTTGGGATAAGCACAAATAGTGCCTATACAGATAAATTTTTCTACGACCGCTTGATAGGCAGCATGAATCAGCTGAGTTCCCATCATCAAGTTATCGTAGAACAATTCGGCGGGTTTTTCGCGGTTGAGACCGATACCACCAACGTGGGCTGCAAGGTGAATGACAATATCTTGCTGATCAACTGCACGTTGGCAGTTTTCCATCAAACGCAAATCGCAATCGCGCGATCGCGGCACCGTGATTTTCTCCCGATTTGCTCCTGCTTTCACGAGACAATCTATCACCTGACGTCCAAGAAAACCAGAGCCTCCGGTGACTAGAATCCTTTTATTATTAAGTTCTAAGGCCTTCATTATTTGATATTTTGCTCGTGTTTTTTACAAGTGCAGCACGCCCAACTCTTGCCGAATCATCGCATTGTCTTTAATTGCTTTGACTACATTGCCATTGGGAGAAGTCAACCCCAAGGCTTGTAAGTCTGCTTCTACCATTAAGGCGACTAGTTCTTCAAATGTTACCGAAGGTTTCCAACCCAATTTTTGCCGTGCTTTTGCAGAATCACCAATTAACAACTCTACTTCTGCTGGGCGGAGATAGCGTGGATCGAACTCCACAAACTCTTGCCAATCAAGATTTACATAACTAAATGCAAGTTCTAGAAATTCTCGGACTGAGTGAGTTTCACCAGTGGCAATCACGTAGTCTTCAGGCTCATCTTGTTGTAGCATCATCCACATTGCCCTAACGTAATCCTTGGCGTAACCCCAATCACGTTTGGCATCTAAATTGCCCATATAAAGCTTTTTCTGTCTACCACCAAAAATCCGAGCGACTGCCATTGTGATCTTACGCGTCACAAATGTTTCACCCCGACGTGGAGATTCATGGTTAAAAAGTATGCCATTGCAAGCGAACAAGCCGTAAGATTCCCGATAGTTTACCGTTTGCCAGTGAGCGTAAACTTTAGCGCAAGCATAAGGACTACGAGGATAAAAGGGTGTTGTTTCTTTTTGAGGTACCTCTTGTACCAAACCAAACATTTCTGAAGAACCAGCTTGGTAGAACCGCACTTGAATCCCGGTACGATGCTGATAATCACGGATCGCTTCCAACAAACGCAGCGTTCCCATTCCAACTGCGTCTGCTGTGTATTCGGGTGAATCAAAACTTACCCTAACGTGGGATTGCGCACCCAAGTTATAAATTTCGGTTGGCTGCACTTCTTCTAAGATGCGACGTAGTGTAGTGCCGTCAGTCAAGTCACCATAGTGAAGAAACAGTCGCACTCCCTCTTTGTGAGGATCTTCGTAAATGTGATCGATACGGTCTGTGTTGAATGTTGAAGTCCGGCGAATAATACCATGAACTTCGTAACCTTGTTCAAGTAAAAACTCGCTCAAATAGGAGCCATCTTGACCGGTAATACCAGTAATTAAAGCTCGCTTCGGTTGCGTCATGCTCAATTGCCCTTATCCTTTTGATGATATTTATACAAGCGACTTCGTACAAACTAGCAAGTAATTACTTTGTTGCCCAATGGGAAACCTACGAATTTCGCTTGTTTCTTAGCCACTTTAACTCAGTAAATACGCTGATTTTAAAATAACTTTAAGGTTATTACCTAGCAAATCGGCAAAAAATTGTTGATATCCAGCAGATAGTAGTTTTACTCTTTACTAATAATTTATATATTGAAAGATTTCATTAAGAATAAATTAAATTTAAGTAGTTTTGGTAGCAAATAAAACACCAGAAATGGGAAAAAGCTTAAAGTCTATCAGATAGATAAATTCTGAAATTTTGACTATCTAAAATTTCGCAGTGAGAGATTAATCAATGTGTGAAGAGTTGACTTCTGGGGTTATTGACTGCCCCAGAAAATCATTGTAGTGCTAATCTTTCAGTAAGCTCCGTTATCTTTGGGCAGAACGACTACACGGACAGTTTTCAAAATAATCCATAAATCGAGCCACAAATTCCTGAATTTGACATAATGCAGGTCTATTTGAACCCGTCGGGGATAGGGAATGTCATTGCGACCAGAAACTTGCCATAATCCAGTGATGCCAGGCCGGATTGTTAAAATCTCATCGATATGACAACCGTACTTTGGTAATTCTTCCGATACTAGAGGTCTAGGTCCAACAACACTCATGTCCCCTTTTAAGACATTCCAGAACTGGGGAAATTCGTCTAGGCTAGTAATTCGCAAAAATTTTCCAATTTTTGTAATCCGAGGATCGTGCTTGAGTTTAAAACTGCTTTCAAATTCTTTGCGCAACTCAGGTGATGTATCCATCATTTGCATGAGGATTTCGTCGGCATTGCTCACCATTGTGCGGAACTTGATACAGTTAAATGACTTGTAGTTTTTACCAACCCGTTCTTGGACATAAAAAATAGGGCCGTTTGAACTGAGAGCAATCAACGAGGCCAATATTAAGTAGACGGGGGAAAACAAAATCAGCACAGAGAGCGAAAAAATTATATCGAACAGGCGTTTACCAAACTCTCCGTTTAAAGCCTGAAGGGAAAAACCTTTGAGCTTAACTTTACGCGTCTTTCTGGGTTGACCGCGTTTTAAGAACGTACGCGATCGCCCAATTGACGTCAACCTCGTTTCGTTGGGTTGCGTCAGTACTTCGGACGGGGTAACACTGTTTGAAAAAGAGCGCCCCGTGCCAGATGTGCTACGCGATCGCTTGCCGGAGAGGAGTGAGCTCTGGGCAGTCATCATAATCCTTAATAATCCACACCACACATAGTCCCAATCTTAAAGCCAAAAGCAGGTGTTTCTGGGAGCTTTTTTGCAAAACCCTGCACTAAAAATTAACTTTGTATGCTACTCAAGGTTTTCTGTTCAATACATTTGTGTAAAAATTCTAGATAACGCTGGGAAAAAATTTGGCGAGAAAACTGATTAGCGTGCGATCGCGCATACTCTGGATTGAATTTACCTTGATAAGCTTCAAAGATTTCTGTGGCTTCTACCAAAGCTGCTTCTGTCTGTTTCTCAAACAAAACACCTGTTCCTGTTTCTTTCCAATCACGAATGTCTCGCACTGTTTCTTTGGCACCGCCGATACCATAAGCAATTACAGGTGTGCCACAAGCTTGGGCTTCTACTAAGGCAATACCAAAATCTTCACAAGCCGCATACACAAATCCTTTGGCATGAGCCATATATTTTTTAACAACCGCATCGGGTTGCCATCCCAGTATTTGTATATTAGAGTTTGCTATCTCACGGATTTTTGTCATTTCTGCTCCTGTGCCAATTACTACTAGTTTTTTTTGCATTTGGTTAAAAGCCCGAATTATTAAAGATACTTGTTTGTAACTTACTAACCGGGAAACAGTCAGATAAAAATCCTCTTTTTCAGGAATAAAAGGAAAACTCTCGATATCAACAGGCGGATAAATAACAGTTGCTTCTCGGCGGTAACAGCGCCAAATCCTACGAGCCGTGTGCTGAGAGTTAGCAATAAAGTAATCAACACGATTGGCGCTAATTACATCCCACAAACGCAAATGGTGCAATAAATACCGCGTAATCCAACCAGGTATACCACTGCCTAGTTTGCTGTGGCGCAGATAATCAAAAGTCAAGTCCCAAGCATAGCGCATGGGACTGTGGCAGTAACAAATATGTAACTGATTGGGAGTAGTCAGAATACCTTTAGCGACGGCGTGAGAGGAAGAGAGAATGACGTCATATTCCCGCAAATCGAGTTGTTCAATGGCAAAGGGTAAAAGAGGTAAATAATTTTGTACTCCTTTGCGGGCGAAGGGACAATGCTGGAGAAACGTCGTACCAATTTGACGCTTGTATAGATAACTTTCTGGGTTGCTGGATTCAAAATCGATGAGGGCATATAAGTCCGCATCTACGTGATTGAGGATTTCCCGTACAACTTGTTCTGAACCGCCAGTGGCTTTAGGTGTCAGCCACTCATGCACTAAAGCATATTTCAAGGGCACAGCTAACTTTTGATAAGTGGTTTAAAAAATTAGATAAATAATGAGATTAACTGAAAAGTTTCCCTTTGTAATCAAAAAATGGGAAATGCCCCATATCAGTTAAAAGACGTAACTCCTCCAAAATAAGTTCCACAAATGTCGCAACCTGATAATCTCAGATTAGGGATTAGGTATCGGGGATTGGGTATTGGTGATTGGGTATTAGGATTTTTAATTCCTAGTCTCCTGCTCCCTGTCACCTGTCCCCTGTCCCCTGTCCCCTGTCCCTGATGAACGAGATAGGAATTGGGGATTTATGCGAATTCTGATTATGGGTGGCACTCGTTTCATAGGTGTCTATTTGACTCAACTGCTAGTACAAAAAGGACATGAGGTGGTGTTGTTCAATCGCGGCAATCGTCCTGCACCAGTTGAGGGTGTAGAACAAATTACAGGCGATCGCACAGACGCTACTCATCTCAAAGAAAAACTTGCTAGAGAAAATTTTGATGCTATTTTTGATAACAACGGGCGGGAACTCAGTGATACTCAACCACTGGTAGAAATTTTTCAAGACCGTGTGCAGCATTTTATATATATGAGTTCTGCTGGAGTATACCTCAAATCAGACCAGTTACCTCATGTTGAAGGCGATCCAGTTGATCCTAAAAGCCGTCATCGGGGTAAACATGAAACAGAAGCTTATCTAAAGGAAGTGGAAATTCCTTTTACTTCTATTCGCCCGACTTATATCTATGGCCCCCAGAACTACAATGATTTAGAAGCTTGGTTTTTTGATCGGATTGTGCGCGATCGCCCCGTTCCTATTCCTGGCAATGGACTGCATATTACCCAGTTAGGACACGTCAAAGATTTGGCAGGGGCAATGACAAAAGTTTTAGATAGTTCTCAATCGATTCAGCAGGTTTACAATGTCTCTGGCGATCGCTTTGTTACGTTTGATGGTTTAGCACGTGCTTGTGCTGTTGCTGCTGACAAATCTCCGGATGAAATTAAAATCGTGCATTATGATCCGAAAAAATTTGATTTCGGTAAGCGCAAAGCTTTTCCCCTAAGGATGCAGCATTTCTTTGCTTCAGTAAATAAAGCAATGACACAATTGAATTGGCAGCCTGAGTACGATTTGATTTCTGGATTAGAAGACTCGTTCCAGAATGATTATCTGGCATCAGGAAGAGACAAGACAGAAATTGATTTTTCTGTAGATGAAGAGATTTTACAAGTAAATAGCTAATGGTTACTTGTTAACTGTAGCTGCTGATGAGTATCAGCACTCTTCCTGAGGCTGATACCCAATTTCGTTAATATATATACATATTGCTCCACCTAACTGATGCTTTCCTACAAAAGTTTCAGGCGTTAATATATCGTATTGGACGAGAAACAGAAGTCTTGGAGCAACCATTAACCCTATCAGGACGAAGATGTATTGCCAGGGTTTGTATTGAATTTACACTTTGTATGGAATTAAGCTAAATAAGGCGATCGCTTTGTCAGTTTTTTGGTTTAGCTTATGTCTGTGATCAATTCACCTCAGTATAAACTCAACAATATTTTGACAGCGCGTGCTCGTTTGGGAGAATGTCCTGTTTGGGATTCAACCAACAAGTTGCTTTATTGGGTTGATATTTACAACCATCGAGTTAACCAGTTTAATTCTGTGACTGCACAGAATGTATTTTTTGATGTTGGAGATGTAGTTGGCTCAGTTGCTCTCGCGGGTGCGAATCGGTTAATTATTGCACTGCGGCATGGTTTGGCATTTCTCAACACCCAATCAGGTGAGGTAACGCCTATTATCCAAGTAGAAGCAGATATGCCTGATAATCGCTTAAATGATGGTAAATGTGATCCTCAAGGCAGATTTTGGTTTGGTTCCATGTGTCCTGGTAAAACTCAAGGTAGCCTTTATCGTTACGATCCTGATGGTTCATTGCATGTGATGGAAACAGGGCTGACAATCTCTAATGGATTAGGCTGGAGTCCCGATCAAAATACATTTTACTTGGCTGATTCTGACCAACAAAAAATTTATGCTTACAATTTTGATGCTGAAACAGGTAATATTCGCGATCGCCGCATTTTTGTGGATTTAACGAATGAATCTTTTTATCCTGATGGGCTAACGGTTGATAGTGAGGGGCATATCTGGGCGGCAATGTGGGATGGGTGGTGCGTAATTCGCTTTAACCCCGAAGGTGAAGAGATGGGGCGGATACCCCTACCTGTACAGCGTCCTAGTTGTTGTACTTTTGGTGGTGAAGACTTGCAGACACTTTACATCACCACTGCTTCAGTCGGACTCAGCGAAGAGGAGATCCAAAAAAGTTTTTACTCTGGTGATTTGTTTGCTCTGCCAACTGAGATTACCGGATTGCCCGCTTATGACTTTCTGGGTTAAAACAACAGATGAAGACATAGTTCTCGTTACCAGATTGAACCTGGTAACGAGGGTTAAAATCCAATTCCCAATCCCCAATCCCCAGTCCCCAATCCCTTTTACTTAAAATAAAATAGCAATCCTGTTCCAGCGATCGCCATTGCGACACCTGCGATCGCTCTCCAGGTAATTTTCTCACCCAACCACATAGCGATCGGGATAATAAATACTGGGCTAGTTTGCAGCAGAGTTGAAGCAACTCCCGCAGCAGTGAATTTCAAAGCTGTTTGCTGTAACCAAATTCCTAAATAAGTTCCGCAAAAAGCTGCAAAAAAAATTCCAAATATGACTTGTGATGATTTCCACTCAGGGTAGAGCAATCTCCTATTCTGACGCCCCAAAAAAGATATCCAAATCAGCAAAATCAATACTCCTGCACTCAATCGCAATAAAGCAGCCCATAAAGGACTAATGTTGGTATCAGCGAATGCTGCACGAGAGAAAACAGTTCCTGTGGCATTTGTTATTGCTGTTAACACACCTAAGCCAATTCCGCGCCCTAGATGTGTTGTCATGCGATCGCCCAGATCGGGAGTACGTTCTGTCACTACCCAAGCAACTCCTGCAATTGTGAGTAAAATACCGTACCAAGCACTGAGATTTAGCCGTTCTTGAAGGAAAATTTCGCTCGCGATCGCTGCTATGGGTGGCGCAAGAGTTCCCATCAGCAAGGCACGACGCGCGCCTATTGTATTGATAGTGGCAAAGAAAGCTGTATCTCCTAAGCCAATGCCGATAATGCCGCTAAATAACAGTAGAGAAAGAGACACAGGAGCAATATTGGGTAATAATTCGCCCCTGATTGCGATCGTCACCAGAAGCAGAGCGATCGCAACTATACCTTTAATCAAATTCAGTTGTAATGGTGGGATGCGCTCTCCTAAACGCCCATACACTACAGATGCGATCGCCCACAAACAGGCAGCAGATAAAGCCGCTATTTCACCTTGAAAAGCTGTAAATGATGATTTTAACAAAATATTAAAAATCATCTCTACCCCTTTTCAAAAACAAAAAAAATTTCATATTTTTAAGATAAATACCTGTATAAACATTAGCACTCAATGCTCATTACTGCTAAATTTTGATGGCACAAATATTAGCACTCATACTACTTCAGTGCTAAGACTTCCCTAAAATTACTACTGATGATATAGACTGCAATAATACTTTTTATGGATGTAATTTTAATGTGAAATTCTATCATTAATAAATTAAAAATTACAGATTAATAATAAGGATGTGAACATGAAATATACTTTTGATATTGTAGGAGTCTCTCCAGTTTTAAACTTTTTTAATCACCAACAAAAAACATTACAAAAACCACAATATAAAGGAGTAGAATACATAGCAACACATATGTGTACTTTAGATGCATTGATAGAATCTGTGGAACCAGTACCGCAAAAATGGGGTTGGGACAAAGATGAAGTTGTGGGTACAGTCATAGATTTTTGGATGAATAACTCAGATAGTATTCGTTATTGGAAAGTACGTTTAAATGATGCTGGTAAAGAAAATTTACTAGTGGCAAGAGTTGCAGATGTTATAGCGTTAAAAGCTGAATTGGAATATTTATTAGGTGAATAGTTATAGATAACGTAGTAGAAGTGAATTTTTAGGATGATTAGCTTATAAGTGATAATTGAGTTTTTTTAACATTTAAAATTGCTAGAACTATGCCCTATCAAAATATCAGTGATTTACCAGATTCTATCAAAGAACATCTACCCAAGCACGCTCAAGAAATTTTTCTAGCTGCTTTTAATAGTGCTGAAAAAGAATACAATTCTGAAGAAAGTGCTTTCCGTGTTGCCTGGAGTGCAGTAAAAAGAGATTACGAAAAAGGTGAAGATGGACAATGGCGTCAAAAGCCAGAATAAAAAATTTATATCTTAACTGGTTTAGGGCAGGAAGCCATAGGTGGAGTGTACTAAACTAGTAGAAATTAAGGTAAATAAAGATTAAATTATTCAATAAATGTAGATTAGGTTAGCGAAGCATAAACCACCATTTTTGGGAGAGTTGATGGTGCGTTACGGACTATCGTCCTAACGCACGCTAAAAAAACACTGCTGTGTAGGCTTACAGTCTGTAGAGTAGAAGAGGGTTTTAGATTTAGATTTGGTATTAAAAGCTACGGTTGGGCATCAGAGCAAGAAATTGCTCATATTCATCAATTCGCATGATTAGTACTACTGTAGCGAACCCTTGTCCCTGCCCACAATAACTTCTCCCGCAGTGTCTGATAATACGAATTATTTTCCCGCAAAATAATAAACTTAGCCCGACATTCTGCCATGCGCACATCAACGCGATGTCCAGGCCAAATTGAAGTAGCTAATACCCCATCCATCCACAATTTTGTACTCAAATCGTAATCTCCCAAAGGCCAAATACTTACAACTGAGCCAGGGGGTAAAACGACGGGGCGGTTAGAAAGACTCATCGGACAAATGGGAGTAATGGTAATGGCTTCCATACCATCATGTATAATTGGGCCATTAGCAGAAACCGTGTAGCCAGTAGAACCAGTGGGAGTCGCGACTATTAACCCGTCTCCTACGTATTGATCGACTACCTCGCCATCAATTTCCATTTCTAGAATTGAGGTAATCATGCGATCGGCAGAAGCGGGTTTAACACACATTTCATTCAAAGCGAGATAGCGTTCGCTCACGGGTTCTAAATTACTACCATGCCCTTCATACACCCCAGCTTGCACCATCATCCGCCTTTGGATAGCGTAGCGATCCTCCAAAAGTCTATCCCAAACTTTTTCTGTATCTTGAAACTCATCCACTGATTCAGTTAAAAACCCCAGGTGTCCTCCTACATTCACTCCTAGAATGGGGATGCCAGCTGGGGCTAAATGTCTTGCACCAGTTAAAACAGTGCCATCACCACCAAGCACCAAAGCCAGATCTATTGGTTGCCCTGCCGAAGCCAAAAACACTGGATAAGGGTTATCTTTTGGCCCGCTTGGCCCCATTAGAACCTGGCATTGGCGATTCTCTAGTTGTTTCGCACAAGTTTCTGCCCAGCGTTTGCTTTGAGCGTCTCTTGCTTTGTAAGCAATAATTACCTGCTTGAGATCCACAGTGTTACCATTTGAGGAGATTAAACTGCTCCATATCGACAGTATCGCGGTTACGATAGATTGCTAGCACGATCGCCAAACCCACCGCCGCTTCAGCTGCCGCTACGGTGATCACAAATACAGTGAAAACCTGACCTTTGATCGCTGTTGAATCCAGGAAGTTGGAAAAAGCCATTAAGTTCAAATTCACAGCATTAAGCAGCAACTCAATTGACATTAATACTCGCACAGCATTGCGGCTGGTAATCAAGCCATAGATGCCAATGCAGAACAAAGCGGCTGCTAGTAATAAAAAGTACTCAAGCTGCATAATAACTGTATCCCTACTGAATTTTTCCCTGAAAGATGCTTGTTGCTAATAGTTAATCATTAATTGTTCATTGCCATTAACCATTGACCATTAACTATTATTCGTTGTCGCTTCCTGCCGATATTAGTTCTCTGGGGCGTTCTGGTAATGTCAAAACAGTTTGCGGCAGTTCGGATGGAGCCGCTTCTGGTAGATATTCGCGACGTGCCAGAATAATTGCACCCACCATTGCCATTAATAACAGAACGGAAGCAACTTCAAAAGGCAGCAAAAAGTCACTGAAGAAATGCTGCCCAATCACAACAATCGGATCTCCTACAGGAATAGCAGTAGAACGAGACCAAGGCGTTGCCAACACCATTGTACTCAGCAGCGCAAATAATCCTAAACTCACCACAGCTGTGAGGGCTTTACGCACCCAAGCAGTGGGAAAGGGAGAAAAATCCTGCCGTTTATTTACCAACATAATGGCAAACAATATCAGCACGTTCACCGCGCCAACATAAATTAACAGTTGTGCGGCTGCTACAAAATCAGCATTCAATAGGAGATACATCCCAGAAATGCTGGCAAAAACACCAGCCAGCAAAAAGGCAGAATGAACGACATTAGAGAACAGCACCACACCTAGTGCCGATCCGATCATCATTACAGCCAATACACCAAACGAAACAACCTGTACTCCTTCGGCTAAATTCACTGTTTTTTTCCTTTGCTATCTGTTAATTGCTAGATTGCTAATAGCTAATTGTGTCATTGCCAGTGTTCTATTAGCTATTAACTATTAGCTTTTCTCCACCAGATCTTCTGGACGAGCACCTGGACGAGGCGCATCAGCTGGTAAATCGTGGGGATCCATAATACCTTTAGGCAGGTATACCAATTCGCGCAAAGGTGTCACCATTGGGTCATTTGTAACTTTGTAAGGTAAACGACCCAACGCCACGTTATCGTAGTTCAATTCGTGGCGATCATAGGTGGAAAGCTCATATTCTTCTGTCATTGACAAACAGTTAGTTGGGCAATATTCCACACAGTTGCCGCAGAAGATACAAACGCCAAAGTCGATACTGTAGTGTTTGAGCTTTTTCTTTTTACTGGTTTTATCAAATTCCCAATCTACTACAGGCAGGTTGATCGGACAAACCCTGACACAGACTTCGCAGGCGATGCACTTATCATACTCAAAGTGAATCCTACCGCGAAATCTTTCGCCAGGAATTAGTTTCTCGTAAGGGTATTGTACAGTTACCGGACGCCGCCGCATATGATCAAAAGTCACAGAAAGTCCCTGACCTATATAGCGGCTGGCTTGCACCGCTTCCTTAGCATAATCACCAACTTGTTTGAAGAACTTTAGCATCGTGTCTCTCTCTTTAACTAAAAATTGCTGATAGCTAATTGCTAAAACAGCAAAAACACTATTAGCAATTAGCTATTAACTATTAACCACCAAAGGCGACGGGAAAAGCCAATTTCAAGGCTGCGGTTAATAGTAAATTCACCAACCCAACTGGTAATAAGAACTTCCATCCTAAATCTAGCAATTGGTCGATCCGAACGCGGGGAACCGTCCAGCGCAATAAAATTGCTACAAATACTAGCAGATAGGCTTTCAGTACGGTCATGGTGATGCCCAATGAGGCGGTGATAATTTGCAGAACTGGATTGGCTTCACTGACTCCAAACCAGTTAGCTAAAACGTCAATGGGAATTGGAAAATCCCAACCGCCTAAGTATAAAACTGATACCAGTAATGCTGAAAGTACTAAGTTGACGTAGGAACTTAGGTAGAACAGAGCGAATTTCATGCCAGAATATTCAGTCTGGTAACCTGCCACCAGTTCCTCTTCTGCTTCTGGTAAGTCAAAGGGTAGTCGTTCACATTCGGCAAGGGCAGAGATCCAAAAAATGAGAAACCCTACTGGTTGTCGCCAAATGTTCCACCCCAAGATGCCGTAGCCTGATTGCTGATCGACAATATCAACGGTGCTAAGACTATTGGACATCATAGCGATCGCTAGTACCGCTAGCGCCAAAGGAATTTCATAGCTAATGGATTGTGCTGCTGCCCGCAAGCCACCCAATAAGGAGTATTTGTTATTGGATGCGTAGCCTGCCATTAACAAGCCAATTGGCTGAATGCTAGACAATGCAATCCACAAAAATACGCCCATGCCAACATTCGTAATTACCAAATTCTGTCCAAATGGCACGATTAAATAAGACAGAAACACTGGTAATACAACAATGATGGGGCCAAGGGTAAACAATAAGGGGTCAGATTTGGCTGGCACGATATCTTCTTTAAAAACCAGCTTTAGACCGTCTGCCACAGGAGCCAGCAAACCCAAAGGGCCAATGTATTCAGGACCAATCCGCTGCTGTGCTGCTGCCGAAATCTTCCGTTCTAGCCATACACAAGTTAGTACTCCCACCGTCGCACCAATAATCATTAGGATCATTGGCAGTGGCATCCAAATCGCTTTGGCTAAGTCACCTGGCAGTCCCAAATCCATGAGGGACTCAATAAAAGTTCCTTGCAGATCAATTCCTGAATTCATGTTTGTTGCTCTTGAAGTCAACTCAAGACAGAAGTTTGAAGTTATGAAGTATGAATTGTGAAGTATGAATGTATTACTGTTTATTGAGTTCTTGCTAGTAACAAGCTGCCCTCACAAGTGTCTACATTCTTGCTCCTTCATCTTTGATCTCACCCTTCATGGTTGATTTCATCCTTCATCTTTTGCTTTTCATGGTTGTTTACAACTATCTACAACTTGTTAATAACTGTAAATTTACCCATCAATTATTTCTGCCCATACCAGGCAAAATTTAAGATTTTTTGCAATTCCCCATGCTTAGTATATCGTTGGATGGCTTATGCCCCTATGAGTTTGATGAGAATTTCTACTTATGGTATGAATTGAGATTTGCTAACAGAGGGATTGGGGACTAGGGATCGGGGATTGGGTAACGGGTAAAGGAGACACGGAAGGGGAAAAGGATTTGAGGAAGTTTGGGGAGGTGAGGAAGTGATAAGAGTAAATTCTTCCCCATCTTCCCTATCTCCCTCATCTCTTGCTCTCCCCCTCTTTCTAGCCTAAGCGCCTCTAGCCCATAACCCTAACGTTGGTCGATGGGAGCGTAAGCAATACCGTGCCGACCGTTGTAAACCTGAGTAGGACGGAAAATCCGGTTTTCTTCTAGCTGTTCTTTCCAGTGTGCCAGCCAACCTGCGACACGGGCGATCGCAAATATTGGTGTAAATAAGTCTGTGGGAATGCCCAGCTTTCTATACACTAAACCGGAATAAAAGTCAACGTTAGGATAAATGCCTTTTTGACCGAGTTTTTCCTCTACAACCCGTTCCAACTCAATAGCGATGTCATAGTATTTGTCATGTCCAAATTTTGCAAACAGTTTTTCTGCTAAGTTTTGCAAAATTGTCGCTCGCGGATCTTTGACTTTATAGACACGATGTCCGAAGCCCATAATCTTGGCTTTACGTTGTAAGCGATCTTCTAGATAGGGACGCACATTCTCGACAGAGCCAATTTCTTCCAACATCAAGATTACTTCTTCGTTAGCTCCTCCATGCAGTGGCCCTCCTAAGGTACCAACTGCACTCGCCACTACAGCATATGGATCGGTCAGAGTAGAAGCTGTTACCCTGGCACTAAAGGTAGAAGCATTCATTGTATGTTCTGCGTGTAATATCAAGCAGACATCAAAAATCCTTGCCGCCAAAGGATCGGGTTCTTTCTCATTGAGCATATAAAGAAAGTTAGCAGCATAATCTAAATCGTCATTGGGACGTACAGGATCGTTGCCTTTTCGCATCAATTGGAATGCTGCAACCATTGTGGGAATAGTTGCTAACAAGCGAACTACTGCATCCCGGATATAAACGGGATTATCTAAGTCGCGGCGCGAATAAAACAATCCTAAAGCCGCAGCAGAGGCTTGTAGGGCATCCATAGGGTGACCACTTTCTGGAAAAGATTTCATCATGTCACGAATCCGGTACTTGATTCGCCTGTGATGAAGAATTTCATCCTCAAACGCTGCTAATTCTTCTGCTGTAGGCAACTCACCCCAAATTAAAAGATAAGCAGTTTCCAGAAATGTGCTTTTTTCTGCTAGTTCTTCAATCCGGATGCCACGATACTCTAATAATCCTTTTTGCCCATCGACATAGCTGATACCGGATTGGGCGGCAGGAATGCCTTCCAAACCAGGCTTGTATTCGCACACCATCATGGCAACACCATCTGATTTTTAAAGATTTGTTCAGGCTAACTTACCAGAAATTATTGTCGCCATAACAGTATCCGTTATCACACAAATTCTTGATTGAATTGTGGAAAAACTGTTAAAGCAAGTACTTGGGTGGTGTCAACCAAAACATCTGACAACTACCCAAAACAGAGCCTGTTTCTGGTACCCTTAACCCGATCATACCCGCTTTTTTTAGCACGAAACGTTCCTTTACTTCTCCCCAAAGGAGAATTTCTGCCCAATTACTCAAACAAGGCTCGTGTCCTACCAATGCTAGTTGGCTATTAGGCGCAAAATTCTTGGGTTTAAACCAATCTTCAAGCCAACTATTTATAGCACCACCAGGAGCAAGATGAGTACATTCCTCTATTTGAGAACTCAATCCGGCTACTATGAGGATATCTGCTGTTTGTCGTGCTCTGACTAAAGGACTGGTGGCAATTACATCAAAGCTAAAACCTAATTTTTTCAATCGTTGGGCAACTTTTTCGGTTTTTTGCCGTCCCTCCTTAGTTAGTTGCCTTTGTTCATCTGTGATATCCTTGGTTGCCTCTTCGGCAATGCCGTGACGGATTAAATACAGTTCCACTTTAGGTTACAGGTTATAGGTTATGGGTTACAGCCTACAGGTTACAGATTATGGGTTATGGATTTATGAAATTCCCCTGTTCCCTGTTCTCTGTCCCCTGTACCTTTTACTCTGATTGAATCGGGTTGTCTCTGGGGTTAACCAATCTTAAAAGTTTTTGCTTAATTTGAGCATCGAAGACTTCCCATTTCATTTTTGCATAAGCGGAATTCTCGTTACCGCCTGATAAGAAACCCATCGGAATTTCAAAACCACCAGCACTTGTACGTCCGCCACCGAAAAAGCGTCCGCTACTGTCTTGTCCAAAAGCTTCTTTGATAAACTCGTCCGGATCGAGGGTAAGTTTAGTAGTTCTTAAGGAACCTATGACTACTTCAAATTCGTCATCTTCGTCGTGAACGATACCGTAAACTACAGCAGTATGGACGTTTTCTTCTGTAACAAGAAAATCTGCTGCTTGAGGGATGGCATCTCGATCGTCGTAGCGCAAATAGCCAACACCAGCAATGGAAAAGTTATTTTGCACGATGCGGTTCTTTAGCGATCGCTCAATTACATCCATTACCCGTTTGGAACGGTTTGCCTGGAGTATGGCGTTAAGTAGTTGAACGTCGTAAAACCGACTCAGGTAGGCTGCTGCTAGAAAATCTTCTTCTTTTGCTTGCATCAGAAGATTTGTATCAGAGCGCAAACCATGCATCAAAGCAGTAGCGCACTTGACGTGTTGATTGATGGTGCTATCTAAAGGCAGCAATCCTGTCTGCAAATATTGAGTAAAAATTGTTGCTGTTGCTCGTACACCCGGACGGATATCTACAAACTCTGATTTTAGATCTCCTTGGGAACTGTGATGGTCAATAACTGCCACTAATGGAATTCCTGCCTGCTCTACTACTGGTACTAGTTGAGAGGTAGTTCCTTGATTATCAATTAAGACAAAACCTTGATATGAGGACAAATCTTTACTTTTGAGGTTTTGTAGTGGGCAACGTTGGGCAGGTAAACCAGTTAGCTTCACCAAGGCAATATTTTCTTGGTGACTGAGTGTACCAGCATAAATAATCTCGCATTTGATATCGTACTGTTGAGCAATTAATTGGTATGCCCAAGCTGAGGAAAGAGCATCCGGGTCTGGAAAATCTTGTAGAATCAAAATCTGGCGCTCTTGCCGATGGGAGAGCATGGTTTGGCGCAATTCCTCTGACTTTTGTATTGCTACAGAATTGGTGCGCTGACCATTACTTCCTTCACCTGTAAAAGTTCCAACAGACTGTTTGGCAAAGGGAGCTTCAAGGGCTTCTCTGTCTATTCCCCCATCATCTGGAGTCGGTTCTGGAGTCAGATCTGTTGTCAACGGTAATCTCTCAAGCTGAGTAAGGGAAGAATTAAACTGCATATGATAAATGTATTATCTGTGTGAGGCTTTGTGGATTCAAATAGAAAAAATACAACCAGCGATTCACTGATTCTGATTTCGCCACACACCTTAGATCTTTGCAAAAATATAGAAGCGTGGAAATGTATATGTAGGTGTATTTTTTGTCAAGGAATATGTTCTTCAATATTTCCAAGGAAACACTCTATTATTTTGCCGTCTCTAAAATTGAGAAAATTTAATTATACATACTTCTCAATCCATTACTGTGTGGTATAATGGTGAGACTGCTTAAAAATTGCTGTGATTTTTGCGAGTTTATACTCCAGCCGTCATAGCATGGAGTAAATCTTTCACAACAGCTGCTAATTATGCTAAATCCTACATCTTGCAATGGTACAGTAGCAAGATTTGGAATTTGCTACCTATGTCATTGAATTTTATAAATATCAAAGTCCTATAACATATTTCTGCCACTCTTCATGCATACCACTTTTTAGATGTTTGCTGACCTCAAAGTAGAGACTGCTATAAGGTCGGCGGGGAGAATGACGTAAGAGCATATGTGCTTCGTGGGGTGTACGGCTGCCTTTTTTGACATTGCAGCGGACACAGGCTGTTACAATGTTCTCCCAACTATCTCCTCCTCCACGCGATCGCGGTATGACATGGTCTAAAGTCAACTCATCTCCCGTGTAACCGCAGTATTGGCAAGTATGCCCGTCTCGGTGCAATATATTTCGACGCGTCAGAGGAATCTCTTTATAAGGCACCCGCACATAATGGCGTAACCGAATTACAGTTGGAAGCGGAAATTCAGCGTAAAGAAATTTACCGTTATGTTCTACGCGCTCTGCTTTGCCTTTAATTAACAAAACTGCAGCGCGACGCCAGCTCGTAATATTGAGCGGTTCGTAAGAGGCGTTTAAGACTAAAACCTTCCCCATTGATAATCGCTCAGGCCTTTTATTTTACATATATTAACACAAATGTAACCTGCTTAGGCTATGAAAATAAATTATACTTCAGCTGAAATTGGGAAGTAGAGCTATGAGATGGCGACTTGTAAGTACTTTTCTGTGTGTGAAAGGGACTAGGACGCATGAAGAGGAAGGGGAAGGTGGAGATGGGGAAACAAAGGAACTGATCGCCGCTTTGTGTTGATAAATGTCACCCCATGCTCTTGTGCCAACTCCAACAAGAAGGTTAAACTTCCTGATTAATCTATCCAGAGTAGCTGATAGTGGCACGAATAAGTAAATAATCTGGAAGCTAATCGGTGGTGTGAAGGAGTAAATCAAATGCTAAGTCATGAGCAAAGTTCGGGTGTGGCTGCTCAACAGTGCGACACATATGCTTGGTTTTCGCAACGTGCTTGGGTGGAAATAGATTTGGCAGCGTTATCGCATAATGTACAGCAACTACGGCGGTTCCTATCATCGCGTACCCAACTCATGGCTGTAGTGAAAGCCGATGCCTATGGACATGGATCTGTTACAGTTGCTCAAACCGCATTACAGTCAGGGGCAAGTTGGCTCGGTGTGGCTACAGTTCCAGAAGGAATTCAATTACGAGAAGCTGGTATTAAAGCTCCAATTTTGATTTTAGGCGCGACTCATACCCCAGAACAAATTCATGCGATCGCCCACTGGAAACTTCAGCCGACAATATGCAGCCCCAAGCAAGCCTTGATTTTTTCTGACATCCTAGAAGCGATTAACTACAGCTCTGCCGTACCTGTACACATCAAATTAGATACGGGAATGTCGCGCTTGGGAACGAATTGGCAACAAGCAGCAGAGTTTGTACAGCTAGTGCAGCGATTACCGCATCTGAAGATAGCTAGTATTTATTCCCATCTGGCAACAGCAGATAGTCCTGATCGGGCTGTGATGAAGCTACAGCATCAAAGATTTCGACAAGCGATCGCCCAAATCAAAGCATTAGGCATAAAACCTCCTTGTCTGCACTTGGCAAATTCAGCAGCTGCCCTCAGCGATAAGGCATTACACTACGATATGGTGCGGGTGGGTTTAGCTGTCTACGGACTTTATCCAGCAGATTATTTGCGATCGCGTATTGATCTCCAACCAGTTTTACAAGTTAGGGCAAGAGTTACGCAAGTCAAAACTATTGCTGCTGGAACTGGTGTAAGCTACGGACATCAATTTGTTGCTCCCCATGAACTCCGCATTGCTGTAGTTGGAATTGGTTATGCTGATGGCGTGCCGCGCAATCTTTCTAATAAAATGCAAGCCATAGTGCGCGGTCAAAAGGTAGCGCAGCTCGGTGCTATTACAATGGATCAGCTAATGATAGATGTTAGTGCCATACCAGATTTACAAGAAGGTGAAATAGTAACTTTATTGGGACAAGAAGGAAAACAACAAATTTCTGCTGACGATTGGGCAAATGAACTAAATACTATTTCTTGGGAAATTCTGTGCGGATTTAAGCATCGCTTGCCTCGTGTGGCAGTAATGTGAAGGGCTAGGGGCGCTTGAAGAGGATAAGGGCAGGGGAACGCGGGGATGGGGAGGCTGGGGAGAGAACTGCCAACCAATAACCAATGACTAATAAACATTTTCCTGTTCCCTATTCCCTACTTATTGCCAAAGAAGATTTGTTATGATAAGCTTATAGATCGTGACGCGGATGTGGCGGAATTGGCAGACGCGCTAGATTTAGGTTCTAGTACCGCAAGGTGTGAAGGTTCAAGTCCTTTCATCCGCATGAGTTAAAGCAAAGTATTTGTTTGCGATCGCTTCTCGTTTGAAAAGCAAGTGACGCTTGAAGGATTTTGTTTGTGGCAAACATTTAATTGCTTTTTTAACGCCTATTTTGGCAACATAAATTACTATTGGAGTTGCCAAGGCTACATACAGGAAGATTACCACTTGCTGCTAGCGTGGCGATCGCAGCTGTAAATACTCCTATGATCAATTCGTTAAATTCTTCCTGACAGATGATTGTGCTGAGTTTTTGGGCTAATTTCTCTAAATAATTTGAATCTGCTTCTGCTTTTAAGCCGAATTTTGCGTCAGTTGTTTTAACAGCAATTAACTTTGCTGCTTCTTCAAGATTTCCCTCACACTCTTCTATATCATCCAATGCTACTCAAGCCTCTGGACTGTTCGCCAACTGGCTGCGAAACTGAGTAATCTCCTCTAATGTAACAATAATCATTCAATAGTTTTAAGCAGTAATTACACGAAACGCTAAATAATTCTACATCTAATACTTAATCTAGAGATGTGGCAAAAAATTGCGCTCGCTCGCTTGATTGAAGAGAATGCGATCGCACCTATCTCAAATATAATTAATTTCAGTATTATTACCGTTGCAATTATAATTTTTTACTACAAAGTGAATAACATAATTTAGTTTTTACATTTTTTATCACCTTTTCTCAGAGAATATTTGTCAATTTCGGTGCAACGTAAGTAAAATAACTGCTACTTACCAGTTCACTGAAATTTTCTTGCCTTGATATCAAATTACTACTTACTACGTTTGAGTTTAGTCACATAGAGAATAATCACTATTTGTATTTAAAAATACAAACAAAATTAATTTAATCGAATTCTATTGTGGGAAAGTTCTGCACAAACACAGCTTAGACTTATCCAATTGAGCAACAGACACAAGCAAAATGAGCACAAGTCCTATAGGTAGCTACAGGTTTTTCCAAAAACTGCATCCCCTATCTCTGTTAGCACAACTAACTAGCAGGCGAGCTACAGGCTATTTAAGTATATTTACTGAAGAAGCTTATTGGTCTATTTATTTAGAAGAAGGAAAACTTACATACGCTTCCTATTCGGATAAACTGTTTGAGCGATTGGATCATCACTTACAACTATTAAGTCAACAAATTCCGACTCTTTCGAGTGCAAATCGTGTACAGATGCGACTCACATTTGATACTAAAAGTGAAAATCAGTCGATATCACAGCCAGATTATCTAGCTATATGTTGGTTAGTAAATCAGGATTATATCACTCCTCCCCAAGCAGCAATCTTGATAGATGAATTAGCAAAAGAGGTGTTGCTATCATTTTTGGCATTAAAACAAGGAAGCTATGAATTTCATCACGAAACACCCATAGATGAACTACCAAAGTTTTGTTGTTTGGATTTGCGATCACTAGTAGAACATTGTCAAAAACAACTACAAGTTCGACAAGAGCGAGAGTTAACCTTTCCTATTCAGAACAAGTCACAAGTTTTGCCTGCGCAAATAAAATCTTTTCATACTGAGACAAAATCCCAAATTACATCTGAGCCACAGTTAGCGACAACGACAGATTTTGACTATCTAGAAGATAGCGATCGCCAATTATCCCAACCACCTACTAGCAAAAATCTCTATAAAGTTGCTTGTATTGATGACAGTCTCACTGTCTTGCATTCTATCAGGAGTTTTTTAGACGAAAATACATTTGCTGTAGTGATGATTAACGATCCAGTGAAGGCTCTAATGCAAATTCTCCGCAGCAAACCTGACTTAATTTTACTAGATGTAGAAATGCCAAATTTAGATGGTTACGAGCTATGTTCTTTGTTAAGACGGCATTCAAGTTTTAAGAATACACCAATAATTATGGTAACTGGTAGAACAGGATTTATAGATAGAGCTAAGGCAACAATGGTAAGAGCATCAGGCTATTTAACCAAGCCTTTTACACAGCCAGATTTGTTAAAAATGGTATTTAAACACCTTAATTAATAGCAAATATCAAAGCCAACCAAATTTAGTTATTTGAGGAGATTTAAAAGTGAGCCTGACTTTGCTTAGTACTATTTTGGTTGTGGAAGATTCTCCGAGTGAGTTAGAACTAATTAGCCACTATTTAAAAGAGAGTGGTTATAACGTCATTAAAGCTGCTGGAGCAAAAGAAGCTTTAGAAAAAGCTGTGTCACAACAACTAGATGCGATTGTTACTGATGTAGTGATGCCAGAAATGAGCGGTTTTGAGTTGTGTCGTTCCTTGAAAAAAAATCCGTTAACTCAAAAAGTACCAATTGTAATTTGTAGTTTTAAAAATCAGGAAATAGATCGTTTGTGGGCAAGAAGACAAGGTGCTGATGCCTATATCACTAAACCTTACACTCGCGATCAGCTTTTGCATACTATTAAATCTGTAGTGAATTTAATCAATGAGTAGTTCAAAACTTACATTAGCTTTACAGTCAAACAATCGCAACATAGGAGATGGCTATCTTAAGTTTCAACTCAATCAACAGGTTGCTGGTGTTTTGTCAGTTAAATATACGCAAGAAGCAATTGTTGTACCTGTTGAATCTGTAACCTCGATGCCAAATATGCCCGCATGCATACTAGGATTAATGAATTGGCGAAGCCGTATAGTCTGGCTCATCGATTTGCCAAGGATGTTCAATCTAGAATCTTTGGATCACCAGTTTCGGCAGTACAACATTATTATTATTCGAGTCGAATCAGTGATTTTGGGTTTAGTTGTGCAAGAGGTAAAAGGTACAACAAAATTCCAACCTGAAGAGATTTGCTCTCCCATTGGGCAAGTAGCCTCAAGTCTAGTTCCTTATTTATGTGGGTGCATTGTTCAACAACAAGAAATATTTTTGGTATTAGATGCACAGGCAATTGCGCAATCTTCTGTTTTACGGAGTAATTAGGAATTGCTACTAGAAAAGGGAATTTTGAGGATTAAGAGCCAGCTATTTATAGGAATTTCTTTATGTTTAATAAAGCAGATGCAGCTAAAAATAATAATGTGCAAAAGCAAGAACCGATGATTTCACCACTACAGGTGAAAGATAGTATGTTACCACTTCCTAGTTTGCGTATTCAGGATGCAACTACTCGAAATTCTTCTTTGCATCGGGGTATTGCGGCTTGTCAGCGACTGAGCTTGAATAAGAAAGTAACCCTGTTTGCGATCGCTATTAGTACGTTACCGATTTTGGGGCTGGGGGTACTTATATATCAATTTACTAGTCAATCTCTCACCAACAACATTAGCAAGGCTCAAGAAACAGAACTCAATACCTTAACAGATAAGATTAATCGTTTCATGTTTGAACGACATGGAGATATTCAGCTACTATCTAATCTACCAATTCTAGGTAATTTATCATTTAGATCTGAAAGAGAAAAACAAGCTTTGCTGGATAAATTAGTAGAAAATTATAAATTCTACAGCAATATTTATATTTTTAACCGTGAAGGTAAATTAGTAGCTCAATCTTCAGGAAAATCTCTACAAAGTCCTCAAAATCAATCCTATTTTCAAAGTGTTTTAAAAGATGATGTAGTAGCGATCGCCCAACCAACAGCAAACAATATTTATATTGTTGCACCTGTCAAACATAAGTTTACGGATGAAACTATTGGCGTGATAGTAGCACAGATGCCTGTAAAGAATATAGAAGAATTAACAGAACAAGTCAAGAAAAGAAATAATTTAAATTACTACTTAATTAATGATGTAAGTAAAATTTTTGCAGCTTCAAAGCAGGCAGAAGTAGATAAAAATATTCAAAAGGAATTTCCGATTTTTGACAAACTAGATACAGCCGGAAAGGTAGTTACTCAGACAGCTTTTAATCCTCAAACTAAGTCTGAAAACCTAATTTCTTTTACTCGCTTAGAACAATTACCAGGTATACCCAATCTTAGCTGGGGAGTTATGCTTTCGGCTGATGCAGCAACTGTATTTGCACCCCGAAGACAACTGTTTTGGAAGATTGCAAGTGCTACGGCACTGACAGCATTAATTACGGCGGCGATCGCAGCCTGGTTTGCCAAACGTTTTACAGAACCAATATTGAAGGCAACAGCAAAGGTAGCTCAATTTAGTCAAGGTGAACAAAATCGCCATATCACCTCAAACGAAAAAGATGAGCTAGGGATTTTAAATGCAAATATTAATCACATGGCAGCGCAACTAGAAACCCTACTCAAAGAGCAAGAAAAAGATATCGAACAAACACAATTACTGACAGATATTACCTTACGTATTCGCTCTCACCTAAAAACAGAGGATATTTGTAAAACAGCAGCGAGAGAGGTTCGACAAGCACTAAAAGCAGATCGAGTACTTATTTACGAATTAAGTTCTGATACCGAGAATGGTGAAATAATTTATGAATCTGTGAATGCAATTTATCCAAAAATTTTGGGAGTACCAATTGATGATACTTGTTTTTGGGAACGTCATTTAGATATTTCTCAAAATATTCAAGTGCAGGCGATCGCTGATATTTATCAAGAGCCAAATTTGCAGGATATCGACGCTGACATCAAAATTTTAGAAAAATTTGCTGTCAAAGCCAGCTTGATTGCACCGATTGTTTATCAGCAAAAGCCGATCGCTTTAATAATTGCCCATCAGTGCGCTCATCCCCGATATTGGCAAAAGACAGAAATTGATTTATTTAAACACCTAGCAATAGAAATTAGCTATGCTCTTGAGCAGGCAGGGCTACTAGAAGAAATAGAGCAAGTAAGAGCGATCGCCCAAACATCTTCTACCAAAGAACGAGAAGACAAACAAGCCCTGCATACACAACTACTAAACCTGCTCAAATATGCAGAAGATGCAGCCAGTGGCGATTTGAGCGTACGGGCTGAAGTTAGCGCTGGTGAAATCGGCACCGTTGCTGACTTTTTCAATTCCATAGTAGAAAGTTTGCGCGAGATTGTCATACAAGTCAAATTGACTGCCACTCAAGTTAATCAGGCGATCGGTGCTAACTCTGGAGCCATTCGTCAACTAGCCCAAGAAGCACAAACACAAGCTGTAGAAGTTGATCGTACTCTTGATGCTGTCGAGCAAATGACGCAAGCGATTCAAGCAGCAGCCCAAAACGCCCAGCAAGCTGCCGTAATTGTCGAAAATGCTGCTCAAACAGCCACAAAAAGCGGACAAGCAATGGATTTGACAGTACAAAATATATTACACCTGCGGGAAACCGTTAGTGAAACCACCAAGAAAGTCAAACGTTTGGGAGAATCTACGCAACAAATTAGCCGTGTGGTGGCATTAATTAACCAGATTTCCATGCAAACTAACTTGTTAGCAATCAATGCCGGTATTGAAGCAGCACGTGCAGGTGAAGAAGCCCAAGGATTTGTTGTTGTTGCAGAAGAAGTAGGCGAGTTGGCAACGCGATCGGCAGCAGCAACCAAAGAAATTGAACAAATTGTCGATACTATCCAGCGCGAAACCAGCGAAGTGGTTCAAGCTATGGAAGTAGGAACAACCCAAGTAATGGCAGGCACTTCTGTTGTCGAAGCCGCTAAAAGCAGCCTCAGCCAAATATTAGAAGTTTCACAGCAAATCGACGACTTGGTGCAATCAATTTCTGTTGCTACAGTTTCTGGAGTGGAAACATCGCAAACTGTCAGTGAACTAATGAAACAAATCGCCGCTATTTCCAAGCGTACTAGTGACTCTTCTTTGCAAGTTTCTGAAGCTCTCCAAGAAACTGTGCATATTTCCCAACAATTACAAGAAACCGTCGGCACATTTAAAGTCTGTTAGTTGTGTTTTCTTCTTCCTTCTGCCATCTGCCTCTCCGCAGTCGCTACAATGCGGGGAACCCGCGCAACGCGCTGCTCTCTGCCCTCCTGCCTTTTACTCAAGAACAAAAATCATGTCACAGTACAAAGAATTTGAAATCCAGATGCAGTTTCTGGAGGAAGCAACAGATTACTTAAATACTTTAGAAGGAATATTACTGGAAATTGAGAGCAACAACCGCATTGCTCCGGAAAAAATCAATGCCGCGCTTCGAGCTACTCATTCCATTAAAGGTGGCGCAGCGATGATGGGATTCCACGAAATCGCTGATTTAGCACATCGTCTCGAAGATTCCTTTAAAGTCTTAAAGACTCAAAAAAATTCTCTAGAGCTTGACACAGAATTACAAAGTTTACTGCTGTCTGGAGTTGATTGGTTGCGTCAAATTGTGGAATTGCACTCCCAGGGCAATGCTATAGACGGGCAGTGGTTAACCACCTTTTGTTATCCAGTTTTTGCAGATCTACATCAGCGTTTGGGCGATCCCATTCCTGAGGATGCTACGAGTATGCTGTCACCAGAAGATGATGGACAAAATATTATCCCTCTACTATTTGAAACTGAGGTAGAGGGGTGTTTGCAGCGTTTAGAAGCTATGCTGGCAGAAGGTGAACAGTCTACTCTCAAAGAAGAAGTTGTGAGTATGGCAGCAGAGTTGGGTGGTTTGGGCGAAATGCTGCAAATAGAAGCTTTTATGCAGTTGTGTGAATCAGTCACGAATCGCTTAGAAACTGCTCATCCTTCCCAAATTGTCGAAATTGCCCGTGCTGCACTTTTAATGTGGAGGCGATCGCAAGCATTAGTACTTGCTAATCAATGCTCTTGCTTGCCAACACAAATAGAGCTAGATGATTTTGTCTGTGTAGCAGAACAATCGTCAACAGATGAAACACAACCAATAGAAGCAGCGAACGATTTCCTGCAACCAGAATTTACAGCACAAGCTTGGGTAGAAGAAGAAATTATCACCACAGAGTTTGATGCGTTAGTGGCAAAATTTACCAATCATAGCAATTCTGAGGCTGATTTTGCTGCTAACATTTCCAGCACAGATTACAAATTAGTTGAACATAAACGAGAAATAAATAATACTAATAAAGACCGTGATAATTCGGAAAATACAGTCAGAGTTCCGAGTAAACAGCTAGAGCAGATTAATGATCTATTCTCCGAACTCATTATACAGCGCAATGGGTTGAACTTGCACTTAGAAAGATTGCGCAAGTTGGTTCGTACTCTAAATCAAAGAGTACAAGTGCTGGAGCGAGAAAATCAAGAATTACGTACAGCCTATGACAGAATAGCTACTCAAGTTATCATGCCATCTGATGCTTCATCGTGGACGTTGGCAGATGGTGGCAATTCTTCGCAGACACAAGACAGAGAAAGTCGGTTTAATGTCTTAGAAATGGATCGCCATAACGAATTAAACCTGCTGTCTCAGGAAGTTATGGAAACCATTGTGCAGGTGCAAGAAGTCACAGCCGATATTCAACTCAGTCTCGAAGATACAGATCAGATTGCGAGAAAGCAAAATAAAACATCAAAGCAATTACAAAGAAAACTTACACAGATACGGATGCGCCCACTATCCGATATTGTTGATCGCTTTCCCAGGGCTTTACGCGAATTGTGTGTGGAGTACGGCAAAAATGTACATCTCAAAATCGATGGTGCTAACACCTTAATTGAACGCGGTATCTTGGAAGCTTTGAATGAGCCGTTAATGCATTTGATGCGAAATGCCTTCGATCACGGGATCGAAGATGCTGCAACGCGCCGTGCCTGTGGTAAGTCAGAACAAGGATTGATTGAAATTACAGCACTTCACCAAGGTAATCGCACAATTATTACTGTCAGAGATGATGGACGCGGCATTTGTTTAGAAAAAATTCGCGATCGCGCCCTAGCGATGGGATTAGATGCAACTCTTATGGCACAAGCAAGCGACGAAGAATTATTATCCCTGATTTTTGAGCCAGGATTTACTACCTCTGACCAAGTTACAACATTATCCGGGCGCGGTGTCGGCATGGATGTAGTTCACAGTAACCTCAAACAAATCCAAGGAGATATAAACATTGATACTGCTGCGGGAGTAGGAACTACTTTTATCCTGTCAGTGCCGTTTACCATCTCAGTGGCACGAGTGCTATTGGTAGAAAGCAATCAGATGCTGTTGGCTTTCCCCACAGACGCCATTTTGGAAATATTTTTACTAGAAAACGAGTATGTGTTGTCAATGGCAAACGGCGAAGCGATCAACTGGCAAGGAAGCATAGTGCCATTAATTCGCCTCAATCGTTACTTGCAATTTAATTGTCCCCGCTACGATCATCCCAGCCTTGAAACTCCTCCAGCAATTAACGCTACCAGCGTACTCATCGTTGGAGATAGTAATCAACCAGTGGCAGTACAAATAGAGCGTTGTTGGGGTGAAGTGGAAGT
The DNA here is from genome assembly GCF_030381805.1 of Chlorogloeopsis sp. ULAP01. Classification (NCBI taxonomy): domain Bacteria; kingdom Bacillati; phylum Cyanobacteriota; class Cyanophyceae; order Nostocales; family Chlorogloeopsidaceae; genus Chlorogloeopsis; species Chlorogloeopsis sp. ULAP01. The sequence goes on from NZ_JAUDRH010000003.1 coordinate 418,425, forward strand.
TGCAATCCGCCAAGTTGAGGGTAATATTCCTCTACCTGCTGGCTTTAGCAATTGTACGATTCTCAGTGATGGTAGAGTCGTCGCCTTAATGAATATAAATGAGTTACTACATACTCATGCCACTAATGAGCGTACTAGAAGCAATCAATTACCACCAACAAAATTAAAAACAGTTTTTCTCAATTCTGCTGACGAGCAGCCAACAGCAGCACCACAAGAATCAAAAGGTACTATCTTAATTGTTGATGACTCAATTAATGTTCGGCGTTTTTTATCTCTGACTTTAGAAAAAGGAGGCTATCAAGTCGAGCAAGCTAAAGACGGGCAAGATGCCTTAGATAAGCTAGAAAATGGCTTGAAGATTAATGCTGTGATTTGTGATATCGAAATGCCTCGCGTAGATGGTTATGGCTTTTTAGGGCGTGTCCAATCAAACGATGAATTAAAATACATACCAGTTGCCATGCTAACTTCGCGCAGCAGCGACAAGCATCGGCAACTAGCTATGCAATTGGGTGCTAGAGCTTACTTCTCCAAACCTTATAACGAGCAAGAATTACTGCGAACTTTAGAGGAAATTATTTTTTCTGTGTCAGGAGCGACTAATAATTAATACCAATGCGTGGATTTTGGATTAAAAGCATTGATTAATAGCCTATTCCAGAATTTTGAAACAAGACTCCGCCTGCCAACCTGGTATAACAGCTAGTCTTTCTCAAAGGGAACAGACACCAGATCAGCACTTTATTCAGGATGGCTGCAACAGCAACAAGCCTCGCTACGTGCGTCTAGGCTGCCAGTAAAAATCTGGAGTATTTTTGCCCTCTCTGTGTATGCTAGGCGATCGCTCTGATTTAGGCTTTCTATGCAAATGAAACAAAATGTAATATATGTATTTTTTGCCACTCCAAATCCTGAAATATTCCCAGAAGTTAGTTATCTTAGGATTATCAGCTATTCAATTTTTGACAAGGTGGTTGATTAAATTAAATATTCTCTCAAGAAACAAAAAGTCATAAAAAAACTGTCTAAAAAAGCGAGATCAGCAAGTCGAGGGGTTGAAAACAAGATGAAAGCTGAAAATAATAATAAAGATCATCAAGAACGCCTGCTTGTCTCCTACATCTTGAATGCAGCCTGGTTTTTCGGCTTGGGTGGATTGCACCGTTTATACAATGGCAAGATTGGGACGGGTTTATTATGGTTAGTAACCTATGGTGTATTTGGTATCGGCCAGTTTGCAGATCTGTTCTTCATCCCGAAAATGGTAGACGAACATGAACTTAGACTGAGGTTAAAAGCAGGCTTGTCTCCTTTGGGTGTGGCTTTACACCAACCAGTCGTTGCTTCAGAAGTATATCATCCCAAGGGTAATCAGCTTATAGTCAAGCTAATTGAAGCAGCAGAAAAAAGAGGCGCTATGCTGACTGTAACTCAGGGCGTAAAAGCAACTGGAGCCAGTTTTACTGAGGTAGAAGCTGCTTTGCGGGAGCTGTTAAGGTCAGGTTATGTCAGGATAGATAACGACCCCATTACCGGAGCTGTTACCTACCATTTCCATGAACTTGGTTAGGCTAATTGATTTTAATTCCTTCCTAGCCACTTTTGACCATCTAAGCGCTGCATTAATCCCCAGATTAATAAATCTAGGGTAATTTTGCGCTCATCAATTAAGAATGATTCTAAAGTACTGGGTTGTTTACCCTCATAGCAAGAAAACGCTTTTTTCCCTTGAATAGTTTCATCAGGAAAATAGACGTTAAAGTGCCGCACACCATCCGGATAGTTGCCGACTATTTGCCAACACTCACCGGATTGTTCCATTCCTTTAATAGGAATCTTTTGTTTAACAAAAGACAACTGTAAATCTTTAACACCTTGTTGGGCGATCGCCTTTTGCAAAGCTGGCAAGTAGTCTTGTTGGATAAACTCTGTAAATGGCTTATCCTCAACGCCTGGTGCTTTTTCCTTTTTTGCTGCCTTAGCTGCTGCTGGTTTGTCTCCTGCTGCCTTAACTGCGGCGGGTTTTTCTCGCTTGGGTGGTGCAGTTTTTGTTCCGGCAGCATTTGGGTTAGTTTCTGGATTTGCTGCTTTGGGATCTGGTGCGTTGGAAGTAGGAATGTCTGTCGCTTCGGGTGAGTCGCTGCTAGGAGCACGTTCTTCAGCGACGGTGGGAGCTTGCTTGTCAACAGTGCTGGGAGCCACCTCTCCCGCTTCATTGTGATTGGTTTCTTCTGCCATTACTCAGGTCAATCCTTTGTCTAGCTAGAGGAGCGATCGCTCACCTTAAGATACTTGAGGTATCAGTCATTTTCATTTTGACATAGTCAAGCCAGTCTATATATACTGATATCTCGCACTATCCGATTGAGAGAGTCACAAGCTCCAGTTCTCGTTCTAGATCTCGTTACCAGGTTGAACCTGGTAACGAGGGTTTTGAGGCTCATAATCAAAATTATGAGTTATTATAAGTAGGCTTGAACTCAAATAAGTCTTTTAATAGACTATGGATTTATACATCAATGAAAATAAACTAAATATAGAATTTACATTTACAGAACAACTCCTAGCTGTCTGTTGGGGAAAAAGCTGGAATATCCCACTTGCCAATATTGCCCAAGTTACAACAGCCGAACCTCAAAGTAGTTGGAAAGAACTGCGTGCTCCTGGTAGCTTTATCCCAGGATTTATTAAAGCTGGTACTTATTATACGAACCGAGGCAAAGAGTTTTGGTACGTAAATAGAGATAAAGATTATTTAATTATTGAACTGCAAAATGAATCATATAAAAGAATTATCTTGACTATTAATAATAATGAACATTGGCAAGAAAGACTAAACCAATTAATTGCTAATTATTGATTGCCAACGCAACAAGAAAAATCAAGAGTTATGAGCAATAAAGTTTCATTGCCAACTCATAACTCATAACTTTTCGCTCAACCACCAGCTACAGCAGGGACAATACTTACTTCATCGCCATCTTTTAAAGGTGTTGCGGTTCCATCTAGAAAGCGAATGTCTTCGCTATTAACATACAAATTTAAAAATCGTCGCGGCTCCCCCGCCTCATCGCACAAGCGCGATTTGATACCAGGACAAGCTTTTTCTAGGGAATCCAACAGTTCAGCAATATTATTGCCGCTACATTCCAAAGTAGCTTGGTTGTTAGTAAATTTTTGAAGAGCAGTAGGAACTAAAACTTTTACAGCCATATAAATTGAGTTGTCAGTTGGTGGTTGTCGATTGCAGTTAGCCATTAGCTATTAACTAAACGAGAACCTGTTGCCATTCTAAACGTTCGAGTGTCCGAGAACGCTCAAGGGCTTGTTCAAAACTATCAAGTTTTGCTTCTATTGTCAGAGGTTCTCCAATATAACCATGTACAGCTTCTTGGGTTTTCAAACCGTTCCCAGTAATGTAGACCACAGTAGTTTCATCTGGATCTATTTTGCCAGCTTCTACCAATTTCTTTAACACAGCAATGGTTGTACCACCAGCTGTTTCAGTAAAGATACCTTCGGTTTCTGCTAGCAACTTAATGCCTTCTATAATTTCAGCATCATTCACTGCCTCAATACTGCCACCAGTTTTCTTAGCTATCTCCACAGCATAAACGCCATCTGCTGGATTCCCAATCGCGATCGATTTCGCAATCGTATTTGGCTTCACTGGTTTAATAAAGTCGCGTCCTTCTTTATATGCTTGAGCGATGGGAGAGCAACCTTCTGCTTGCGCTCCACTGAACTTAACTGACTTCCCTTCTACTAAACCAGATTCTACAAATTCGTTGAAGCCTTTGTAAATTTTTGTAAACAGCGAACCTGATGCCAAAGGTGCAACAATATGATCAGGCAACTGCCATCCCAGTTGTTCGGCAACTTCAAAGCCTAAGGTTTTAGAACCTTCAGAATAGTAGGGGCGCAAATTTATATTGACAAAACCCCAACCATGTGTATTCGCAACTTCTGAGCAGAGGCGGTTGACTTGATCGTAATTGCCCTTCACCGCCATTAAAGTTGGACTGTAGATGAGGCTACCGAGTACCTTACCAGCTTCTAAATCAGCAGGAATAAACACGCAGCAGTCTAATCCAGCATGAGCAGCAATGGCGGCAGTAGAATTTGCTAAATTACCAGTGCTAGCACAGGAAACAGTAGTAAAACCCAACTCCCGCGCCCGTGTCAGAGCAACGGATACGACTCTGTCTTTGAAGCTGAGGGTGGGCATATTGACAGCATCATTTTTGATGTAAAGCTTGTTTAAACCCAAGCGACGAGCCAAGCGCTGGGAACGAACCAAAGGAGTCATACCAGTTCCCACATCAATGGGATTTTCGCTATTCACAGGCAAAAACTTTCGATAGCGCCACATGGAATTTGGCCCCGCCTGAATACTTTCGCGGGTAACAGAACGACGAAGGGCGCTGTAATCATAAGCTACTTCCAAAGGGCCAAAGCATAATTCGCACACGTGGCTGGCTTGGAGTTCGTATTCCGCACCACATTCCTTACATTTCAATGCTTTAAAAGTAGCTTTGGTTTGGGTGTTGATTGCCTGAGTCATGAACTAGCTCTCCCTGGATGTCCGTCAACTGTCGCTTGATGCTAACACGAGTAAAAATACCAGTCAAACATACCCGACAAAAGATGTCGGGATTGTTTTTGCTACATAATTCTGATTAATTTTCCTTACCAAATGGTTGCGATCGCTAACTAGGTAATAGTTTGATCCAAGATTTAAGATATTTAAGTACTTGACATTACCCCAGGAGTTGCTGCTATATTAACAAGAGTGGAAACGCTTTGGGGCGTAGCCAAGCGGTAAGGCAGCGGGTTTTGGTCCCGCCATCCCTAGGTTCGAATCCTAGCGCCCCAGTAAACATCTTGCAAAGTCCTACATACAGACTCAAGTTAGGTAACAACCTGATGGGTATACGTATTCGCCTAGCTTGTTTAGAAGACATACCTGCGCTTACAGATATACAGCGTTTTGCAAGTACATGAGGTACACCCCTCCCTAACCCTCCCCTTATCAAGGGGAGCCAGTGCGGTGGTGAGCCAACGCACTGGCTCCGCAAGGGCGCACTGCCTCACTTCAGGACTTCTCTCCACCTTACAAAATCGCAATCAAACAACAGGTGCAAGATGTGAATCTACAAACTTTTCCCGCACATTGAGTGGTAAAACTTTGGCGTACTAACTTTCCAATCACCAACAGCTACTTTTCAGGTGATTTCAAAGCGCTATCAAGTATTTGGCGAGCTTGCTCTGCTTTAGCTTTTGCTTCTTGGTAACGTAAATTTGCTTGGGCGAAATTCTTGAGAACTTTAAAACCTTCCTTCAGGCGAGCAATTTCCTCTTCAGTGACAGACTTTTCTGAAAAGAGGATATCAACCTGTTTGCGAATTTCCAAAGCTTCGGTACGTGTCTCTTGAACTTTTAGCTTGAGTGTGGCTAGGTTGTTCAGAATCTGAACGGCTTGCGTAATTTCGTCCTCGCCACTGGTAGTATCCATTGGTACTTCCTTCACCTCAATTAACTGCTGGGGACTAAATCCTTCTTCCAATTCCGTGGATAACTTACCTTCGTCCATGAGTTGCATCAATTGATCCATTGCTTTCTCACGGGCTTTGGCTGAATCTCTACCAGGAACGGTAATAATAATTTCTGGGCTTTGAGCGAGAGTATACTGAACCATATTTAGGCGGAAGAGTTGCTGCTTTAAAAGCCAAGGGGATTATCTTAGCATGAAGCGTCATCTACCAATCTACCAAAATATGTGCTTGTCATAATCACCCAATTGGCTATTTAGTTTTTTAAGATTTTAATTATCACTAGGTTGATAAACTCTACCAAAAGAATGATCTGAATTAATCTCAATTACCAAATCTACTACTTTTGGACATTTGAGCAATGGCTTGATAAATAATTCTGGGTGAACAGAACGCCAAAAATAATTGACGAATTGCTCAATTTCTAAATCGCTCATTCCCAAATTGCCAGCAGCCATCATTTTTTTTTCTGCTTGTTTACGCCACTCTAGCGACAAGCGATAATCTTTTGGATGCAAGACGATTAAGCTATCCAATCTTTTCCATAATGGTAGATAGTCGTAAAGTTTATTATTCATATCACGGGCAAATGCTTTATCCTCGGCTGTAAGAATTGGCGGTGGTGGATGATCAAAGGCGATCGCATCGATTGGTTGCACACCTACAAACCAGCCTTCAAACAGCACAATATCTACATTTGTCACAATTTCTGGAGTAGTGCGATCGCCTTCCCCGTTGTATGCTGATTTATCAAAGCGGGGAACTGTTACTGGCAAATCACCCTGACGAATTTTATCCAATACAGTTAAGCCTAACTCGATATCATGCGTTCCGGGTGGGCCACGCCAAATTAATCGCGGATCTTGCTGTTTGAGGAGCAAGCGATCGCTGTAAGTTTTGTACAAGTCATCTAAGGATAAACTCAGGGTATGATACCCTAAATGTTGGAGAATCAGTGAGAGAACTTTGCACATAGTCGTTTTGCCTGTGCCTTGTCCTCCTAAAACACCTTGTATAAAAGTATGCCCTATTTGTTGTCGCTGCCATGCCAGTTTGATCGCCAAAGGTAGCCACAAATTCTGTAAAAATTTTGACATCACGCTCGGTTGCAGATGTAAGTGAGATTGACAAAATTTGCTGACATCAGGATAAACAGAATTGAGCAGATGCGTTTGTATAACCTCATTTACATTTTCTGGTGCAATGCCAAAAGCTTCGTAACTAGTCATTAGTTATTAGTCATTGGTCATTTGTAGGGGTTGGTTTTATGTATGATCTTTGTTTTCAAATCGACTATTTATCTTCTAAACCCGCCCGTCAGTGGTTAGTAGTTAGTAGCTTATTAATCCCCTTATCTCCTTGTCCCCTTTTGCCCTCTTCTCTCACGATCCCAGCTTGAAAGCTTCCAAAAACATACTATAGGTAAGACCAACTTTCAGAGAATTTACTGATTGTACCCAGAATGCTTGTCGTGCTATTATACCGCGATTATAAAATATTCTGCTAGCGATTTCCGTCATTACCACTAAAATGGCAGCCGCAACCACGTCCCATTGAGCTGTTTGACCGGCTGTACTCGAAATCGCCGATCCCAGAAAAAAACCGGATAAAAAACTTATTAAAATAACAGCTACCCGTCGCCAAGGATTAAAAAGCCATAGCCGCAAACGGTTAGCAATGACATTAGATAGATTGTTAAGACGAGTGTTTTGCATTACTTAAGAGATTGCGAACACATCAGCAGTCGAAGGGTGTCAGGTAAATAATAGACTTCTACACCTCTCCATCTATGTACCCTACTTTAAAAAGGTTTTAGTCAAAATCTTATGAAATAACCCCATGTTGAGGATATTATAGGTTTAACATAAAGTTGTGTGAAAATTATTTGGGTTTCTCTTAAATTGGGAGTGTAAATAAAAGTTTACACGCTCTATTGTCTTGAGCAAGCACCGAGAGGTTAAGCATCAAGAGATTTTGATCTTGAGCTACTTTCAAAGTGGATGCCCAAATTGACACAAATGATACATATCACCCCCAATTCTAGAAGAGTCTACAGTGGGCAAGCTAGTTTGATTGTCCGTTGTAGTAATGGGCTGCTATTTAAATGAGCCTAGAGAAAGTACTTATTTTTAAATAATTATCAATATGAAATTACCATCGTACTATCGCGCTGTACTCACAGCTGCTTGTTCAGGTTTGCTGTTGCTTGCAGGATGCTATGAGGTTAAAGTCTCTTTTGAATCTGAGACAACACAATCAAATGCGTCTGCTGTTGATTCCAGTGAAAAAAATCAGTCTGAAAGTGCTATCGCTTCTACTTTAAGCACTACAGCATCCACATCTAAAAATTCTTTATTTGCCTATCATCAAAGTTCGGCAAGTAAAGGAGTTGGACAAGGAACTTTACGAATGAGCAATCAAACTGAGCAGCCCGTGCGTCTGGCTTTGCTAGCAAGGCGATCGCAACTGAAAAGTTCTTCTGAGCAAGCTAATTCTAGTCTGCCAGCACATTGGGATTTTGCTCCTGGAGAAGGTAGTGAGAAGGGGCTAATTTTGTCCTTGCCAAACGAGAACTTAAAATTGCACAAGGGAGATATTTTAGTCGCTTTTGCACAAGATGGTTCCCGTCGCTACTGGGGACCATATGTTGTCGGGGAAACATCGACTCCTGTGTGGAATCCACAAAAGCAAGAATGGGAATTAATTTTGAGTCCTTAATTCAATAGTCAATCACCATTAGTTATTAGATAATGGTTCCTAGTTTTTAGCAAAATTTTGACTGTGAGCTTGTATAAACATAATCAAATATCATAACCAAAGATTTACAAAGAACAAAAAATTAGTAACCAACGACTATTGACTAGTGAATGTTAACTGTTAACTAATGACAATTCGCGCTTTTAACCAGTTATTAAATAATATTGGCAAGCGCCCAGCCCTTGCTGTGGCTTTGTCAATTTTATGGTTGATTGTGATTGGTGGGGTGGCTTTCTTTTGGCACTTAGGAAGCATTGGCTTAATTGATGAAACCGAGCCATTGTTTGCAGAAGCTTCGCGCCAAATGTACCTGACTGGTGATTGGATTACGCCATTTTTTAATGGAAAAACTCGTTTTGATAAACCTGCTTTGATTTATTGGTGTCAAGCGATCGCCTATGCCATTTTTGGAGTAAATGAGTGGGCAGTGCGTCTACCGTCAGCGCTCGCAGCAATGGTGGTAATCAGCCTCACTTTTTACACCGTACAGTGGCAGCTAGCAACAGAAGATGTTTTAGAACAAGTTTCTCGCCCTACCAGACGTTGGGTAACAGCCTCTTTAGCAGCAGCCATACTGGCACTCAGCCCCGAAATGATTATTTGGGCAAGAACGGGTGTCTCAGATATGCTGTTGACTGGCTGTATAACATCGGCATTATTTTGCTTTTTTTTGGGATATGCAAGAGGGAATAGGGGACAGGGGATAGGGGATAGGGAAATACACAATACCCAATACCCAGTACCCAGTACCCAATCCCTAATCCCCAATAATTGGTACTTGGCTTTTTACATACTGATTGCTGGTGCCATTTTAACAAAAGGCCCGGTGGGGATTGTCTTGCCAGGGTTGATTATTGGCGCATTTTTACTGTACTTGGGCAAGCTATTTGAGGTGATGCGGGAAATGCGTCTTCTGGTGGGTATGCTGATAATTGCTGCTTTATCGCTGCCCTGGTACGTGTTGGTTATTTGGCGTAATGGTTGGAATTATATCAATTCTTTTTTTGGCTACCACAATATTGAACGATTTACAGAAGTAGTTAACGGTCATGCCGCTCCGTGGTATTTTTATTTCGTGGTGGTATTACTGGGTTTTGCCCCCTACTCAGTTTACCTGCCACTAGCAATAGCACGAGTGAAATTTTGGCAGCCAAAGCACTGGCGCTCTCAAGAGCGATCGCAACAATTTGGTTTGTTTGCCTTTTTCTGGTTTGTTAGTATTTTTGGCTTTTTCACGATCGCTGTTACTAAACTTCCTAGCTATGTTTTACCCCTGATGCCAGCAGCAGCCATCCTCGTGGCGCTAATTTGGGGTGACTTACTCAAAGACACCAGAAAACTCTCCACCTCTTTTCTTTCCTGGAGTAGTTGGGTAAATGTTGTATTCGTATCGGCAGTAGGAGTTGCACTATTTTACGTACCTCAATTGATAGGCACCGATCCGGCTGCACCTCAATTCCGCGAGCTCCTGCAACAGTCTGGTTTATCTGTGCTGGGAGGTATTATCTGGTTAGTATGTGCGGTAATATTGGCAGTTTTAATATTGCGTCGCCGTTGGTTTGCTGTAATGGGAGTGAATTTGTTGGGATTTACAGCGTTTATGATTTTTGTCCTCACTCCGGCTTTATTTTTGATAGATCAAGAGCGTCAGCTACCTTTACGAGAATTATCAGCGATCGCAGTGCAAGCGCATAAACCAGGGGAAGAATTAATCATGGTAGGCTTCAAAAAGCCTACTGTTGTTTTTTACACGCAGCGTCAAGTAAATTACATCAAAATGAGTGCGGCAGCAGGAGACTATGTTAGGAAAGATGCTACAAACAAAGCACAGGCTGATTCTGTATTAGTTTTAGCGCAACCGAAAAAGTTTCCAGAAATGGGCTTGCAACCATCTAATTATCAAAGTTTAGGAAACAACGGTGCTTATCAGTTGATTAGAGTGTCTCTGAACCAGTAATTATCATCGGTTTGTGAAAAATTAAATAATACATATATTCTCCTTAGATTTATCTTCATCAAAATATGAGGATAAAATTTCAAAAAAAGAGCTTCAAGCTAAGAAAATGCGAGAAGCTCTGATGTTTGAGTCTTTTATACAATGTTGCCTTTCTTTAAAGATCACGAATTTTATTACACTCTTGCTTCCATCTAAAGGTTAATTATGAGTTATATCATCCTTGCTTGACTAGCTTGTCTCAGCAAGTTCAGATTCAAGGAATGATTAAATAGATTGCTCTGTGTGATGCCAAAATTTTGTAATCCTCCTCACAAGCAAATTTAACTTTAGGATATTTCATCAGACAGAGGTTACTATTGATGACAATTTTTCCTGTGCGCAGTAATCTCTCCTCAACTCAATGGGTAAGTTAGCAAAGGAACTAAATGAGCTTAAAGCAGTTAAATATATTATCTATCAATACAAAATAATATGAATTCTTTAAATCCAGAAGTCTCTACCAAACTAGAATTAATCCGCCAAACTCTTACTGAGACGGAAGCAGTAGGTGTGCGTCTACGAGGTACAGACTGGTTTGCCTGGGTAACAGCAGGCGCTTCTAATACTGTGCTACTTACTATTGAAACTGGAATAGCAGAAGTTTTGGTAACGTTACAGGATGCTTGGGTATTAACAGATGAAATAGAAGCACAGCGTCTTGTGGATGAAGAATTACCAACTAATTTTAAGCTAAATGTTAACCCTTGGGCGGATGTTGCCGTTCGTGAAGCTTTTGTTCGTGATGCTACTAGTGGAGGAAAGATTTTGAGCGATCGCCCCATTCCTCATGTTGAGAAGCGATTGCCTCCATCTTTAAAACAATATAAACAGGTAATGATGCCAAGCGAATTAGAGCAGTATCGTCAAGTGGGGCAGCAAGCAAGCGAAGCAATGACAGAAGTGCTCAAAGCTGCCAAACCGACTTGGAAGGAATATCAATTGGCAGGTGCAGGTGCAGAGGCATTGTGGGCAAAGGGGCTACATCCAGCGCTAATACTGGTTGCTGGCAACAGACGTTTACCACTATACCGTCATGCTACACCCACAGGGGAAGAAATTGGACAGCAAGCGATGATGGTGTTTTGTGCTAGAAGATATGGTTTGTATGCCAATCTGACACGATTTGTCAGTTTTGGTAAGCTTGCCGATGAAAAAGCTAAACAACACCGTCATGTTCGCGAAATAGAAGCCCAAGCATTGAACTTGTGTAAGCCCGGAACATCTCTAAATACAGTTTATGAAACTTTAGCTCAAGCTTATCAACAGCATGGATTTCCTCATGCGATCCGCGAACATCATCAGGGGGGAACCACAGGATATCTGTCGCGAGAAATTATAGCCAATCCCACTACTACTGATACTTTGGCAGAAAACATGGCTGTTGCTTGGAATCCAAGTTTACCTGGTGCAAAGATTGAGGATACTTTTGTGATTCTTGACAATGGGAAGTTGGAGAATTTGACTTTTGATCCAAATTTTCCCAGTGTGGAGGTAGAGGGAAGGTTACGCCCAGTAGTTTTGGAGCTTTAAAACATAAATAAGGCATTACCCAATCCAGTGCAATCCCTGATTTTTTAAGTTTTGCTCAATATATTGCATTTCTTCCAACGTCTCTCCAGCCACAATTCCAGAAATTTCAGTGTAGATTTTTCCGTATTTAACCTTTTCCAAAGCCGACAAAATGATAAAATCTTTACGCTCTAGTTCTGGTTTCAAGGTTACTAAAATAGAATCTAATGTCCCATCCATGCGGTAGTCAGTGGAATATTTAGCTACCTCCTTGCCCAGCCTCAGAAGAGTATGGCGCTGCAAGCAAAGTGGCGTTGAGCCATTAACTCGGAAATTGGCATCAATAGCATAAAGCTGTCCCTCTTTATCTTCCAACACGTCAAAGCCAATCACGCCAAAATATCCCTGCTGGTGAGCGTATTTACCAATAGCGGTAATCATCTCAAAGAATTTGCTCATGTCAGTTTCGCGGTAGTGAATTAGTCCCCCTAAATAATTGCCTTCCGAGGTGACAAGTTGGCTTGTAGTGCCGATGAGCGTTATATTTCCCGCCTTGTTGACATAGAACTGTACGCAGTAGTTTTGTACGACATTCTTGACGAACTCCGAGACAATAATCACATCCAGTAACTTAATATCGAAATATTTCCTCAGTTCTTCAAAGCAGTAGTTCAAATCACTATTGCTGTTGATAATATAGGTGCCTTCTCCTGAGAGTCCGTGGGATGTTTTGATTAAGTAGGGGAATTGTTCTGGTAACTGAATGTCTTTGAGACTGACAGTGTGTAGATTGTAGCTCTGATATTTCGGACATTGTACTCCTAGTTCGGCTAGCGTCACTTTGCTGAGTAAGTGGTAGTGAGTATCTGTGGCGATCGCGTGTTTTTTGGGTTTGAGATGATCGAAGGGAAATAGAGTGATGAGTTTATCAAAGCGATCGCTGTGGCTAAGTTCATCTAAATAAGTCGAACAGTCTATCTTCTCCATATTGGAGTAGCTAAAGCCAAAATGCTCCTGCCAGTAGTCAATTAGCAATTTTTGTGGCGTAATAATGACAATTCCTGGCAGGGTGTCGCCTAACACAGCCAGATTTTTCCAAGGTTCCTTTTGGCAAACTTTGTCAAAGGGGGTTTTAGTAGCTTCACTACTACCGTCTTGAAGAAAGTATTTTTTTGTGTTGGGGTAAGCCGCCCAACTGGCAGTTGCAGGATAATTTAAGATGAACGCATAACGTTTATCTGTGGTGTCTTGAGCAAACAAATCGGAAAAAGAACTTCCTTGAAAGTGATGAAACTCAGATGTTGCGTTCATAGAAAATGTTTTCAAAACTCACTCCTGCATCTACCTAATGAATAAGGTATTGTTAGCAGAAATTTGATTCCTCCATCTGCAAGTAGAAAGAAAATACTGCTCGGTATTATTTAGTACTCCTTTTGTTTTTATGTCTTTTAGGTGATTTTCACCCTTCCATAAGTTGTATCTGTCAATAGCAGCTTTCTAGGTACGAAACCGTACTGAACTCTACGAGGGTAGGAATTATCTTAAAAGAATGGTTTTGAATGGTATACGTCCAAAAATTTTCTAGTCTCTTGTCTAAAAAGCCTGATTAGCTACTGAATAATTGATAGTATTGGTTGTTACGCTAAACCGCAATTAAATGTTGTCTGCTTAAATTTATTAACGCTTTTTACATTCAAACAAAGTATTTCTGAATGGACTTTTATAAATCTTTACCACTCAATGGTCTGCGAGTACTTGTTGTTGATAGTAACTTTGATTGTAGACTTTTGCTGACAATGGTATTTGAAGCGTATGGCATTGAGACAATTACCGCAACGTCAGCTCATGAGGCTTTAGAAATACTCAAACAGGTTAAAGTAGATCTTCTCATTAGCGAAATTGGCTTGCCTAATGAAGATGGCTACTCGCTGATGCGCAAGGTGAAAGCTCTTGAGGAAGCACAACAAATCGAAATTCCAGCGATCGCTCTGACGGTATACGATACGGGAGAAGATTATGCCAATGCCCTATCGGCTGGCTTTTGCAAGTATTTATCCAAACCTTTTGACATTGACGAGTTAATTGCAACTGTTGCCTACTTCACTAGAGAATTTCAATTGGTATCTGCACAATAAACACGACTGTTTTTGCCCAACAATTAATTTAGATTAATTTAGCAGGTAGCTTATCAGCCCTCTGTTGCCTTGGTATCTATACACACATTTTTTTATTACAAAAGCTTTCTGGCATTATTCTTTTGGCTTATCCATTTTGCTCGTTGATGCCTTTAGTGCTGATTCACATAATTGAGAAGAAATAACGTGTGTACAGGTTATCAATTTAGGCATGGCTGTTGAAAACCGCTTACTTGCTGCTCTCTCTCGTGAAATATACGAGAAGCTTGCCCCAAACTTGAAGTTGATCTCACTGCATCAGGGTGAGGTTCTCCATATCCCTGGTGAGACTATCCAGACTCTTTATTTTCCTATTGATAGCCTTATCTCAATCACCATTACAATGAGTGATGGCTCTACAGTTGAGATTGGTTTGGTTGGCAACCGGGAAGTGCTTGGCATCAACGCCTTGATGTGCGCAGAATCTTCTGCACCGTCTTTGCTCTGTCAAATAAGGGTGTGTGGCTAAATACGATCGCACTGCCTGGGCAACTTTATCATCTTGAGCTTGAGTCACTTTTTATTTGTCTTTCCACTGCCAGACTGATAGCAATAAACAATACGCTCAAACCTTGAATGGCATAAACTATAGTGACGGGAACACCTGCACTGCGCTGCATTACATTCGCACCACTACGCAAGGCACCAAAAAATAAAGAAGTGAGAACTACACCTAAAACACTACCACGACTGAGGAAGGCGATCGCGATCGCATCAAATCCGTAACCAGGGGAAACTTGTTCAAACAGGCGATATTTCAACCCCATTACCTCACAAGCACCCGCTAACCCTGCTAATCCACCCGCTAGCGCCATCACCAAAATAATTGTGCGTTCTACAGAAATACCAGCGTAATGGGAAGCGATCAGGTTAAATCCGACGGCGGTGATTTGATAACCAACAGGCGATCGTACTAATAACACCCACAAAATCCCTGCTGCAATTAAAGCCAGCAAAATTCCCCCATGAGCGAGACTTCCTGGTAAAACAATCGGCAATTGTGCAGATTTGGCAATTAATGGTGAATAAGGGCTAGGTGCATCTGGTGCTTGCAGTGGGTTTTGCACCAAGTAACTAATCAAATTCACTGCAATATAATTTAGCAGTAATGTCGTAATTACCTCATTCACCCCGCGTATAGCTTTGAGATAACCCGGGATCCAGCCCCAAATCGCACCAAAGAGAAAACCAGCCAACAATGCCAGTGGTACGTGAATTATTCCCGGTAAACCTTGCACATATAAACCTACCAAAGTACTTCCCAAAGCACCCAGATAAATTTGCCCCTCTCCACCGATATTAAATTGCCCTGCACGTAAAGCTACCAACACCCCTAAACTAGTTAACAATAGGGGTGCCATTTTAGTCAGGGTATTGCCAAATCCAAAATATGTAGAGAGAGATTCCTGAAATAGGGCGATATATGCAGCAATCGGGTTTGCACCTGCAATTAACATCAGAATTGCGCCGACAAAGAGAGCAGATGTTATAGCAATAACAGGCGAGAAAATTGATAGACTAATGCGTTGAATGCGATCAGCTATAACCATTTACAAGTGTCAAATTTTTCGACGGCTTTCTGAGGAAAAGTAAATGTAGTCTTTGTCCAAAGGTTTCATGACAGATTAATAATAGACATATGTTTATATAATCGATATTAATTTTGTACTTAATATTAGCAGGTTGCTGATATTTCTAGTGTTATCATTTGAGTTTGCTCAAATCAAAGCTTAATTGCAAGCAGAAAGTAAAATCTCAGTCAAATACTCTACCCTGTTAAACGTAATGATAGCCAACCCCCAACTTCAAAGAATGACTATCGAGGAATACCTCGAATGGGAAGTATTACAAGACTGTCGTTATGAATACGTCAACGGCAAAGTCTTTGCAATGACTGGGGGTACAATTCCCCATAATGATATTGCCCTTAACATCTACAGGGTATTGTATCCCCATCTACGTCCTAGAGGCTGTCGTATCAATGTAGCAGATGTAAAATTACAGGTTAGTCCTAATAGCCCATATTACTACCCAGATGTTATTGTTAGTTGCGATTCGCTGGACTTGAATGCTCGTAAATTTATTCAATATCCTAAACTAATCATCGAAGTTCTTTCTCCTGGTACAGAAGCCAAAGATAGAGGTGAAAAATTTGCCTACTATCGTACAATTTCTACTTTACAAGACTACATTATTATTGATTCTGAAAAAATTGGAGTCGAATCTTACCGTCGTGGAGAAGGCAGAATGTGGCTTTATGATCCTTATACAGAAGGAGATATCATCACGATAGAAAGCATTGAATTTAGTTGTGCGATTGAACTCCTTTATGAGAATGTGAATTTTGAAAGCGAAGAATGAATATAAAGCTAATTGTTAGCTATCAGTTGAAGCACTAAAGTTTGTTGGCAATTGAATATCAGGTATCTCTTCCGAAGTTAAAGTAACTACTTTCCCATCTTGCATAATACTAATCGACTCACCTAATTTGCGATGTCTTTCAATCGCTGCGGCAATAGCTGCTTTTACTCCAGCATCAATTTTGGTGTGTAAGGTTCTCATTTCTGCTTCATTTATATTTTGGATTCAGCTTTTCCTCCCCGTGTCACCGTGTCCCCGCGTCAGAGCGTCTTTTTATCCCTCCCCCCATCAATAAACCAATCTCCTCCACTGTCGCCCTCTGGGCATCCAACACACCCACAAACTCACCTCTGTACATTACGGCAATCCGATCGCTCATTGCCATCACTTCCTCTAACTCTGTCGAAATATACAAAATTGCTGCACCGCGATCGCGTTCTGCCAACAATCGGCGCTGTACTGCTTCTGTTGCCCCTACATCTAATCCTCGTGTGGGTTGCATCGCCACAATTAACGCGGGTTCTCCGCTCAATTCTCGTGCCAAAACCACCTTTTGTTGATTTCCTCCTGACAGTTGATTTACCTTGACATCAATCCCCACCGCCCGGATATCAAACTCTTGCATTGCAGACTTGGCATTGTTGGCGATCGCATCCTGTTGCAGCAAAAAACGGCGGCAAAACGGTACTTTCTTAAAAGCCTTTAAAATTAGATTTTGGGCAATACTAAATTGCAATACTAAACCAGTTTTCTGCCTATCTTCCGGAATGTACCCCACTCCAGCTACGCCACCCTTCCCCGTGTTTTGCCTAAACTCAATTTTCCCCCGCTTAATATTTCGCATTCCTGCCACAGCATCAGCTAATTCTCGCTGCCCGTTACCATCCACACCAGCAATGCCCAAAATTTCTCCCGCCCGCAGTTCAAAAGTTACATCCCGAACAGCGATCGCACCTCGCTCATCTGCTACTTGCAATTTCTGTACTGACAATACTGTCTTTCCTAGTAATACTGGAGATTTATGCAGCTCTAAAGAAACTTCGCGCCCTACCATCAAGTTTGCCAATTGTTGAGGCGTTGTTTCTTGAGTTGTTTTTGTTGCTACCATACGCCCTCGCCGCAACACCGTTACTGTATCGCATAGGTTCATTACTTCTTCTAACTTATGACTGATAAAAATAATTGTGTTTCCAGCAGTTGCTAATTGGCGGAGAATTGCAAACAAAGACTCGACTTCCAATGGTGTTAAAACAGCCGTTGGTTCATCTAGAATTAATAACTTAGCTTTGCGGTAAAGGGCTTTAAGAATTTCTACTCGCTGTTGCATTCCAACTGGTAAGTTTTCTACTTTGGCAGTAGGTTCAACTTCTAGTTTGTAAGCTTGAGATAAAGATGCTATCTCATGATGTTTGTTATGTAGATTCAGATGCCAATCTTTCTGTTTACCTAAAATAATATTTTCTGTTACTGTCAATTGAGGTACAAGCATGAAGTGTTGGTGAATCATGCCTATACCTAGTTTAATTGCCTCTTGGGGAGATATGATTTTGACTAATTTCTCCTCTAGATAAATTTGACCAAAATCGGGTTGATAAATTCCACTAATAATATTCATTAAAGTGGTTTTACCTGCGCCATTTTCACCTAAAATTGCGTGGATTTTTCCCGCTTCAACACTCAGGCTGATATCCTCATTGGCGATAAACGAGCCAAAGCGCTTGGTAATTCCTTCTAGGCGTAAATATGTCATATTATTGTTTTTTAAACGCAGAGGAGCGCAGAGGAAGCGCGGAGTAACGCAGAGATTTCCATAGAGAATTTGCTAAGAAGAATTTCTCGTGCAAACGTAAGCATGAGAAGATTAAGCGGTTATTCTTTTAACACAACGTGTATTTTGACCACCCTCTTTGCAATTTTCAAAAGTAATCTTTTTAGCAACAATATCTTGTTTTGTACTCAATGCTTCTTTTTGTACTAATTCTGGAACCATGTCACCAAATTTTCCTAAAGTCAAGATATCTGGTCTTTCTAAACCAATGGTATATATTTGACCTTTCAATTCATTTTTATTTGCTAATTCTGCTAGATAAGCAATGGCTAAATCCATTCTTTTAACCGCACTTGTTAAAACTGCTTTTGGAGCAATTTCTAATTGGTCTTTGGTATTACCAAAAGCGTAGACTTTTTTATCACTTGCTGCTTGTAATACTGCGGGAGAAGCGCTATCTAACCATTGGTAAATTACATCAGCACCAGAAGAAATTAAGGCGAGTGTGGCTTCTTTGCTTTTAGCAACATCATTCCAATCTCCTGTGAAGGAAGACGTAATTTTAATATTTGGCTTCACCGTTTTTGCTCCTAACTCAAAGCCACGTAATTCTTGCTCCGTAGCTTCAAATTTTTGTCCGGCAATGTAAGCTAGTCTGTTGGATTTTGACATTGATGCACCAATAATGCCACACAAGTAGCTAGCTTGCAGGTGATCTATTCGCAAAGCAGCGATATTTTCACCTTTAACTGCACCATTGATAGCTACAAAAAACGTGGAGGGAAATTGTGGTGCAACTTGTTGAATAGCCGCATCAAATTGTCCGCCGTGGGCAAATACCACATTGTAACCCTTGCGGGCAAAATCAGATAGCACTTCAGCTTGATCTGCTTGTGCAACTTGTTCTACATAAGTTGTTTGGGCATCCAGCTTTTGTTTTGCCAACTGTACGCCTTCGTAACCAGATTGATTCCAAGCTTGATCGCTAATTACACCAGGAAGAGCGATCGCTATTTTCAAACTTCTGCCATTCATTGTCAGTTTTGGAGTTTGACCACTACTGCAAGCTTTCAGTAGTAAACTCGTGCTAACTGTAGCTGAACCATACAAAAGAAATTGACGTCTACCAAAATTTAGCGCCATATACCAGTCTTTATAAATAGATCTAGATATAGGTACAGAATACAGAAAAATTCGACAGCTAGCAGCAAGGATAAAGAGGATGGGGAGACAAGGAGACACGGAGAAGAATTCTCTTCCCTGTTCCTCCTCTTTGTTCCTAATCCCTAGCCCCTTTTACTAATTGCGGTTGTCCCCAAATAATTCGTTCTTGTTTGTAAATGGCAATTCCCGGTTTAGCTCCTTTGGGTTTGTAAACGTGTTTGGGTTGGGTGTAAATTATTGGTACTTGGTCACTTTGACGAGCGCGACTGTAGTAGGCAGCAAGATTAGCGGTAAATTGCAAATCAATTTCTTCTGGAACAGCACCAGGTTGTAGCCGCAGCAGAACATGACTACCTGGAATTTCTTGAGCGTGAAACCACAAATCGTAATCACCTGCAACCCGAAATGTTAATTGATCGTTCTGGCGATTATTACGACCAATTAATACCTCAAAACCGCCAGGAGTGCGATAACGATAAAAATTGTTACTGGTTTCGCTACCGTTGCGGCTGCGATATTCTGGATCTTCTAAATACCGTTGCTGAATTAGCTCCTCGCGGATTTCTTCTAAGGTTTGTAAATCTTCTGTTGTTTGGTAGTTCTCTATTTGAGCGATCGCAGCTTCTACTTGTTCTAAATACTCGATTTCGGCATTCACTTCTTTAAGTAAGGGTTCTACAGCTAAACGAGCGCGTTTGAGTTTTTGGTGCTGCTTGTAAAGATTTTGAGCATTTTGCACGGCATTTTTATCTGGTTCGAGGGCAATTTTTACACTCTTGCCAGTCTCAAAATCAGGGAGGCTAATTTCTTTCATCCCCACCTGCCAGTCTTGTAAATGCGCCATCAATAAATCTGCTTTGGTGCGATACTCGTCAGCGCGATCAGATTCCTGCAAGCGTTGCTCAAAAGTTTGCGCTTTCAATCGCAGTTTTTCTAAAACATTACTCAGTTTCTGACTCAACTGATGCCGCAGTTGCGAAAAAGTTTGTTGATTGAGCCAATCTGTATAGTAGCGATTGATTAGCTCCTGAATATCTGTTGCAGGCTCAATTACATCCCAACCAAGTACTGTGTATCCAAAACTAGTCCATGCTGGTTGAAACTTTTCATTCGCTAAGGCTTGCAGCCATTCTTGCCAACGCGTAAATAATCTTTGCCAGTCGTCAGATTTCAGGGCATCGGTGGTGGTTTCTGGATCTATATCAGCTACCAACAGCATTGACTCTACCAGTGCAGGAGAAACACCGCGATAATTTTTCAGCAACTGTCGTTTAATAGTTCCCGGTATGAGACTTACTCGTTCTTGCCAGCGTTGTTGGGATTCGCTCAAACTAGGTATAGCACCAGTCAGGCTAGGTGGTGTTTCATAAGGTTGTCCGGTAAGAATAGGACGAACGCTGGATTTTTGTTGATTAACTTGGCGGGCAGGGGTGATGATGGTATTGCTGGCATCGGTAAGAATAACGTTGCTGTATTTGCCCATGATTTCCACGTAGAGGTGATACAGCGCGTTTTCTCCAGGGCGACGGGCAAATTGCAAATCAATTGCTCTCTCCCAAGGAGCGATCGCTTCAACTGTTACTAATGCCAAACCATTCAATTGGTGAACTAGTTGTTGGCTGAAGGTGAAGGTATCTGGTAGTCGCGGCGGTGGATCGCCGATATGCAGGCGGGCTGCTTGGGGGTGCCAGGAAATTTCTAGCCAACCCCGTCCTTTGAGGGTACGTAGCGCTATAGAAATCGTGTAGCGATCGCGCTGGTAAACCTGTTCCAAGCGCGAGGGTAACCAATTCGCACGGATATCACTACAAACAGCTGTGAGCGTAGTAAAGTCAAATGTTTGCACAACGATTGCCGTTGATGTAAAAACGTTCGATGGTCAACAGAAGCCCATCCTATCTAATCGTAAAGGGGATTGGGGACTAATGACTAGGGACTAGGAGCAAGCAAAAAACTAACTCTCAATTTGATACAGGAAGCATCAGGTGAGAGTTAGTCTTACATAATAGGTAATTGGTATTGACATCATTTATATATTTACCTGTTAGCCATTACCAATTCCCTATTACCTCTAAATCAAAGAGGGTTATGAACTTAGTAATACCGCTTCTTTTTCTTCCACTTTTGTCTGTAAAAGCTCAGTATACAGATTACCAAGCTGACTTGCTACACCATCCCAACTAAACTTGCTTTCTACCCGTTGTCTACCACCTTTGCCTAATTTATCCCGCCACTCTGGATTGCCAAGAATTCTATCAATCGCAGTAGCAAAGGCATCTACATCTTGTGGTGGTGCAAGTAAACCAGTTGCTTCGGGAACAACAGTGAACTGAAGTCCACCGACATCACTTGCTACTACTGGTGTATAGCTTGCCATCGCTTCAATTGCCACTAGCCCGAAGGGTTCGTAGTGACTGGGGACAACACAAACATCAGCAGCAGCATAATAACTTGGCAAGATTTCCTGGCTGAGACGCCCAGGCAGGGTAGTAAAATCTTGGATGCCTAATTCGGCAATGATTTCCTCAATTCGTTCGCGTTCAATGCCATCGCTTTGACCTGGTACGCTACCACCACCGATAATGAGTTTCAGGTTTTTATGATTGCGAAACTGTGACTGTCCCACAGCACGCACCAAGGTTTCTATACCTTTGCGCGGATCAAACCGTCCCACGTACAATACAATTTTGTCTTCGCTGTCAAACCCTAGTTCTGCTCTTGCAGCTTGACGATCAATACAACCAAATCGACGAATGTCAGTACCGCAGGGAATTATATCAACATTGCCTTTTGCGGAGACAAGCGATCGCATATGTTCTTTTTCTTGTGGACTTGTAGCCACAATCCGTTCGGCTGTCTCCAAAACTTCTTTTTCTACTGCTAGCCGTGTACTGGCAATTAGAGGAATTGTCTTAATGGTATTGTACTTAACTGCCCCTAAAGAATGATACGTATGAACCTGTTTACTGCCTTGAATTTTCTTTAGCTGCATTCCTACCCAGCTAGAAAGCCAGTAGTTTGTGTGAATTAATGGATATGTAAAACCATTTTCCTTTTGGAGTGCCAAAAAATTTTTCACAAATTCTGGCAAATATCCAAATAGATTGTCTCTGGGAACAAATTCCACAGAACCGGCTTGCAAACGTATAGTCCGACAATTGGCACTATGTTGAACAATTGTTTGTTGTTCTTCGCTGATTTTACGGGTAAACATATCGACTTGCCATCCCAATTGGGCTAGCGCTTCGCCTACGTGCCGAACATAAACGTTTTGACCTCCAGCTTCCTCTTTACCAATTTCAATCGCTGGATCGCCATGGACTGAAATCAAGGCGATACGTTGTTCAGTTCTAGAGTTCATAGTTTGTTGGTTTTTATATTGAACGAGGTTTAAAGTAAATTACGGTTTTGACTAGCCTTACCCAACCTCAATCATGTGGAAAGTTTAAGCAATATTTATTTTAATTTAATACGTCAAACATTTTTATACATCTACTAGTAGAAGTACTCTATTTCTCTAAGTATTTATATTTAATATTTTTATATACTATTGTAATCTTTATATCTAACCAGTAAAATTATTGATTTATCTTTTGTATTTTAATTTACTTGCTTTGAGATATTTAACACTATTTATTAATATAGCTTATAGCTTAAATAAAGTTTAAATATTTGGTCTAAAGTTATTTAATATACCAAGTGAATCTAGTTTACATTTGTCTTATAGGATGACTTCCTTGCATAAATCTAACCAAAAAAGCTACGTTGATTTTGAAATACTTACGTAGTCATGATAGTTGAAAACAATAGTATAAAAAATCACAAATTTATTTTCGATTTACACGTAAAATCTTATCTTGTTCGTGTTATCTTTAACGCAAACTTAGCCGTAGTAAAAATTTTATCATTCACCATAGTTTGATTAGAATGGCATATAGTTATGATAATTTCATAACCTTATTCCGATTTTGTATCTATAGACATAGAAAATGGGGAGAAAGTGTACTTGAAAGACGCAGTAATTCACAACAACGATATATTTTCAGTAATACGCAACTATTCATTCAACCCCCACTTAGCAATCCATGCAGCGAAAATAAATGGTTGGGTTTGCCGAAGCCGAATTGACAAGCTGGTATGCTGGAAAAGATACAAAATCACAAGCAATGCTTTGGAAGTAAAATTACTGCCTCATAGTCTTTAATTTTTATCTGGCAGTAACAGCTATACCTATGGAACTACAATTTATTCCTGTTGAAGAGTTTTACTTTGCCCTTACCTTAGCCGTTCGGACACTAGAAGAATTAGATCAACCTGGTTTGGTAGAACAGGTGCGATCGCGACTGTTGGCTGAATGCGGTAAACCCTCAACAGTCGCTCCTGGCAAACAGAATACCTTTAATTATGTATTCAAGGTACAAAACATAGACCACAGCCCAGCACCTGGGTTGATCGTTTCCATCTCAGACTGGCAAAATAAGCTGCGTCTAAGTAGCGACTATGGCTGGATGTTAGATGAACAACGTAAGCCTATTCATACAGAAAAATTTGACCAACGTGCGCACTTCACCCAACAGTTGCGATCGCACTTACAAAAATGGCTAGAGATATCCTTTAGCTAAGTAACTAGAGGATAAATGATGAAAATTTGATTGTAGATGCTGAAGGCACTTTTAAGTGCCTGAACCATGTTTCTTCCTTGCGGCTCAAGCCACAAGGTTTCCACATTTCCCACGAAGTTATCTAAATTAACTGGTAGTTTGAGCAGCGAGCATTTGCTTGAGCTTTTCCAACTCAGAAGCCCAACGGGGATCTGGACGAATAGCTTCTGTGTCAGTTGAGGTGCTTTCTTTGCTACCACCACCACGCCGAGACTTCTTAGATTTCTTATTTTCTTTCGTGGGGCTAGAACCAGCATTTCCACCAGTATTTACTACTGGTTTGGGAGTTGGATTTTCTTCATTCTCTTCTCCCTTTGTCCGAGGTAGTGCCTTTTCTATTTTGATGGCAGAGTCTTTGAACAAATGACCATTGTATTTTTCAATAATATGGTCTGCTTGTTCGTCATTATTTACAGTCAGAAAACCGAAGCCGCGACATTTGCCGGTTTTACGGTCTTTGATTAATTTCGTGGTGACATTATCACCTTCTTCTGCAAAAACTGCTTGTAATTCTTGACGTTCTATTTCTTCTTTAGGCAAATTGCCTATATACAGGCGAACAGACATGAACTAGACCTCCAGAGTGGATTTAATAAAGATTAGGCAAAAAACAGCAACCTGGCTTTAGCTTTTGATGGATGCTATTGCACGTCACTATCGCAAGCTAGTTTTTTTACTCAAAACTTTTAACCTATACAATACAGTTTTTTACCAAAATCAAGCTTGTTTAATACAAAAGCGTACACTGCGCTAATAACACCTTTATTCTAAGAAATTATGAATCTTACAGCTTATTGCCGACCACAGGAAATGCCTTTAATTCTTTTAAAATAATTAAACACCATTTCTTACATTATCACGGTATTTTCTACGTAGCTAGTTCAGGACACACATTTCCGACTTTTATATGAATGCATCGTAACATAAAATACTTTTTTTCTAAAATTTGATATCTTTGGAAACAAAAACCAGCCGATGGCTGGTTAACTTGCTGCTGTGTTGGGAGGAAAAAGGGGGTCGATAAGCGCAAGCAGCCAAGACAAACAACTAAGCTGGGTAGCTGAGTTATATTGGTTGCTAGATTTTATGTAAATAAATGTAACAGTTATTTTCACTAACTGCAACTTTTGTTTACAAACTGCTATTACCCAGGTTCAAAAGTCCAATGCATAGGAAACAGGGCTGGGGAAAATAATGTGTGTAATTAATTCTGTCTAAGTATTTCACTAACCAGTCAGAAGAATGTATGCTCCCCAAACCTCTAAGGCGACTGCTAAGGCAATAGACCAAATAGGATGATAGCTAGGAGCAGTTTTTCTACTTTGAGTTTCCAAGGTTTGGATATCAATCCAGGGTGTTGCTCCTCGCCGCAACCAGCCTATAACTATTATTTGCCGACCAATTAAATCTTGAGCTTGAACAGATTTTGTTAGCCATGAAGCTTGGTGTAATTTGATTAATCCTGTAGAAGATTGCAAGATTAAATCTTGCCCAAGATAGTTGCTAATACCTTGACGACCTAACAACTTACCAACCAAACGTACGCTTACACTATCAATAGGGAGGGCTGTTGGGTTAGTTAATAGTTCAGACAAATGTTCATCAGTTTGTACGCTGGTAAGTTTAATGTCTGGGAACAAAGAATTAATTCTTAGTAAGATACCAATGCTAAACCCAATCACCATGCAACCTATCACATAGTGCCAATCATCGTAGATCCACTTTAGGTTTAGCAGTTTGAGTGCAAAGGCGGTTTGCCAAACTACCCAAATCAGAACTGCACACACAACACCCAGGGCAGTTCCTAGAAAGGGAGCGATTTGTAATAAAAAAGATTGACGCTTGATACTCAAGGGCTGTTGACTTTCTAGATACAGTTCAGGGGCTATGTGCCAATGACGAGCAATTCTACATAAGCGTCGGAGGCGATCGCCTATTAAAGGATGAGTATTATTAATTACAAACCACCAACGGTAAGGATTAAGGCAATCCCACATCAAGAAAGATTCAAAGGTGGTGTAGGGGGCAACACTACCCAAACAAAGACTCTGCTTGTAGCCTACTGGTATAACTATATTTAAACTTTCTAACTGCCAACTGGTGTGTTCCTGTTGTTGCACATCATCAGCAATGCCAATAGCAATCTTAAGTAGAGCGCGAACAAGTCCATTCGGATTACCCGTGACTTCTGCACCAATGCGATCGCTGTAGTAAAGCCGCACTTGAGATAACCACAAACCAGTTCCTACGAACAAACACCAAAAACCATAGACAATACTTGCCAGTACCCCAAAAACTGTACGCCATACTTGTGAAGCTCCATTACCCCACTTAGCAATCTGTTGATAGAGTAGGTAAATTGGAATTGTCACCAGCAACACCAGCGACATAATCGTACAATCTCTATGAGCAATATGTCCCAATTGACTTGCATAGATTGTGGCGATTTCATCTTCAGCTAGTCGCTCCAACAATCCTTGACTAACTACAATCCGGGCTTTGCGGGACAAATGACCATATGTAAAGGCAATTGGTGCTGCTATTGGCAAAACACGTAGTTTTGGTGTCTGCCATCCTCGTTGTTGGCAGTAACGTTGTAATACCCGCACTGCCTCTTTACTATAACGATTTAAAGTGTCTTTCTCTAGTGGTTTTTGACCGTAAAATTCAATCAGCAACCAATCCAATAACCACGGAGATACGCAGATTAAAAGTAAAAGTAAAATCAGCAGTAAAGAAGTCGGATTGCGATATAAAAACTGTATTGGCTCAACGAAAGGCAGCCTAATTAAAACATCATTGATAAATTTCATTGCCCACATTAGCAGCGTCCGGATCACCCAAAATAAGGCAATAAATGTTCCTAACTCCAGTAGACGTAATAGCTTTAAACCTCGTTTGGGCAGGGGTTGCCAGACTTTGGCACGTCCTGCATATCGCCAATAAAGGATGGGTGGCTTGGGTTTTTCCAGCTTAACAATTGCAGAAGAACTACTAGAGGCAGCAGGGGTAGGAGGGGGGGATTGGGAGAGTGGGGGAGTGGGGGAGGGGGAGAGATTTTCATTTACATTCCCCACGTCTTTGTGTCTTTGTGTCTGCGCGTCCTTTTCATTCCCCTTGTCTGGTTGTCCCCTTGTCTGGTTGTCCTCTTTTATTAGCTCAGAATTGCTTGTGGTTAGAGTAGGTGGCGAATTCTCAAAAGGAACAAATCCAGTGACATCTTTTGTTGAAGCATTAGATTTCTGATAACGTTTTTTTAATTGCGCTAAAGTACTTTCTGCCCACTCTTTGACTTGGAGACGCTCATTTTTAGATAGAACCTTACATAAGGCGATCGCTTTTGGTTCCTCACTAGTACGGGAATAAAGTACGACTAAGCCGATTTGCGCTTGTACAACCTCAGTGCGGTCACTCGCTGTTGCAGCAACTTCTTCTAGTATTGCTTTTGCTTTTTGGTAGTCTTCTTGCTTGAGGGCGGTTAAACCAGCCTTCAAAGATGGTTTAGGATGTGAAGGCATAGTCTTATTTGTTCTATTACATTTAAATAACTTTTATATTTAAGTGTTTGGTAAGTAGGTGGACATTATTAAACGTAAAATGCTTCCCTTCTGCCTACCTACGTAAGCCGCTTGCGCCTCTACTGCCTCTGGGCAGTCGCACTCGACGCGCTTAACTCGCAAGGGCGCGCTGCTCTCTGCCTCCTGCCTTCTTATAAGGCTTTAAAAATGTAAAGGAGAGTGAAGGAATGGAAAGTAGAAGAGTAATAAGCTAATATCTATCAACTACTAACCACTTTACGGGCGGGTTTTAAGAATAATCTTCAGGATGACGAATATATCTAAACAAACCCGCTCCTACCATCTACTAACCATTCACTTTAGCCTTCAACTGGCTGTTGCGCAGAAATTACTGGGGCGATCGCGCTTAATTTTAAATCTGGATGATCTTCCTGCAATTGATGGCAGTTCCATTCGTTGCGGAACAGTAGAACTGGACGTCCCATACTGTCTTTCACTATGGTTGTATTAAATAAGCGCTCTACTTTTGTGAGAGCTTCCCAGCCGCCCTCAACCCAACGAGCAACACTGTAGGGCAATGATTCTAGTAGAGTTTCCACTCCATATTCATTTTGTAAGCGGAATTGCACCACTTCAAATTGCAACTGTCCTACTGCTGCCAAAATGGGATCGCGCTTGGATTCATCCACCGAGTACATAATTTGTACTGCTCCCTCTTCGCGCAATTCAGAAACACCTTTTTGGAATTGCTTAAACTTGGAAGGGTTAGGGTTGCGAAGAATCGCAAATAACTCTGGAGAAAAATAAGGAATACCCTCATACTCTATTTTTTGCCCTGTATAAATTGTATCACCAATCGCAAAAACTCCAGGGTTATTTAAACCGATCACATCGCCTGCATAAGCCACATCTATTGATTCTCGTTCTTGGGCAAAGAGTTTTTGTGGGCGAGACAGGCGGACAGTTTTGCCTGTGCGGGCGTGATTTACCGTCATATCTTTTTCAAATCTACCCGTACAGACACGGATAAATGCCACGCGATCGCGGTGCTTAGGATCCATGTTGGCTTGAAGTTTGAAAACAAACCCAGAAAACTCCGGGTAAGTGGGGGCTACCTCACCAACACTACTGTTATGAAGACCAGGTTTAAGGGCATATTCGAGGAAGTAGTTAAGGAATAACTCTACCCCAAAGTTAGTCATGGCACTACCAAAGAAGACTGGTGTCATTTTGCCTTGATGTACCAACTCTAAATCAAGCTCTGGCCCCACTCCTTCTAACAGTTCCAAATCATTTTTTAACTGGTAGTATAAATCTTGCTCTAAGAGTTGCTCAATTCTAGAATCGCCCAAATCAACTACTGTATTTCGTGCCTCCTTACTGCCGTGAGCGCTTCTTTCAAACAAATGAATTTGCCGTTGCGTGCGATCAAAGATGCCCTTAAAGCGATCGCCCATGCCAATCGGCCAATTGACAGCATAGGTTTGCAGCCCTAATTCTTGCTCAATTTCATCCAAAAGTTCTAAAGGCTCTCTTCCCGGACGATCAAGCTTATTAACAAACGTAAAAATTGGGATACCCCGCATCTTACACACCTCAAACAACTTCCGTGTTTGGGGTTCCAAACCTTTGGCAGCGTCAATTAGCATGACTGCATTATCTGCCGCCGCTAAAGTCCGATAAGTATCTTCACTGAAATCTTGGTGTCCGGGAGTATCTAATAAATTAATCTGGCAGCCTTGATATTCAAACTGTAACACCGTGGAGGTAATTGAAATACCCCGTTGTTGTTCCATTGCCATCCAGTCAGAGGTAGCCTTACGCTGTGCTCGTCTTGCTTTCACTGCTCCAGCTTCGTGAATAGCACCTCCGTATAACAGTAACTTTTCTGTCAGCGTTGTTTTACCAGCATCTGGGTGAGAGATAATTGCAAAATTGCGCCGACGTTCAACTGCTTTTTGCAGTTCCGATTGAAGCTCAGTTGTCATAACTATGTCGAATTGTAACTTAACTTAACTTAACTTTTTTCAAATTTAGCGAGTGTTTTGATCTTAAGACAATGATGCTCATGATAGGGTCTTAATATAACTACAACCCGAATGCGCGAGGTAAAAACAATGTACGACGCAGAAAAGCGAAAGCTGTTATCGGCATTGTCTCACGGAGCAATTTTTTTGAGTACAACCTTCATATCTATTGGTTTACCCATTTTTGTACTATTTGTATCAAATGATCCTGTTGTTAAAGAGAATGCCAAAGAAGCAATTAATTTTCACTTTAATGTCTGGTTTTATGGAGCAATTATTGGCGTACTAGTTTGGTTATCATTTGGTTTACTTGTTCCTTTGGCATTTCTTGGGTTTTTACTCCATTGGGGACTAACAATTTGGGCGCTTTTCCACGTTCTCACCGATGCCGAAAAGCCTTTTCGCTATCCATTTATTTTCCGTCTGATTTAGCACAAATTTGATTTGAAACTAAGTAAAAAGTTTCAACTACGAACAGACAATTAAAAAGGCGATTGCTAGATCGCTGGTACTTACAAATGTGTAATGGGTAATAGATGATTCTTTGATTACCAATTACTATTTGACCTCACACTAACTTCATAGCTTAATACTGATTTTTTGATGAAATCCATCTGTTATGTGATGGAATTTCTAATATTGTTTTTTTATGCCCTTCACAAGAGAGATGGCAAGCAAGCTGTAAAATACAAAATTGCCCCACAGCGTGATCAGCAGTAGGGCAGAGGACAGTTAAGCGCTGTTTGCAGTTTGTTCTACTTGAGGAAAGTTTAGTCCTAAATTTGTGACGCTTTGTCATTTGTCCATTTGAGTTTTTGTTTATAAAAATTTATGTTTCCCCAACATCGACCTCGCCGCCTAAGAACCCATCCTCAATTGCGCCGGATGGTACGTGAAACTGTACTAACAACCAGCGATCTAATTTACCCTCTGTTTGCCGTGCCTGGCGATGGAATTGCCAATGAAGTTAAATCCATGCCTGGCGTCTTTCAACTGTCGGTAGACAAGATTGTTGAAGAAGCCAAGGAAGTTTACGACTTGGGAATTCCTGCAATTATTCTTTTTGGTATTCCCACAGACAAAGATGTTGATGCTACTGGCGCTTGGCATGATTGCGGTATTGTCCAAAAAGCCGCTACCGCCGTTAAGCAAGCAGTTCCCGATCTCATCGTCATTGCTGACACCTGCCTTTGTGAGTACACCAGTCACGGTCACTGTGGTTACCTGCAAGTTGGCGATTTGACAGGACGAGTTTTGAACGATCCTACTTTAGATTTACTTAAAAAAACCGCCGTCTCTCAAGCTCAAGCTGGAGCAGATATCATCGCACCATCCGGAATGATGGATGGATTTGTCCAGGCAATTCGCAGTGGTTTGGATGAAGCGGGATTCCAAGATACGCCAATTTTATCCTATGCTGCTAAATATGCTTCGGCTTACTACGGCCCGTTTAGGGATGCTGCCGAATCAGCACCGCAATTTGGCGATCGCCGCACCTATCAAATGGATCCAGGCAATGCTCGCGAAGCTATCAAAGAAATTGAACTAGATATTGCCGAAGGCGCTGATATGCTCATGGTTAAGCCTGCTTTGGCTTATATGGATATCATCTGGCGCGTCAAAGAAGCTTGCAATTTACCCGTTGCTGCTTACAATGTTTCCGGCGAATATTCTATGGTGAAAGCTGCTGCCCTTAATGGCTGGGTTGATGAAGAGCGCGTAGTTATGGAAACTTTAACCAGCTTTAAACGCGCTGGTGCTGATTTGATTTTAACATATCACGCCAAAGATGCAGCGCGGTGGTTGGGGTAATCAGTGGCTTTGTTTTTAAGGCAATAAACTCTGTCTGGGTAAGTTGTTTCTAGATCTCACGCAGAGGCGCAGAGACGCAGAGTTTTTATGTGTCTGGTGTCTGGGCGTGAGATTATTGTTTGCTGGGGAAGTAATGGCTAAATCTAACTGTAAATTTAGTGGCTGTTCGACGATCGCTATAAAAAAGGTAATTTCAACTTAATTTTTTGGGCAATTTAAATATGGATCGAGATTTTAAGACAACGACAGAGATATGTATTCTAAGGATGTTGTATGGTTCAAATAGAGTTTTTTACACCAGAGCAACAAGCCTCCATCCCCTTATACAAAGAAAAGTGGCTAGAAATTGCACTTTCTACTGAACTTATTAATCAACACAGAGCAGCGACAGCAATCAAAACTGCTTATGCTGCGATCGGTAAACGCCAGCCAAAGCTTGAGTTTTGTAGTAGCCCTCAAAATGCGCTCTCTAAAATATCCTCCTCCGTAGAAGTAACAGAACAACAGTCTCAAAAATTCCATTGCGTGAAATGTCATGGCAAAAATGGCTCCTGTTGGCTGCAAAGTGGACATTTACGTCAGGAAGAATACTTTCACGCCAAAGAAACCAACTGCTTAACCAGCTAAGTAAACAGTTGCTTCAACCTGTTGACAAGTTCCTCAAGCAAAAGATTGCTAGCTCAATTCCCGAAGGATCTCAACCAGAGGAAATTGTTGAAGCCATATATGAAATAGCTCGTGTTGAAAGGGGAGTAGCTGCGGAAGGCAATTTACTGGGTTTTCCAGATCGATCGCGTTGGAAGACAGAAAAAGTTCTAGATTGGTTACTAAATAATTACTTGCCAAATAAAACTAGCTCGCAATTGTATGAGCAATATTGGATGCAGAGCGATCGACAAATTGAATTTGTATTATCAAAACAGGGTATGGACTGGTTACTTATGTCTATTCCATCTTTTAAATCGCAGTCTTGCGCCTGTAGTGCAAGTTGGCTCGACTTTTGCTTTTCTACTTTGAATCTGTCACACAATCAGAAAAAATGGGAAGCTTTTCAAGCTGTGATTCGAGAATGTGGATGGATTTTTACGCATGAAAAGACTTGTTTTATTTGCGATCGCCCGATCAAGCTGTCTTTTGATGAAGAAAATCAGCTTCATAGTGAAGAAGAAGCTGCTATTCAATTTGCTGATGGATTTAGTGTACACGTCCATCATGGCGTTGCATCGATTGAAACGTAAATTTAAAAAATATGCGAGATGAATCAACTCTCGAAAACCTTATAGGCTTTCATCCTTGAGAGCGGAGATAAGGGGTGCGATCGCACTTGTCTAACACACCATAGAATGGACAGACGAGTGCTCAGTTAAAATGAAACAGGGTGCAACCTCAGTAAGCCTAGCAGTCAGGTACTTTTATAAGGAAAAATTTATGCTAGATGAAGTAACTCTCGAACGCCGTTTAGCAATCCTTGAGCAGGAGGTAGCCGATCTTAAACGCAAATCTGATCGCAACTCTACCTCCAGCAACTGGCTCGACAAAATCATTGGCTCTATCTCTGATCAAGCAGCTTTTCTAGAAGCGTTAGAATATGGGCGTTCCTTCCGCCAAGCTGACAAACCGATTGATGAGAGTGACGAACAAGCGTGAGATACTTGCTCGACACTGACCATATTAGTTTCCTACAAAGACGCTCAGGTTCAGAGTTCGCAAACTTAATTTCTCGAATTACTCAATATCCACCCACAGATTTTGCTTTCTCTGTTATCAGTTTCCACGAACAGATTCTTGGTGCTCATAACTTTATCAATCATGCCCGCACAACTGCTAATATCATTCGTGGATATACCTTATTGCTAGAAATCTTTCAGGGTTTTTCAATTGCTCCAGTTTTACCCTTCGACGCTGGAGCGAGCGCAGTTTTCGATAGGCTACGCATACAAAAAGTTCGCGTATCAACAATGGATTTACGAATTGCAGCGATCGCCCTCTCGCGAAACTTGGTGTTGTTGACTAGGAACATTAACGACTTCAACAAAGTACCCGGACTAGTGATAGAGGATTGGACTGTGTAATTGCAAGTAGGTTATTCGCGATCGCCCTACTCGGCATCAAAATTACCAGAGATTTTCTTCGGCAATCACAGGGATATTTTGCGAAACACCCAAAACACAATAAATTTACTAGTGTGGCGAATCAAACAGATTGTGGCTTGGGGTTATTTGCGATCGCTCTTTAACTACATTAGGTGCGCGTTCAAACTAGGTTTATTCTCTCACTGGCACTCACTATCGAAAGTCTTTACTTTGCCGATATTAGTTCAGAGCCGCCTTTTTAGATAAAAATCTCCGAGATTGTGCCTATTATCATTCGTTTATCTGTTTGTCAGAAAGTACGGCGATCGCTTATAGAATAATATAGTTAATAATATATTTTCAGTTGTCATTTTTACGTCAATTGATTTAATAAATGTATTCAAATAAATGTGAAAGGAGCATTGAGATATGGATATGCAAGTCCTGAGAGAACGTGCGGGACTTAGTCGTGCAGAAGTTGCCTTCAGGCTTGCAATCAGTGAAACAAGTGTTCGCAACTGGGAAGCGGGACGTACCGAACCCACAATGACACCAAAAAAGTATTTAGAAGCGTTGCGACTGTTTAAATGCACGCCTGAAGAACTGGCAGCAGCTAGTGAAAAATCAATTAATCAGCGGCACAAACGCAAACCAGGAAGGCCAAGGAGATTTCCTGCAAATCAGGTAAATCAAGTTTCTAGTTTGCCTGATACTCCTGCGGCTGAGTTAAGACTGTAGCTTTTTAGAAGAATAGCTTAATAACAAAAGTTATAATCTCCTGTGTGCAGAGAGACAGTTAAATTTTTGAATAGTAAAGCTACAATTAACATAATCTTGTAATATCGCATAGTACCACTGATGGAGAACTTTGGTTAAAGTAACTCATCAGAATATTTATCATGCATATCCAGCTATCAAAAGAAGGACAAGCTTCTTTTGATAGCTGGCTGGAATAAAAAAGTGAATGAGATTGGCTTAAGAAACAGTCTGGGAAAAGGATAGAAGAGTGCTTTGCAGATGTTTGTTGTTCTTAATTGACAAGAAGTTAGATGACGGAGTTTTTCATCGGGCAAAGTTGTCATGCAACAATCCGTTTCTTAGTGTCAATTTATAGGCAAACTTAGGATAGTGCAGTATTTAAGTACAGATGTTCGTTATTTGACGAGCAACTCGTGCGATCGCTCACCGTAATTCATAGCACAAGCGCGATAAGATTCTAAAACAATCATCGCATTAGAGGTCTAATGGCAGAAACATTATTATTCAACGCCCTACAGCAAGCCATTGATGAAGAAATGGCGCATGATTCAACAGTATTCGTACTTGGTGAAGATGTAGGACACTACGGTGGTTCCTACAAAGTTACCAAAGACTTATATCAAAAATATGGCGAACTGCGAGTTTTAGACACTCCTATTGCCGAAAATAGCTTTACTGGTTTAGCTGTAGGAGCAGCAATGACAGGGTTGCGGCCGATCATCGAAGGCATGAACATGGGCTTTTTGCTTCTTGCCTTTAACCAAATAGCTAACAATGCCGGGATGTTACGCTATACTTCCGGTGGTAACTATAAGATACCGATGGTAATTCGTGGGCCTGGTGGCGTGGGACGACAACTAGGAGCAGAACACTCCCAACGCCTAGAAGCTTACTTCCAAGCTGTGCCTGGCTTGAAGATTGTTGCTTGCTCTACACCTTATAACGCCAAAGGACTACTCAAAGCCGCTATTCGCGATGATAACCCAGTGTTGTTCTTTGAACACGTCCTGCTTTATAACTTAAAAGAAAATCTACCAGAAGAAGAATATTTACTACCCCTAGATAAAGCAGAAATCGTGCGTCGCGGTCAAGATGTGACAATCCTTACCTACTCTAGGATGCGTCATCATGTCATGCAAGCCGTAAAAACTTTGGAAAAAGAAGGCTACGATCCAGAAGTAATTGATTTAATATCTCTTAAACCCCTTGACATGGAAACCATTGGGGCATCTGTGAGAAAAACCCATCGGGTGATAATTGTTGAAGAGTGCATGAGAACAGGGGGCGTTGCAGCAGAAATCATTGCCTCAATCAACGATCGCTTCTTTGATGAATTGGATGCGCCAGTACTACGGCTTTCTTCTCAAGATATTCCCACTCCTTACAACGGGACTTTGGAAAGATTGACAATTGTCCAACCAGAGCAAATTGTCGAAGCTGTGGAAAAAATGGTTGCTTTACGAGTTTAGTATTAGGGATTGGTGAGTCCAGCGCGTTGCGGAGGTTCCCTCCGTTGTAGCGACTGGCGAACCCGAAGGGGGATTGGTGATTGGGTACTGGGAAGAAGAGGACAAGGTGACACGGGGACAAGGAGAGATAGGGAAGGTGGGAAAGCTGGGGGAGTAAACGTGAATAACGATTCTCCACTTTTTCCCCCTGCTGCACCTGTTTCCTGTTCCTGAAACTCCTCTGTTCCTGGTGCTTCTTTCCTAATCCCTAGTCCCTAAAATAACTTAACTCTTCACTCATAACTCATCAAAGAGCGTTATTATAGCGTTTGTCGCAGTGAGTGATGGTATGCAAAGACAGCGATCGCTATTAGCTTTAATTTTAGTTTTGGTAATTGCCGCTATTGGGGTAATTGCCACTATCCCCGTGCCACTAGGATTAGACTTACGGGGAGGCTCACAGCTGACAATTGAGGTGAAGACGACACCAGAAATTCCCAGCATTGGGGAACGAGAATTGGAAGCTGTTAAAACAGTAGTTGAAGGCCGCATTAACAGTCTAGGTGTATCCGAACCAGTAATTCAAACAGTTGGAGAAGACAAAATTCTAGTGCAGCTACCGGGAGTTAACGATCCACAGCAAGCA
Source organism: Chlorogloeopsis sp. ULAP01 (assembly GCF_030381805.1). Lineage (NCBI taxonomy): Bacteria > Bacillati > Cyanobacteriota > Cyanophyceae > Nostocales > Chlorogloeopsidaceae > Chlorogloeopsis > Chlorogloeopsis sp. ULAP01. The sequence goes on from NZ_JAUDRH010000003.1 coordinate 454,652, forward strand.
GAAAGAATTTTGGGGGGTACGGCGCAGTTGGAGTTTCGCCAACAAAAGCCAAATACAGAAGCCCAATTATTTGCTTTAAATGCATCGCGAGCAGAACTGAGATTAAAGCAAAAAGAGTTAATCAGTTCCAATGACACCGCCGCAATTCAAAAAAATCAAGAAGCACTAAAAAATAATAGCGAAGCGATCGCCGAGTTATTTGAAAGTACCAACCCTCCACTCACTGGTAAATTTCTTCAAGATGCCTACGGCGAACCTACCCAAGGTAACAACTGGAATGTTGCAATTCGCTTCAATCAACAAGGCGGTGAACTATTTGCCCAATTAACTAAAAATTTGGCAGGTACTGGTCGCACTATCGGCATTTTTCTTGATAATGAACTGATTAGTTATCCTTCTGTTGGCCCGGAATTTGCCAATACAGGCATTACTGGTGGTGCTGCTGTGATTACTGGCAACTTTACACCACAAGATGCAAACGAATTAGGAATCAAGCTCAAAGGAGGCTCTTTACCTGTACCAGTTGAGATTGGCGAAATTCGTACAGTTGGTGCAACCTTGGGTCAAGATAGCATTTTCAGCAGTATTTGGGCAGGCGTTGGAGGGCTGGTTTTAGTATTAATATTCATGGTCTTATATTACAGACTGCCGGGACTAATTGCGGATGTGTCCCTTGTCATCTATGCTCTACTTTGTTGGGCTTGTTTTATTTTATTGGGCGTCACTCTCACACTACCAGGAATTGCAGGTTTTATTCTCAGTATTGGTATGGCAGTCGATGCTAACGTACTCATTTTTGAGCGCACAAGGGAAGAATTACGAGCCGGTAAAAGCCTTTATCGTTCTGTAGAGTCAGGCTTTTACCGTGCTTTTTCCAGTATTTTAGATAGTAATGTCACGACTTGGATTGCTTGTGCAGCTTTGTTCTGGTTGGGATCCGGTTTGGTAAAAGGCTTTGCTGTAACCTTAGCTTTAGGTGTGGCAGTAAGTATGTTTACAGCAATTACCTGTAGTCGAACATTAATGTTTTTAGCAATATCATTACCATCCTTACGCAAGCCTGAGTTATATTGTCCTAATCTGCCAGCCTCCAATAAGGCAGAGGTGGCTCGATGAAACTAAGTATTAATAAATCGCGATCGCTATGGTGGGCTGTTTCCGCCGCCATTATTCTCGCAGGCATCATCTCAATGGTGATTTCTTGGCAAAATCCCGATATTCGCGCTCCCCTACGTCCTAGTCTGGATTTTGTGGGTGGTACGCGCTTGCAATTTGAACGAGATTGCAACAAACCAGGTAACTGCGATCAGCCTATTGACATCAACGTTGTTCGAGAAGTAGCAAAAGAACAAGGTTTGGGTGACAGCAGTATCCAAATTGTTGCAGACAAAGAAACTGGCAAAGACAACGGTGTATTAATTCGTACCAAGACATTGGATGTTGAGCAGCGTACTAGGCTGCAAAACGCAATTGGTGAAAAAATAGGCACCTTTGACCCACAAAAAAGCCAAATTGACACAGTTGGCCCTACAATTGGACGGGAACTTTTTAGAAGTGGTGTCATTGCCCTGATTGTTTCGTTTATTGGCATCATTATCTATTTGACTTTCCGCTTCCAGCTTGACTATGCCGTCTTCGCCATTATTGCCCTGTTTCATGATGTATTGGTTACGGCAGGAGTTTTCTCAATTTTGGGCTTAGTGCTAGGCATAGAAGTAGACAGCCTATTTGTCGTTGCCTTACTTACAATTACAGGTTTCTCAGTGAATGATACTGTGGTGATTTATGATCGCATTCGGGAAACGCTGAAATTAACTCCCAATCGCCCGATCGCTGATATCGTAGATGATGCCGTCAATCAAACATTGACAAGGTCAATCAATACGACATTAACTACTTTACTAACCTTATTTGCCATCTTTCTATTTGGTGGAGAAACCCTCAAAAACTTCGCTTTAGCCTTGATTATTGGTTTTGTAGCAGGCGCATATTCTAGTATTTTTGTCGCTAGTACTCTTTTGGCTTGGTGGCGAGAACGCAAAGGTGAATCAGTTGGAATGATAACAGCCGAGTCTATGGATGCCTCTGCCGATCAATAGCTAATAGTTTAGTTATTAGTTGTTGGTTTTTAGTTGTTTAAAAGTACAACTAACTACCGCTCGCTACTTAAGTGCATATGGAGCAACCGGAAAATTTTTTAGACACAGAAAACTGTAATTTATCTTTTACCAAACAAGTCGAAAGGCTACACAGACTAACCGTCTACGGCAGATGGTTGTTTGTCGGCATTCTTTGGCTTACTATTGCCCCTGTGTCATTATGGCATCTACGTGAAGAAATAGCGTTGTGGCGGCAATACTTTACCTGGGTAGCAGTCAGATACGGGCTTGCCTACCATCCCATTGCTACCATTGGTCTAGCTTTTTGTATTGGTATGACAGTTGCTATTTTAATTTGGCAAAGCCGGAATATCTTACTGGGTTTACCACAGCAAGAAAAGCAACGTCTTGAACAACAAGTATATCGAATACGGCAGCAAGGGCCGAGTCATCCTCTCTGGAAGTGGATTTGTCATTAAATCTTGAATTATTCTCTCGCAAACTAGTTGCTATCCAAGCATAAAGGCTGTATCTTGCAAAGCGGAAGTCATCTTAGATACTGCATAAATGTGGTGCGATTTATGAATTCTGCTCAGATTCAGTTTAGCGATCGCAAATCAAAAATAGATCTATGCCAGCTCCAACAGTTATTGAACTTAGCAGCTTTTTGGGCAAAAGGGCGCAGTATCGAAGACTTGCGCACAGCCATTGCCAATAGTGATCCCGTCATTACTCTTTGGCATGGACAAAAACTAATTGGCTTTGCTAGAGCAACTTCTGATGGTATTTATCGTGCCACTATTTGGGATGTTGTCATTCATCCTGACTACCGTGGTAATAAGCTTGGAAGTAAGCTTGTAGAAACAATATTAAGCCATCCTCGCATCAACCGGGTAGAACGTGTTTACCTAATGACCACTCACCAACAGCAGTTTTATGAAAAAATAGGCTTTCAACACAATACTACAACTACGATGGTGTTGCAAAATCAATCTCACCTTGGTTGCCTTACACCTGGAGAAATACAGCTTCAAGAAACATCAAATCATTAAATTAGAAGGCAGAGGGCAGAGAGCAGCGCGCCCTTGCGGGTTAAGCGCGTCGAGTGCGACTGCCCAGAGGCAGTAGGCAGTAGGAAAAAGCTTATTCTGCTTAGTTTCTAACCATCTGCATTTTACTTTTAATTATGTCTAGCTAATGAAGCAAGGGGATAAGAGTGGAAGGGGAGAAAGTATTTTTTGGAGAGTTAATCAGGAAAATAAAATTAGTAATTCTGCGCCTCTACACCTTTAGTAACGAGGGGAATAGAAAGTTGCAACCTAATCATATCTTCAGTTGTTGCTTGAGCATCAGGAAAAGGAATAATTTCCAACTTGCTCCCCATTACTTCCAATAAGACTTGAGCAAGCAATAAGTTCATACCTGCTAAAAATTTTGGGTTTTCTTCGTTACTTTCAGATGGTAGGTGTTCTGATTTAATTAAATCTATTGACTCACTTTGAGAAACAGCATAGAAAGGTACATCCAACCAGATGTGAACCAAATTATTTGCACTTGCAACTTGAGAAGAAATATAAATGCTGCCTTCCTCCGTTTGAGCAATGACAGCTTCGATTAAATATAGTAGTGCTTGTCTGCACCAGCGAAAATCTATAAAAATTTGAATTTCTGGATCAGGTAATAATACCTTAAAGGGAAAATTGCGATTTTCCGCTAGCATATAAGTTAAATCGTAAACTTCCTGTAAGAGTTCAGCTAGCGACTGCGATTGCAAATCTAATTTACTTGTACCGTGTTCTAACCTAGCAATATTTAAAATTTCATCGATTAATTTTAAGAGCTTTAATGCCCTTTCCTGAGCTTGGTGGATAAATTCTCGCTCTTCTTCTGGGTTTTCACACAAATTGGATAAAATTAACTGATGTAACCCAATTAAACCATTAATGGGCGATCGCAATACATGGGTAGTCCGTGCTAAAAATCCCGCTTTAAACTGGCTCATTTCTTGTGCCATATGATAAGCCAGTTGAGTTTGCTTGAGTTGTTCTTGGAGTTTTGCTATATTTTGCTGTTCTACTGGCAATACTAGAGAACTAGATGACTTTTTTGTCCGCAGCAGTAACCCATTCACACCCATTCCTAATAATAATCCTGCTCCCAAATAGATCCAATTACTCCAGTCCATAATTTATTTAGCAAAAATATTAACTTTTTAATTGACCACCAAGGCGTAGAGTAAAGTTCCGGAGTAGTTTTAATAGAACAGGTATTTTGTTGATTTTACAAACCAGCTAAAGCATCAGTAAGCTAGAGGATCATATGAAAAATCACACAACTAGGAAATGAAAACTGTCTTTCCTACCAACGGATACGGCGCTTTGCGTCTACTGCCCTTTGCCTTATTTTCAAGCCAGATCTCAAACTAACTTAATTCCACCTTGCCGTAAAATTTGCCAATCTTTCCCAGTCCATTTAGCAACAGTAGAAGGTACTCCATTTCTCGGTATTTCATTTTCGCACTCATTTGCAGATAATGTCAGGACTTCGGGAAATTGAGCTTCGATTTCTGCCATTGTTCTTAAAGCTGGCTGACCTGATAGATTAGCACTAGTAGTGGCAAGTGGCCCTGTTTGTGCCAAAATTTTTTGAGCGATCGCACAATTAGGTACACGAATGCCAATTGTAGTTGGATCGATAGGATTCATCGCTTTTGGTACTAAAGCGGAGGCAGGTAAAACTAGAGTTAGCGCTCCTGGCCAGTATTTATTTGCTGTTTGCTGCCAAATTTGATACTCATCAGCATTACCGTTGACAAAAGCCCAAAGCTCTTCTGCTCTAGCCGCCATCAATATTAAAGGTTTATCCGGACTACGTCGCTTGGCGGTAAAAATTAATTCCCCCTGCTCTGGTATGGCTGCCAGCGCAGGAACGGTATCTGTGGGAAAGCTCACTAATTTACCTGCTCGTGCCGCAGCTACGAGTGCATCTAGAGAAACTTGCGTCATCTGACAAATTATGAATAATAAAATCTAAAATATAAAACTTATTTATACTTCATCAATACCTTTACCAAAATCCAACACCCTAAAAGGGTGTCGCTATACTAACAAAGGCTGCGGAGGCAGCCTGTAAGGATTTCAGCCTACGAAGGTGGGCTTTGTTTGTGTAGCCCCAGGCTGCCAACCTGTGGGCGCTTCTTGATAATTCATCATTCATAATTTCTTGGCAACAGCGAAGCGTTCGATCCCTGCTAAATCGGTGTGAATCTCAATATCGCCATAGCTACCTTGGTTTTGCACCATTTCTCGTACTACATCCGCTTGCCCTGCCATCATCTCTACCAGCCACACCCCACCCGGATGTAAGTAAGTATAAGAAGTTTCGATTAAATGACGTATACAAGCCAAACCATCAATGCCTCCATCTAATGCCAGTTTTGGCTCATGATTCATCACTTCTGGTTGTAACTCAGATACGAGTGTGGTGGGAATATAAGGAGGGTTTGACACCATACCACTGAATTGTCCTTTTAAAGATTCCAGTGGTTCCCACCAATAACCATGATAAAAGTGTATGCGATCGCCAAAACCATAATTTTGAGCATTTTGTTGAGCAAGCAAAAGAGCTTCTCCAGAGCAGTCAACAGCGTGGATTGTCGCTTTCCTAAAGACATCTGCAAGCCCAAGAGCGATCGCTCCACTGCCCGTTCCTAAGTCTGCCCAATGTCCTTGTTCTAGACACAAATTTTCCTGGCTCTTACAAACAGTAGCAACTGCTAAATCAATTAAACACTCTGTTTCTGGTCTAGGAATTAAAACCGCAGGAGACACTACAACTTTAAACTGTCGCCAAGGTGTCACTCCTGTAATGTATTGTACTGGTAGACGCTCATGCAGGCGTTTTTGCCACAGCACCTCTAATTCTTCTAAAGGCAGCCGCAGCTTAATTTGCGGCCAGTCTTTAAACAACTCTAAACGTAGTGCCAAACTATCTAAACCAGCAACCTCTTGCAACAGCCAATCTACTTCAGCAGGTGGCACATCAGCAGCGATCGCCGATTGAATCGCTTTTGTGCGCCACTGCCAAACTTGCAAACCAGAAGTATCTTTTGGCTGTTTTTCTGCCATACATTAACAGTTATCAGTGATCAGTTATCAGTTAATCAACCCTAGCTAAAGTGTAGGGAATTTGAACCAGGAAAATAAATTTGCTTTTTTCTATTCATTACTCTGATTTTTAAAACTGTTCACTGTTTACTGATAACTGAGTGTAGTTATTTTTTCGGTTGAGCAGGTGGTGCTTGGTTAGAAGCACTATTTTTAGGAAGTGACTGGATATACTGTCTAGCCTCTGGAGACGGGAAAAATACTACTTGCTCCAGCCACTTGTCGTTTTTCTCCTGTAAGGTTTTTATAATTCCATCAACATCCACTACTTGGATATCGGCTTTAGGAAACTTTTGCTTCACCTGCTTCAACAAGTTGTCGGCGTCTTGCTTGCTTGTAAACAGAGGAATATATTCCTTTTTATCAGAACCCAATTCAATTGGGACATACCCTTTATCTGGTGCGAATCTCACAAGAAAAATAGGTACGCTCCTAAACTGTTTTATATCTTGACCGCTTTGCCGCAATAATTCCATTGCTCCTTGAATTTCCCGATCTACGGGTTTGAAAGCAAAGAATAGGCGATTTGGCTGATTTTTAGTTTTTTGTAATTGCTGATAAATTACTCCTAACGGCACTGCTGTTACCTGTAAACTTTTTAGCATTTCTGCTTGTTTTGGGTCTTTTTCTGGAGCATTCCGTAGCTGGTTGACAAAAGTTTGAGCTTCTTGCTGGCTCATATAAACACCTGTCACCGAACTGCCTTTTTGGGCATTTTGTCCTTCTAAGGGGCGGCTGAGTGGCAACCCTTGAGGATTTGTGATTAAAAATACTGGTACTTGATCCAGTATTTGTTTTATTTTTTGCTCTGATAATGCTAGTACTGGGGCATTTCCGCTTAAAAAAGTTGACAGCAGAGTACTCCCCACCAAACCTAATGTTGTACCCCAGCGAACCAATGAATTCATGACTTCTCCTAGCATCAATACTTCAATCAAGTCACATGAACAATAAAATTGGCACAGCACCAACTAGTTTCAGTTATGATATCCCGATCGCTAGTTGATTGTGCTTGGATTTGTCAATTCACCTTGAGATTGACTTCAAAATCCTGTAGATAGATGCTTGTTGTATTTTGCTTCCAGGCGAAGAGAAATTTTCCGCTACTGGAGATGACAAATGCCATTTTATTGCTTTTACTTGGCATCGTTGACTCTACAGGATAGTAAATAGTTCCATCCATCATAATCAACTCATGTGTTAAATCTGACGTAAGATTATCAAAGCTATAAAAATTTAGTTTTTATTTTTGTTAATTTAATAGACTTTTTTAAAATTAGCCAAAAATACGTGAAGTAAAAATACGCATCTTCTAGGAATTATAAATTACTTATATTTTTTTCAGCCATCCAAAATTAAAATATAGTCAAGTTTTGTTTTTTCCTTAGAGAATATAAAAAACTCCAGAACTGATAACCAGTTCTAGAGTTGTAAAAAATTATTTTATTTAAGTCGGGATGACAGGATTTGAACCTGCGGCATCCTGCTCCCAAAGCAGGCGCGCTACCAAGCTGCGCTACATCCCGGTTTCACTATTCTACAACAGATTTGGCATTAGCAGCCAGTTATCAGAGAAACTGCACAGCAGAAGATATGCACTCTTTTAAAGAGTATAAGCAAGTTGATTGTCTGTCAACCACTATCACTATGTAAAGCCTGTGCTAAAAATTTCGTACTTCAAAATCTCTGCAAGCGTGATTGAAACTGATGACACCAATAGCTGCTGTTATGTAGAAGTTATTGGGGATACCAGAACATTCCTTTAATGCCTTCTGGATCAGACATGAAACCCAAACTTCGATAAAAGTCTACAACATGGGGATCGGCAAACAGAGTAACATTACTAATTTCTTCACCCCTAAGTTTCTTAAGCACATATTTCATCAACGCTTTACCCAGCCCTTGGCCTTGGAAGTCTGGATGAACTACCACATCCCAGATAGTAGCGTTAAACGCATGATCTGAGGTAGCACGGGCAAAACCAATGAGCCGCCTTTGATTTCCTCGCACTTGCCACATTGAGGCAACGAGAAAACTATGCTCAATAGCTTTTTTTACTTTTCTTAAAGGACGACGCGACCAACCAACGGCATCACAGAGTTCTTCAAGTTCGTATAAATCAATATCTCGTTCTGTGCTAAAAACAATGCGAGCCTCCTGCGAAGGAGCTCCACTAACGCTAGTGGCACCAGAGTTGCTCGCAGCTTCTACTGTATGCTCTTCAAAAGGAGTTGTTTTTGTTGTCGTGAACGGTTCAGAAGTACTAAACCAAGTTTTCCAAAAACCCATGCCAGCGTGGTTCGGGTAGTATAACTGAATTGGTTTCTAATGAAAGAGTGTTGATTAACGTTTTACTGAACTACCCATTTTTGCTCCCTAACACTTCTATCTTTAAATTAAGTGTTGTTGGAATTTGCAATGGTCTGTATTTCAGAAAGCGCTGATTTCACACCAATCATTTTCAACTTTAGCATTTTGTAGTAAATGCTAGGAGAAATTAACCAAAGGGATCACAATCCAAGACAAAATTGTACATTACACAATTGTATATAACAGCTATGAACGCTTTCGGTTTGATGACAGCAAGTAAGGCTTACACCCAAAGATGGCTTCTGGTTTAAAATCTTCTACATTAGAACTCCTAAAGCGCTTTAACCGCGCTTTCCCTCAGTTTTATGAACAATTTGTCAGCAGTGAGATTCAACTGCAAAATTTGCGGTTAGCCTATCGCCTATATAAATCTAGACGTGCCGTGATCGAGCTCAAACAAGAAGGTAGTAAAAGTGCTTTACATTTTGCTTACCGCAATCAGTCGTTTCTCCTCAGCGATATTTTTGGTGTGCTGGCAGCTTACGGACTAACGATTCACGGTTTGAGTTTATATGGTCAGATTAAACCGCCGATGTTGGTATTTATCAAGCTCCTCGTTTCTCGTGGCAGCAAAGTTCTGAGCGAGAAAACTTCAGAAAATGTCTGTCGGGCGATTCGAGAAGCTTTAGCAGGACGATTTGAAGTAGAAGAGATGCTAGCGGTAGAATTCAATCTTGATACAGGTCTAGAGCAAGTACAAACAGAATTTTACGTCGATCCGGTCTTTCATCTTCCTGCTTTAGTAATTGAAGCTGATAACCAACCGGGACTCTTTTACAAGGTGATGTATGCTATCTGGCAAGAAGACCTTTTGGTCGTGAATGCCAATTTGCTAGTTTGGCGTGGACGCACACGCCTAATACTTTATTTGTTAGGGCCAAATGAAAGTCTGATTCCAGAATATCTAGGTCACAAAATTGCTGAAGGGGTAAAGCAAAGATTGTTAGGCAAGTGAGTCAATAGTTATTAGTAATTAGTCATTAGTTAGTGGGGGTGGGTTTTGCTGATTATCTTGGCGTTCAAACTGATAAATTATCTTTTAAACCCGCACGGCAGTCGCACTCGACGCGCTTAACCCGACGCCAGGTGACGCCAGGTGCTACCCTGCGGGAAGCCGCCCTCTGGGCGTCTACAACGCGCTTAACCCGCAAGGGCGCACTGGCTCCTTTATGCCGGGGAACCCTTACTTTCGCTTATCCACTTCGTGTCTACGCCAGTCGCTACAAGTCGGCAAAGCCGCAAGGGCGCGCTGGCTCACCACCGCACTGGCTCCGCAAGGGCGCGCTGCCTCCCGTACAGTAATTAGTAGTTCTGTTCCCATCTCCCCGTGTCTTGTGTTCTGTGGTGCGTCTACCTCAACTCGCCAATTCTTGGTTGACAGAGTACTACCACTTACTTTCTTCAATCGCACTCGCTCTTAAGGGTACGATAGAAGTATGGCTACCATCGAAATCTTGGGCGTTCCACACGCATACGAACTTACAGCTCCTACGTCCTGCCCTCATACTCTAGTGTTTATTCATGGTTGGCTCAACAGCCGTGGATACTGGCAACCCTTAATTTCCCGTCTGTCTGCTACTTTTCAATGTTTATCTTATGATTTAAGAGGTTTTGGTGAGTCTCAGCCCAACGGGAAAACAGATATTACTCGTGAAGGAACTTCTTTCTACCTGAGTTCCAATGATGGCAGTGATTTTGTTGATCCCTTTGATTCTCTTTATACGCCAGCTGCTTATGCACGGGATTTAGCAATTTTGTTAGAACAGCTTCATATTACCAGTGCTTGGCTCGTTGGTCACTCCTTGGGAGGGACGATCGCTCTTTGGGAAGCTGCTCAAAACCCTGATCGCGTCCAGGGAGTAATCTGTGTCAACGCAGGTGGTGGTATTTATCTTAAAGAAGCTTTTGAGCAATTTCGCTCGGCTGGACAACGATTTTTGCAGATTCGTCCTCGCTGGCTCTGGCAACTACCTTTGATTGATTTGCTCTTTAGCAGGGTAAGTGTGGCGCGTCCTTTGGAACGTCATTGGGCGCGTCAACGGGTAATCGATTTTGTTGTAGCCAACCCAGAAGCAGCCCTGGGAACACTGCTAGACTCCACAACCGAAGAAGAAATTAACCGCTTACCTCAACTTGTATCCCAACTGAAGCAGCCAGTTTACTTCTTAGCCGGTACTGAAGATAAGGTGATGGAACCAAAGTATGTCCGTCACTTAGCTAGTTTTCATCAGTTATTTCAATACTGTGGTGACAATGTTATTGAAATTCCTAATTGTGGACATTTAGCAATGTTAGAGCAACCGGATGTGGTTGCAGCTCATATTGTTTCTATTGTTGCTGTGCAAACTCAAGTAGAAGGAGACAGTGAGAAAGTTGACGAGGAGACTGCGGTGGAGAGTGGGAGAGAAAAGGACAAGGAGAAAATATTTATACCTAATAAGAATGCAGAATGAATTGATATTCTAAACTACTTAAGTTGTGTGTTCTAAGTTCTTTTGTTGATATAACTGCATCACATCTGTCAGCCCCAGTCGAGATTGGACGCTGAGTGTCAAAGGAGATATGTGTCCTCGGTTAAGATGATCGGCCGCAGCACACCCAATCATGGCGGCGTTGTCAGTACAAAATTTTAAGGGGGGAAATAATACGCGCAAGTTGTGGGCTGCTGCTGCTGTTTGCAAGTGTTGTCTTAAACCACTGTTGGCTGCTACACCACCACCAACAGCAATAGTATCCAAACCGTAGTTGAGAGCACAGGCGATCGCTCGTTTGGTAAGTGATCGGGCTACTGTATCCTGAAAACTAGCTGCCACATCCTTTACTGGTACAGGTTTCTGCTGTTTTTCCAACTGCTGTACCAACCGCAATACAGCTGTTTTTAAACCACTAAAACTTGCATCATAGGGATGATACCCGCCACTAGGTAAGGAAACTTTTCCTTCCGGCAAGCTAAATGCCTGGGGATTTCCCTGTTGCGCTAAACGATCAATAATAGGGCCACCTGGATACCCCAATTGCAATAGACGCGCTACTTTATCAAAAGCCTCACCAGCAGCATCATCACGGGTTTCACCCAGAGTTTTGTAATCACCACAATCATTAACGTAGATCAAGCTTGTGTGTCCACCGGAAACAAGTAAGCTCAGAAAAGGAGGATTGAGTGCAGGCTCGCTCAGATAAGTCGCGTAAATATGTCCTTCTAGGTGATGAACGCCTAAAAATGGCTTATTGTACAGCATGGCTAGAGTCTTGGCAGCAGTTAAGCCAACCAGCAATGCCCCCACTAGCCCAGGCGCACAGGTGGCAGCGATTCCATCAATTTCCTCCCAGCCAAGTTGGGCTTGTTCCATTGCTTGAGCGATCGCTTCATTAATTGTTTCTAAATGCTGCCTTGAAGCTACTTCCGGCACTACCCCCCCATACCGACTATGAACAGAAATCTGAGAGGCAATGATACTACTTCTCAGTAGACGATTGCTAACAATTGCGACAGCAGTTTCATCACAGCTGGTTTCGATTGCTAAAACGGTTGTCATTACACAGTTACGCCTAATAAAGACTAGTTTGAGAAACTTTAACTTTTATTTACTTCAACTTTACTCGGTTCACAGGCAAGAGTATGATTGCCTTAGACTCAAAACCCGACAAAATAACAGGAAATACAGGCATATTGATCAGATTAACTTCTGTCAAAAGCCTAGTTGATCCTGTTTTAATTGTGGATTCCCCTCCACAAACTCACAAAAAGACAAAATGGAAACTTTGTATTTCTATTAGTCTTTAAAATTAAAGATGCTGCCCAAAAAGTGAGTTAGAAATGGACACAATTCTTGCTCACCGCAGTTAGAAAAAGGCTGTCATGGTTCAGCCATTGGGTATAAATCCCATAAACATAAAATAAAGGTAATCTCAGCTTTTACCGATATTTTATGAAACTATAATGACTTGATAGTTCTGCAAATCAAAATTGTACAAGCCGCTTCGTTTTGTACAAGAAATATATTTGTTTCGTCAGAAAAGGAAACAATTCCATGCGACGCTTGTTTGCTTTGATTTTAGCGATTTTTCTTTGGTTTAACTTTGCTCCGTCTGCGAAAGCACTAGGGGCAGATCTCGTTCCTTGTAGTGAATCTCCTGCTTTCCAACAGCGAGCACAAGTTGCTCGCAATACTACAGCCGATCCACAATCTGGTCAAAAGCGATTTGAGCGTTATTCTCAGGCTTTATGTGGCCCAGAAGGTTTACCTCACTTGATTGTTGATGGTCGTCTGGATCGTGCTGGCGACTTTTTGATCCCCAGCATTCTATTTTTGTATATTGCAGGCTGGATTGGTTGGGTAGGTCGCGCTTATCTACAAACAATCAAGAAACAAGGAGGCGATGTCGAACAAAAAGAAATCCAAATCGAAGTTCCTTTGGCATTGCCAATTATGCTATCCGGATTTGCTTGGCCAGCAGCAGCAATTAAAGAGTTGCTTTCTGGTGAATTAACAGCAAAAGATGAAGAAATTCCTGTTTCACCACGTTAGTTTAGCTGTACTTATTCACTAATTGGAGATTAATTCATGAGTAACCAAAGTCCTTTCTTAAAGTTTCTGAGTACAGCACCAGTAATCACAACAATCTGGCTGTTCATTACAGCAGGAATTTTAATTGAATTTAATCGCTTTTTTCCTGACCTGCTTTTCCATCCGTTACCATAAATTGCTAACGGTTTTTCATAGTTGAGATAATGATGAGTGGTTAGTGGTGAGCCAGCACCGCGGGAGGGTTTCCAACGGACAGTTCCTACAACGGGGGGAACCCTCCGAAGTCGCCCCAACGGGGGAAACCCCCGTACGGCGCTTCTGTTGGCAACGGACTGTCCTCCTCCACAGGTGACTGGCGTAGACGCCGAAGGCGGCTTCTCGTAGAGTACCCGAAGGGCTTCAAGGTAGAGTACCCGGAGGGTTAGTGGATGGTTGTCAAAACTAATAGCAATCAGCTACTAACTATTAACTACTAACTATATAATTATATAACAGCAGTATTTAAAAAGAATTAATTCACAATAGGTAGTAAAAAATTTTCTTTTTTAATCTTGTAATGCTGGAAACAGCATAAACTTTTCACATCCTTAAAAATAAATATAGATAACTAAATTAATTTTTCTAAACTTAACGTTCAAATAACATATCAAACTAGGATTATTATTAATATAAAATGTTGCCACCATATTATTTAGAGGCGAAAATCAAATATGGCGCAAGCAGTTGATGCATCAAAAAATTCTCCAAGCGATCCCAGAAATAGGGAAGTAGTTTTTCCAGCATTCCGCGATCCACAAGTTGGGAACCTAGAAACACCAATTAATTCTTCTCCCTTTGTGAAGTGGTTCATTGGTAACTTACCAGCCTATCGCCCTGGAATTACTACCTTTAGAAGGGGTTTAGAAATAGGCATGGCTCATGGTTACTGGATTTTTGGCCCCTTTGCTAAATTAGGCCCGCTGCGGAACACGGTTAATGCTAACTTAGCTGGCTTACTTGGAGCTTTGGGCTTAATTGTGATTTTGACTGGTGCCTTATCTCTTTATGCTAATAGCAATCCTCCTCAGCCAGTTAAGAGTGTAACTATACCGAATCCTCCTGAAGCTTTCCAATCCAATGAAGGCTGGAATGGTTTTGCTAGTGCTTTCTTAATTGGTGGTATTGGCGGTGCAGTAACAGCCTACTTTTTAACTACCAATTTGGGACTAATTCAAGGTTTGTTTGGTTAATTTAGTGATTTGTTAGTAGATAGTGGTAAATCACCAATTACTGTACGGGCAGGTTTTAACCACATTCTCTTTGTGAGAATAAAGTATCTATAATAAACCCGCCCCTACTAACAAAAACTAAAGGACACAGAGATCAGGCATTGCTTTTTCTTTGTGTCCTTTTTGAGTTTTTCATAAAAAGAATCAGGTGATTCTTTAGCAGTAAATAACTAACCAAACAAAACTGCTTCTATAGAATTGAGAGCTGTTTCAAAATCGTCATTAACGATTTGAATATCAAATTCATTGGCAGCATTGATTTCTTCTTGAGCACGGTGTAAACGGCGGGCGATCGCTTCTTGTGAATCTTGTCCCCGACTGCGTATCCGTTTCTCTAATTCATTAAAAGACGGCGGCAGAATAAATATACTAAGAGCGCTAGGAAAGGAGCGACGAATTTGTCGTGCACCTTCTAGCTCAATTTCTAAAACAACCAATTTGCCAGAACAAATTTGGTCAATCACTGGTTCGCTGGGAGTACCGTAATAGTTACCAGCGAATTCTGCCCATTCCAAAAATTTACCAGCCGCTACTAATTGTTCAAATTTGCTGCGGCTAATAAAGTAGTAATCCTTGCCATCTACTTCTCCCGAACGAGGAGAACGAGTGGTAGCAGAAACAGAATAATACAGTTCTGGATGACGCTGCAGAAGCGATCGCATTAAAGTACCTTTACCTACACCACTAGGCCCTGTCAAGACAATTAGCTTGCCAGAGGAAGGGCATTCTTTGGTATTAGCACCACTCTTAGAGAATAAAACTTGCATCATCCGCTTAACCTGTGAATTAATCAATAAAACTATTCATTGGTCATTAGTCTATTGGAGTTGGCAAGAGACTGTTGACTAATGGTTTTTGTAGCATGAGTGACAAAAACTTGTCTAATTCACATGTTACTGCTGATACCGCACCAATAGAGGTAAGTGTTTAACCCACCTTAATTTAATTATCTACCACATGATGATCGCGGGAAATTACAAACCGATTCGCTACCGTTTCTGGCTGAATCGCCGAAAGAATAACATGGCTGGAATCAGTAATAATTACAGCCCTGGTACGGCGACCGTAAGTTGCGTCAATAAGTTGGCCTCGATCTCGTGCATCTGTAATAATCCGCTTAATCGGGGCAGACTCTGGACTGACAATGGCAACTACTCGGTTAGCAGAAACAATGTTGCCGAAACCGATGTTGATTAACTGAATGTCCATAAAAAACTGACACCAAATGCGGTGTGAGAAGCTTATAAATAACTAATTTCCATGTTATCCCCAAAAAATTGCACTTACAACGTCTATTTTCACCTTAGCTTTTGTTTTTAAATAAGAAACGCTTTTTTTAGCTATTTCTCAGATAATTCATCTAAAAATCATACTCAAGATATAGGTAAAATAAGACCATTCAAGCTATTTAAAAGGTTTTACAAATTCAATGCTTCAACTTGAACTATTTAATTAGTTTCCTAACAAGTACAATACAAATAAATTAATATTAGACATTTAGAGAATATATAATTACTTCACAAAAACGCTGATTTATGGTCACATTAAAAGAGAAAATAATTTCATCAGTCTAATTGTGAAGATTCAATCGGCTGTAGTGCTTTCCTGCAATCAATTGTTCTCTAGTTCAAGGCATTAATCGATTTGTTTATACGCTAACTCACTCCAGCCCTCTTTTTGGTAAAGAGCAGGCTGGGGTGAGGTTATTTTATGATGGGCATTTTGACGGAGATAATATCACTTGTCGCTGCGCGAGTTGACTTGTTGCCATCTTTGTCGCAGTCTGTGCAAATCAGGGTTATAACCACCATAACGCCAGCTAACGTAGGCTTGGCAGATGTCATCTATTACCTCAGCTGTTTCTACTGAGTGATGTTGATATGAAACTTTGGCATACTCAAGCGGTGTTTGTGCAGGATGCTTGCTTAAACCTTTTTTATTTGCCCACAACAGCATTTGTTGATAAAGGTTTTCCATTGGCGGTAATTTTCTCAAGGCAAGGCGATGGAAGCATTCTCGCCACAGACTCCAAGCCAGCCAACCTAAAAAAGATATGATTGTCGCCAAGATTAAACCCGTGAAAATTCCCAGCCAACCTTTGAAGAATAGTGATACAAACCAATAAAAAACTTTGCTGATCCAGGTGAATATTATCCTAAATATATTGTTAAGTAATCCTGTTACCGGAGATGGTAACCACCCAGCAATCCAATTCCAAAATTGACGCAAAACACTAAAAGTCTGAATTTCTTCTATAGATGGAGGAATTAAAGGATGATTGGGAATAGGATCAAAAGCAAACCAGCCGTATTTAGGAAAATACACTTCTGTCATTGCATAAGCATCGGTGTTGCGGACGACATACATCCCGGTAAACGCGTTAAACTCTCCAGATGCAAACCCGGCTACTAACCTAGCGGGAATACCAATAGAACGCAGCATCACCGTCAGCACTGTGGAAAAATGGTCAGGATAACCACCTTTGTGCTTAAACAAAAAAGCTTCTACTAAGTCTTCGTTTTCTGCTAAATAAGGTAAGTCTAAAGGATTGTCTGGAATTTGATAGTTTTGCTTTAAGTACTGAGCCAAATAAAGAACCTTTTCATAGGTAGAATCTAGCGATTTATTTGACTGACTTACCTTTTGTTGATTGTAGTTAGCTAATATTTCTTCTGTACGTTTGCGTACTTTTTCGGCGATTTCTGAGGGTATTTGTAAATAGTAATCTTTAAAACTTTGTGGATATTTAGTCGAGGCTTTTCCTAGCAAAGTCCGATCACGGTACGGCACTTGGGAAATGACAGTGTAAGTCATGCCTTCTGATAATCCTACAGGTGCTCGCAACCCATCTTCTGGATCTACTGCAATGATTGGTGTCGGAAAGTAAATTTCTTTGGGATATGCCATTGCTGGAATCAAGTTAGGCAAATCTGACACCACCGTATAAGTTTGCACTACTTCTTTGGTTTTAGCAATACTGGTTAGTAGATTGAGAAAAATTTGATAACTCCAAGGTGATCGCTTGATGCGTTTGACTTGCTCATTGCGCGAAATCTCCCATCCCTTACCTGTGTAACGATCAAATGCTAGTACTCGCCAAAAACCTTCTACCTGCGATCGCACCCGCATCACTACCTTGGGTTTCATCTCACCCCGCAGGTTTTGGTTCATCTGACTATTAAAACCGTAATAAAAACTATCATCTACTTGTCCCGGTTTGCCACCACCATTGCCGTTTTCTGTGCCGTTACCACCATTGCCTTGATTCTGATTTTTCCCTTGGCGCACATAACCGGGATTGATAATGCTACGCCCTGTAAAATTACCTTTGACGTTAATCGCAGAACTGACTGGAAACATCCGCAACTGATAACCAGGCAAGCGGGGTAAAACAGCAAAAATTGCTAAACCGAGTCCAACAACTATCAAAAAATTCAAAATTAGAAATCTAAAATTAAAAGAGGAATTCCCGGATTTTTGGGAATTCCTCTGTTGGAAGTGTTCATGCTCAGTCTTTAAATTCTCTAAACCGAGCCGGGAACGATAATCTAGCACTAAAGTCGGCAGGGCGATCGCTAAAAATAATAGCAGTATGGGAGCAAACGCTAAAGTCTGACTGAGCGAAGCTGCCACCCCTAATAGAATTAGCCCGATCACAATTGAATAACCCAAGTCTTTGCGACGGGGCATATCAAAACAGTGCAGTACTTGCAGTTGGATTAATAATTCTGCCAAAGCCAGTCGCGTATCATTTGATTCTCCCACCAATCGCCCCAAAAAAGCACCTAGTGCCACTAACATTCCAATGGCAATGCAGAATTTGACCGAAATATTGCGATCGCAGCGACGGTAATAGCTCCAAATTCCACCCACTAAACTCAAGGGTAATGCCCACAAAGTGAATTTAGTCTCTGCGGCAATATCCGTTGCCACAACACCCATAATTACCAACGCTAGCACTAGCACCCTGAAGGTAATTGAATCTTCAACATCTGCCAAAGGCGACTGCGACATTGTTTGCCGCCATTTATTACCAAAAGGTAGACGCCAAAGCGAACTCATCCTGGAAAAGTTAAACATTGTGATTAAAAAGCAACTGATGGTGATATTGAGCACAGTAACTGTGTCAACACTACTGATACAGTACTAGCACAATGCGAGTGAGATACACCGTACTCCCTCGCATCAAAAGTTGCTTTTTCATTGCAGCTGCTTGTAGACGCCCTAATAACTGTTTCTTAAAAAATTAACTTGGTTTTAGAACCAGGATGATACTAAATCTCACAACAATAGCTTTAAATTCAGTTTTAGTGCTAGCGATGGCACTTTTCGGCTACGAGGTGGGAATAATCACAAACGACAATGGCTGTTGATCTATTTCTTTCAACTCTATTGTCAGAGTGTAAGTTTGGTTGAGCTGCACGCCACCTAGTTCGACACTCAAGCAACCTGGAGTTGAACTCTGTGCTTTAATTTGCGAGCCATTTCCTTGAATTTTTATTGACCCTTTGGAGGGTAAATCACCTTGAACCCTGAGTGTACCTACTTGACCTTGAAGTTGGTATTCTACACTCAAGTTTAAAACACCTAAGCTAGTTAGCCATTGTCTGACTAAAGGTTCAGTGTTTGAAACATACAGAGTCAGACTCTCTAGCAGTTGTTTTGCTGCCAACAATGACAACAACATCTGCTGGCGTGGCTGTAAATCCGCATAGTCGCCTGCCAATGATGGCAACTTGATTTTTTTACTACGAGTCGCACCTGTTAGCACCACTCCAGCCAAATTGTTTAATGTTTGGAATTCGTTAGGGAAAAAGTTTTCTACAGCCTGAATTAATTTTGGCCCTAACAGCGACGAAGATGTTATCAATGCTTGACATTTATCAAGCAATTGCCGGAAAATACTATCCGGTAGAAGTATTGGCAGATCGAGATTCGACTGTTGTGCTGCCCACCCCCAAGTAGGAACTAATACAACAGCTGGCTCGTCT
This sequence comes from Chlorogloeopsis sp. ULAP01, assembly GCF_030381805.1. Lineage (NCBI taxonomy): Bacteria > Bacillati > Cyanobacteriota > Cyanophyceae > Nostocales > Chlorogloeopsidaceae > Chlorogloeopsis > Chlorogloeopsis sp. ULAP01. The sequence goes on from NZ_JAUDRH010000003.1 coordinate 474,075, forward strand.
AAATACTCCGGATAGTCCGTGATTTGAGTTTCCCAAGGAAATAAAGGTGGTTGGCTCTCAGTTTGACTTTGGAGCCGACGTTTGAGAACAGCTTGAAAACGTTCTTGCACAGTAGGAATTTCTCCCAATCGAAAGTTCTGGAGCTTTAATTCCGACTCTTGAGAACTACTTGGAAATGCAGTAGCTCTCTGGAGAGGGTTTTCCGCTCCGTGGGTGTCCTTACGTTCTACTTTATTAAAATCTCTTGGGTTGTCAGAATCTGTCAATAACCAAGATAAAAAATAGTTTTGTAAGGATTCTGAGTCACTATTCATTAGTAGAAGCACCCGATCCGGATACTAGGGAGTTACGAATTTCCCAAGCTTGTTCAAGAATTTTAAACCAGCGTTTCTGAAGTTGTGCCATTGACAATCCTAGAGTTTTAGCGATTCTTTCATCAGGTTGTCCCTGTTGCTTCAGTTCTAATAAACACCGCTGCTTTTCGTCAAGTTGTTCAGTATATACCTGCCATTGTTGGGGAGTTAAACCCAAGTTGGTGTGCAAATCTGCTTCCAACCACTCGTGAACTAATTCCCAACGATGCAATAAAGCAAATCGAATTAAATGATATTTAAAGCGTTGCTGTAGATAATCTCTTTGACGGGGGGTTAAACCCAAGATAGTCTCGATTTCCTGGGCTGATAAATCTTGAAGTCGGAGGGCGAAATAATCAGCACAATCATTCTGTTGCCGTTCTTCCAGATAATTCATTAATTCTGTGATCACAACCGATCGCAATGTCTCTTCTTGAGCTTCTGGTTCTGGTTGTGTCGCCATTGCAGTTCGTAATTGCTGTACTGCTGGATCTTCCCAAGAGCCATCGGCTTCATTTCCACTACCTTCTGCGGCTTGCTCTATGTCTACACAAGTTTCTGGGGGTTGCTGTTGTGAGAACGTTTGTGCTCGGAGGATGATTAATTGCTGCTGACGCCCTGGCAGGGGAATTCGTCGCTTGCCGTAGCGCTCGGTAAATGCCATGTACTCTGCGAGTTCCAGCAGTGTCTGAGGACGATAGCTCGCCTCTAGTTGATTCTCTCGCCGAAAAGCATTTAATGCCTCTAGATAAAAACTTTGTAGAAAATCTTCAATAACTGTCAGTCGCCCCTGATAGCTCAATTGTCGTTGGGGCGGATTGATGTAGCGATAAATAATTGCACTTAATGTACTGTGTAATTCAACCCTACCCCGATTTGAACCCAACTGATAGTACCTCAGACACTGTTGCAGGCGATGTTTAGCTAGAGCCATTGCTGAGTTTTCTACAGAACCGGAAGCCTGAATGCGTTTGCTTTCATGGCAAATCCGGTAGACTTCAGCTGCAATCCGCATCGCTACTGCGCGACAGTTCTGTTGAGAAGCTTTGGTTGACTGCTGAAGTTCTTGAAATAGGAATGGAAATATCGCCTCCACGCCAATAGAAACTTCTCCCTGAATAGTTGTGGTTGCGGCTGATTTTATCATCTCGTGTTTAAAGTGTCCCTAAAATTAAGCATTTACAACCTGTATGGCTAGGAGTATTGGGTTAGGAGCTTTGCGTGTAAGCTAAACGCAGGTAATCCTAACTTAAGGATGTGGCTGGATTTACGATTCCCAATTATTGTTTGATTGTTGGCACAGCCATTGAAGTTATTGCCAATACCGAAAAGCCGTTACAGGTAATTATGAATTTAGAAGCACAAATTCAATTGTTGATTGAAAATGCACCAAAAGATGGTAGAACACCAAAACTGGTTGCGGCTATCGCTCCCGCTCTCAGTGCGATCGCTCAACAGTTAAGCCACTCTAACTACTATATTCTCCAAAACCTGGATCAGGAGTGGGTTGTAACTACCTTGAGCAACCGTGGAAATCCACAACAACAAAAGCGGGTCGTATATGCTTTTTCTACCTTACAGGATATTCCCGCTTCTTATGGTGCTGGGCTTGACCCTCAGGTAATGGCTACCCCTATGCCTGTCACCCACATTTTGTTTCAATTAATGGCGTTAGAACCCGTAGATAGTATAGTTTTTTTAAATACTAAATTTGACCGTAGTACTAGCACGTCTAAAACAAATACAAGCGAAATCGAAATCAAGCGCGTTGACTTGCAAAATCTAGTGAAACAATTACTGCAACCTAATCGCAGCCGTACTCAAGTACCTCCCGATATCGCTTGATTAATTAGAGTTTAGGGACTAAATGCTGGTATAAAAATATTTTCATTCCTAGTCCCTAGTCCCTAGTCTCTAATAAAGCCGACTCAGCACATAGTCAGCCATGTTAATCAATGCTTGACGTGATTCTGAAGGTGAAAGCACCCCAATATGTTCAACTGCTAACTTGGCATGGTGAGATGCCAAATCTCGTGCTCTTTGGATTCCCTGGCTGTCATAAATCAGTGCCATTGCTTGTTCTAAGTCACCGTCTTGAGCAAACTTTCGTTCAATCAGTACTTCCAAGTAAGGTTTTTCTTCTAGAGCAAATAATACGGGTGCTGTCAAATTACCGCTTTTGAGATCAGAACCTGCTGGTTTACCCAGAGTATCTGTAGAACTCGTAAAATCTAAAATGTCATCAACAATTTGAAACGCTAAACCAAGATGGCGCCCATAATCGTATAAGTGTTCGGCTGTTTCTGGGGAAACTTCGCTGAGAACACCAGTAGCTTTGGAACTGTTAGCAATAATTGAAGCGCTCTTGTAATAACTTTTTTTCAGGTAAGTCTCGATGGAAATACTTGTATGAAAGTGATTTAGTGCCTGCTGCGTCTCACCGACGGCATAATCCATAATCACCTCTGACAGTAATTTCACGACTTCCAAATTGTCCAAATTGGCTAAGTACCAGGAAGCTTGGGCAAAGAAAAAATCACCTGCCAATACAGCAACTTTGTTATTAAATAAACTATTGACTGTGGCTACCCCACGCCGCATTTGTGATTCATCAATCACATCGTCGTGTACTAAGCTTGCGGTGTGAATCAATTCTGTAATTTCGGCTAAACGACGATGACGTGGTGTAATGTCTTGATTCAGCATCGTTGCCCGTGATATCAAAAGGACAATTGCTGGCCTGATACGTTTTCCCCCAGCTCCGAATAGGTGTTCGGCTGCTGCACAGAGGATGGGGTGACGATTCCCAACTAGCTGTTTGAGGTTATCTGCTAGTATTTGCAGGTCTGCTTCCACTGGGTAAAAGAGGGAGGTAGCTGGGGTCATGGATGGGCGGACTATGGCTTAAGTTACGAAAGTTTACATATCCTATAATTATTCTAAGATAACCCTGTGCTAGCGCAAAGTTTTCGTTAAGCAATACTTGTGTTTCTATCTCGCGATCGCCTACAAAACACAACACAATTACACCATTCTCTATCTAAAGTTAGATTTACCAAGACAGTAAGAACAGTGGGGAATTTAAATTCGCTCCCCATATTACCCAAAAATGAACTAGGTTCTCAGACGGTAAACTTTGGAGAATGGGAAAACTTTTATCAAAATTTTAAAATCATTTTATTAGTGTAAATTTTTAGTATTTTATACAAGTAAAATTACGTAGCCACAATTTTTGTGCTTTAGAGAGAGATTTTTTCACAAAAAATCATTTATTCAGAAACTTCATTAGTAAAACTAGTCACCATCATAGAAATACTTATGATTAATTCCCCCCATGCCGTTACATAAAATTTTTGTCAATAAATTAAAATTCATAGTTTATGTACGTATTTGTTCAGAAATTTTTTAATTTCCTAGAAAAGTCACCTGAAAAATCAGGGCTGTTGTGTTAACCTAAAATTGAGGGATTTTAAATTTTTCGGTATTCACCTCCAGAAAAAGAAGAAAGCACTAAGTGTTTTTGCTTATCTGGTTTGTGAACCTAAATAAAATAGTCGCAGGTAAAACCAAGAAAATAATTTTATTGGTTGATTCTGTGGTTTTGAATCTTTATGGTTAGGAGCTGTAGGTTTCCCTTAGAGGAAGCAAAGTAATTCAACATCTTCAGCGCTTTTGCGTGTCAGTGTTGCTCCTATCCAAGAAGTACGCCTTCATTGAAGCAGACTAAGTAGACTGTTAAAGCAGCAGAAAGATTTCTTTAAAGTTATCTAATTGCTGTGGTATGCGTAGTCTGACAAAAATCATAGGAAACCATAATATGTTGAGCGGAGAAAATTAAAATTCTACCGCTAGCTTGGTATGTAAATTTCAAGCAACTAAGTCACTCATTTAGTTGCTGAATTCTTGCTAATTTTATTCAATTTATATTCCTTTTCATAGAGGCACTGGTACAAAATGATTTGCGGGAAGATGCCTATGATGATTTTTATGTTGGCTTCTGGATATTTGTTGACAGTCTATTTATTAATCGCACTAGCGAAGCGAGCAGGAAAAAAAAGTACTTCTGCCAGTGCTGGTTTGTCTGCTAATGAAAACTATAGCCAGGAAGCATCAGTACAGCCAAAGGTAACTGAAATCAGTAGTGTACGCTAGATAACAGTCAATCGTCAAGAGTTCCTAGTTTAATGACTGGGAACTTTTGACATAAATTTAGGTTAGTGACTAATTACTGGAAATTGCAGCATCAGAGAAACAGGCTACCTCAACCATCGGAGTACAGCCGAGCCACTGGGTTGAAGTTTGAGCAAACTGTTGGGGACAGCCACTGACGAAGAAGCGGGTAGGCAAAGGTGGGTGAGTATTTCTTAACCCAAGTAAGTCTAATTCTTGGCTACACGCAGCCACCACATGAACGGCTGGATCAACTAGTTTGACAGAAGTGGGAAGAAGCGATCGCAATACTGGAGCCAGATGGGGATAATGGGTACAACCATAGACTAGAGTGTCTATTTGCTGATCTAGTAAAGGCTCTAGGTAGGAACGTGCTACCTCAGTAGTGTAAGGATCGTGAATACGGTTTTGCTCAATTAGCGGCACAAATTCTGGACAGCCGACTTGCCAAACTTGCACTTCTGAATTTATTTCAACAATAGCACGCTTGTAGGCATTGCTTTTAGCTGTTGCTGGAGTAGCAATGATGCCTATACGCTTTCCTTGCTCAACTGCTGCCCTTGCTCCTGGTAGAATCAGTCCCAGAATTGGGATGGTAAATTCGTGACGCACTGTTTCTAGAGCAAGAGCAGAACTAGTGTTGCAAGCCATAATAACCATTTTGACCTTTTGCTGTTGCATCCAGTTCAGGATTTCACGAACAAACTGTATAATTTCCGCTTGCGAACGAATTCCGTAGGGAAGTCTGGCTGTATCTCCAAAGTAAATGACTGATTCATTTGAAAGTTGTCGATACAGTTGTCGTAATACTGTTAACCCACCCACACCGCTATCAAAAATGCCAATTGGAGCACGTTGGGGTTGTTGGGAAAAATCGTATAAATTGCCTTCAAATATAGAGGTTGGAATCACAGGCAGCTTTTGAGGTGAGAGTTTTGATTTAAGATACAGGATTTTGTAGGGATATGGGTTAATAATTAGTAGATAGTGGTAAACAACCAACTACTGTACGGGCGGGTTTTGTTAATTAACTTTCGGTTCAAACCGATAAATTATCTTCTAAACCCGCCCCTACCAACTACTCGCCGTCTCCCTTATTTAGTAATTTTTACTAGACTTTTATCTTTGTTGTAAGTATTTAATAATACCATGGGCTATTGCTTCTGCCATTCGATTTTGATATTCTGGGTTTCCTAAGCGAGGATTATCCTCTCGACCAGTCATGTAACCTGTTTCCACTAAAATTGAGGGCATAGAACTCTTCCTGAGGACGTAAAATCTGGCTTTTCGCGTTCCTCGGTCTTTAAGAGTAGGGATATTTTGGAGAATAGTAGTGCGAACTACCTCAGCCAAACGGTAGCCACTGTCGTAATAATAAACTTCGAGTCCATTGACATCAGGACGGTTATCAATGGCATTTCCATGAACGCTGACAAACAAAGTTGCATTAGCACGCTCTGCTATATCCACTCGTCCTTGCAGTTCTACGAAAAAGTCAGAATTGCGTGTCAAGACAGTTTGAATGCCATTTTGTTCTAGAACAGCTGCTATTCTTTTACTGATAGGCAGAACAACATCTTTTTCCAGCAACCCACCTAATCCAGGCGCACCGGAATCTTTGCCGCCATGCCCAGGATCAATAACAACAACAACTCGTCCTCTGGGTGCTGGACGAGGTGGTTGTGGCTGTGCGACTGCATCGGGATTATCTGTGCTATTTCCTGAGAGTGGTTGAGGATTAGGTTGTGGTAGGGGTGGAAAAGCGGTAGGGGGTGTGACTGCCCGATTACGTTGTAAATCAAGCGCTACAAACCGATCGCCAACTTGGTTAACTTCCCCGATTTGTACTCCTGCTGCTGGTTGGACGTAGACATAAACAGTATGATCGTCTTTTTGTTGCAAGCGTACTCGCAGAACAGGACTATTAGCGTCCATTACAGGGCCTCTCACAGGCGCAGCTAGTTTAGCATTGGGAATAATGATGCGAAAAAGACCAGAGGTTCGATCCCAACCACCGTTAGCTGAGATATTGCGATCGCCTTTAATAATTAATTGTCTGCCAGTAGCACTCAGTTCCACACCCTCAATTGTTGTCATCTCAGTGGTTGCTGTAGGGATGGGGTTACTATCTGAGGTGGGGCGAGAACTATTATCCCTAGACAATCTCACTGGATTAGTATTGGGTGTGGAGCGAGAATTATTATCTCTGGACAATCTTACTGGATTAGTATTTGGTAAAACTATTAAACCGCCAATAGCGCTTGTACTTGCCCGCCAATCCGGACTATTTTTGTTCAGTTGCATTGTCATGCGGACTGTTGGTGGTGTTGTTTCCAATTCTGTGAATTGAATATTGTTAACACCGTAGCGATTTACACTTACATCCCGTTGAGTTAGGCGTGGTGATAAAGTTGCGCCAGGGATATCAATATTAATATTATTTTCTGGGGTGCGATTTACTTGCACTTTAGGAACAACACCACTGGTGCGGATGAAAAACCCATCTCCAGTTATCCGTAAATTTTCTATTTGTGTCGCTCCGGTAATAGCACTAGCAACTGTTGCTTTTTTGACAGTGGTATTTGAAGCGTCTGCGGTTACCACACTGTAAAGGTTTCTGGTAGGTGCAGCAGCAATTGGCTCAAGTTCTGGCTTTGGTAATTGTACTTGTCTAACTGCTTCACGTTCTGGCTTTGGTAATTGCACTCGCCAACGACTGGCACTGATGCCCTCAAATTTTACCTTTTGGGGGTCAAGAGTATAACCGGGATTGAGTTCGACTACAACCCGCGTGATTTGGGGGTCAAATTGTCCAATTCGGACAGCGCGAATTGCGCCACCGACATTTTGGACAAGCTGTGGACGTCCAAACTTAATCCCTGGCAAATCAATCACCAAGCGCGTCGGATTGAAAATCAATTGTGCGGTGGGTTGAACAGCCCCATCAGTGTTAATTTCCAACTGATTTTGATCGGCATCAAAACGCCAAGATTGCAGGTTCGCTGCATCAGCAGGCGACGATAACAGGGAGATACTTAAAACAGTACCAGGTATCAACCAGTGTAATTTCACAATGTTTTCTCCTGATTCACATTTATGAGAATCGTTAATTAATCAAAGCTTTGACAATTCCTCACACCGTTACCACTGAAACCCTAGCTTTGATGCCGCATACGCATACATCGATTGATGCTTTATTCAAGCATGAAAGTAGTACTTAATAAAGTTACAGCTAATGGCGTCAAATTCTAGCATGACAATCAGATTTTTTGCTGCCGTGATGACAGAAAAAATAGAGCCGCTATAAATAGTAAGTTATACTCACCAAGTGATTAGGACTTAGGTATTCAACATAAGTACTATATGTGGCTTGGGTGTTTCAGCTTGTGTCTGCTGTTTCCGACAACTGATACAACAAATATCCAAGTCGAGCGGGATTGTACAAAAGTGGCTGAAACAACAAAGCTTTATATGCACATTATGGTTAATTTGTACAGGATTTAACTCCTAGAGATAACCAAAATTAACAACAACAGTCAATTCCGTCAACGATATTTAAGGTGGCAAGAAATGTTTTATGTTGCGTAATTTTTGGAAATGTGTGTATTAACATCAAGGCAAGAATTGTAAATACCAATATTTAATTGCTAGAAAAGTAGCGTTGCTTCGGCATAAACACTGAAATTTAAAGTATATGTTGAATCATCTTTGTTTGAGATATTGGAGAATACCACGAGCGATCGCTTCTGCCATTTGATTTTGGTACCAAGTAGCTCGCAGCCTGGTAATATCCTCTCGTCCTGTCAAATAGCCAGTCTCTACAAGAATGGAAGGCATAGAACTTTTCCGGAGGACATAGAATCTGGCTTTGCGGACTCCCCGATCTCTGATATTGACACTTCTAAGAATGCTATTGTGGACAATGCGAGCTAGCCTATTACCTGTATCGTAATAATACGTTTCCAAACCATTCACATCCGGACGACCTAAACCCACGGAATTGGCGTGTATACTAACAAAGACATCAGCATTGGCGCGCTCTGCCATCGCGACTCTTCCCGGTAAGGTGACGAAATAGTCAGAATTCCGTGTGAGTACAACTTGCACGCCATTTTGTTGTAAGATTTGCGCCAGCTTTTTACTAATCGGTAGGATGATATCTTTTTCTCGCGTTCCCCCAATACCGATCGCACCTGCGTCTTTACCGCCATGCCCCGGATCAATCAGGACTACCACTCGCCCATTGACAGCTCGGCGTGGGGGTGCAGCAGGGCGGGGTTTTGGTGGAACTTGACCCTCTGACATTGGTCGTGGATTGGGTTTTGGTAGGGGAGGTAAAGCAACCGGAGGTGTAACCCGACTAGGTGAGCGGCCAATCGGAGGTAGAATTCGTCCTGATGAACGTTGTAATTCTAAAGCCAAAAGAGGGCTGTTGAGTCGGTTGAGTTGCCTAATTTGCACTCCTGCCGCAGGCTGAATAAAAATAGCGACAGTGTTGGGATTTTGCTGTCGCAGGCGTATTCGCAGCAGTGGGCTACTGTCGTTTAATGTAGGGCCTTTGACTGTAGAAGCGAGGCGAGCATTATTAACAGTGATCCGGTACATGAGCGAGGATCTATCCCAGCCACTGGTAGCAGATAAAGAGCGATCGCCTTTAATTAGTAACTGTGTACCATTGCCAGTCAACTCCACAGATTCAATAGTGGCTGGCGAGTCTGTTTCCAAAGAGCGAGGAGATGGATTAGTTGGGGTAGAGTTTGATTGCTCTTCTTGTCTGGGAAGGCGAGAAGTGCTACTGGCAGGCAATCTACTAACTCCACCACGAGGTAATACTACCAAACCATTACTACCGCTAGGTATGACTCGCCAATCAGGGCTATTTCTATTTACCCGCATTGTTAGGCGAACAGTGGGTTTTGAAGTATCCAACTGTGTAAGTTGAACATCACTGACACCATAGCGATTAATTGGCAGCTCGCGTCGCGCCAGATTTGGTGACAAAGCCGCATCAGAAATGTCTAGGTAAATATTGGTGCGATCATCGCTGCGTTTGACTTTGACTCCTGGTTTACCACTGCCACTAGTACGGATAAAAAACCCATCTCCTGTAGCTAGGAAGTTTTCAATTTGAGTTGCAGCTTCTGTTGTTTTGGCGATCGTCTCCTTTTCCCCAGATGGATTGGGAGATTCTGTAGTTACTACACTGTAAAGATTTCTGTTTGCTAGTGGTGCTGCTGCTTCACGTTCTGGCTTTGGTAATTGCACTCGCCAACGACTGGCACTGATACCCTCAAATTTTACCTTTTGGGGGTCAAGAGTATAACCGGGATTGAGTTCGACTACAACCCGCGTGATTTGGGGGTCAAATTGTCCAACTCGGACAGCGCGAATTGCGCCACCGACATTTTGGACAAGCTGTGGACGTCCAAACTTAATCCCTGGCAAATCAATCACCAAGCGTGTCGGATTGAAAATCAATTGTGCGGTGGGTTGAACAGCCCCATCAGTGTTAATTTCCAACTGATTTCGATCGGCATCAAAACGCCAAGATTGCAGGTTCGCTGCATCAGCAGGCGACGATAACAGGGAGATACTTAAAACAGTACCAGGTATCAACCAGTGTATTTTCACAGTGCTTTCTCCTGAGTCGCATTTAAGGGAGCAGTTAATTTATCACAAGTGTTGGTAAATCCTCAGGTAGTCACCATCAACTTTTCGCTTTAATGAGTAATTTAAGCTAATTTGTCGCTGGCATTGGCATAACTTTTGTTGTTGTATGGTTAATTTTGCGACCATATTAAAGTTAAAGCCAATGGTGTGCAATTTTAGCATTGATTCTACCGCTCACTTTGCCACAAAGGTATGGGAATTTAGTTTGCAATGAGCATTAGATTACACCAACAAAAAATAACCAAAATTAACAATAGCAGTCAAATACATCAAAATATACTTTATTTTGCAAATAATCCTTTGATTTTTTGACTGTTAGTTTTTGATTCAATTAGTGATTAAATTGAGCATTTGTTAACTGATGAGCTAAAACTTGTAAAGACTAATTTTCAAGCGCTTGAAAAATCGCTAAATCAGAACTGAGGAAATAAATTAGGTATGGGAACAAATAACATTAGTAATATTGGTAGTAATTAAGAAAATCTCCTCAAAAGATCCAATTACAGGCGACGGAGTACGAAGGATAGAAGTTTCCGAATACTATCGCAAGATTCTCAACAGTTTCATAGTAGAAGTTACTCATAGCTTTAATTATCGTTCAAGTACAAACGCACTTAAGTGCGTCTGTACTCAGAGATTCTATTTATTTATTGCCCTCCGAAGAATTGGGGCTAGGTTCAGAAGCCTTGCCATCATCTGATGTTGACATATTTGTACCAGGTGATTCTATGGCTAAGGCAGTTTGAGAGGAACTATTTAAGACTAATTGGTCTGAGTCTGCAAGCGCAGTTGTTGGTTCAGGAAACACAAACCGCAACCAAGGAGGGGCTAAAAACGTTGTGAGGATAACCATCATGATAATGGCTGCCTCCAGTGGTTTTGAGAGAATGCCTATGTTTGATCCTATACCAAGAAATACCAATCCGACTTCACCCCGTGGAATCATTCCCACACCAATTGCCAAACGATTAATTTGGGATTGACCAAATACGCTTAACCCTGTGACAACTTTACCGAAGATTGCTACTCCAATGAGGAAACCAGCCATGATTAAACCTTCTCGGTTGCTGGGAATTGCTGGATTTAAAACACCCAAGTCAGTTTTGGCTCCAACAGTGACAAAGAAAATCGGCACCAGCATATCGGCAATGGGAATAATCTGCTTTTGTAGTTCTTTGCGCTTATCTGTTTCTTCGAGAACTAAACCTGCTGCAAAAGCCCCTAAAATCGCTTCTAGCTGAATTACGGCGGCAATATATGCCATAACAAAGGCAAAAATGAATGCTGGTATGATCAGTTCACCCCGTGTTTTCAATTTATTAACGATCGCGACAAAGCTCTTATTGAAAATATTACCCAGTGCGATCGCACCCACAAGAAAAGCACTGGCGCTGATCATCAAATAAACAACTTTGCCTACATCTACTGTGCCATCTTTAGCCAAGCTTGCTACTACTGCTAGAACGATAATTCCCAATACGTCATCAATAACCGCAGCACCAAGAATAATTTGCCCTTCTTTGGAATTTAAACGTCCCAGTTCTGATAGCACCTTAGAAGTGATACCAATACTTGTGGCAGTTAACGCCGCCCCAGCAAAAATCGCCGGCACTGCTGGGATACCAAACAAAATCATTAATCCTGCTGTGCCAGCAGTAAAGGGTACAACCACCCCAACCACTGCCACAATGGCGGCTTGGATGCCCACCTCCATCAAATCTTTTAAGTTCGACTCTAAACCAATTTCAAACAGCAGGATGATTACACCCAGTTCTGCCAAAACGGAAATTACCTCCGATTGGGCTGCAAACACGGCATCGGCTGCATCAGGACTTAAACCGGCAGTAGTTTCCAAAAAAGAAATAATTAAAGAACTAGAACTATCTGCCCCTGCTTCAGGAAACACCAACAAATGTAAGACAGATACACCGACAACTACACCACCTACTAATTCACCTAATACAGGCGGCAAACCAAAGCGGTTTGATAGTTCTCCTCCGAGTTTGCTAGCCAAATAAACTACGACTAAACTCAGCAGCACTGCTGCCACTACCAGCGAACTATCTGCTGTTTCGGCTGTCGTTGCCAACAAAGGTAAAGAAAAGTTAGTTGCACCTAAAAACTGCATTGATTCTATAGAAATCATTCCTTCTAATTTACAAGCTGTTGAGCTTCGGCTTTTTGTCTTTTGTCATTTGTCCAGCAAATATCTGTCTTTTGTCATGTGTCTCAAACTAATAACTCTTGAGTTACTAGTTATCTGATAATTGTAGAAGGCGTTGCCAGTGAAACTCTGATACTGGGACTACAGATAATCTAGGCAAACGCAACAAGTCAAAGTTTTCAAAGCTGGTATCTTGTTTAATTTGAGTCAGGGTAACAGGTTGAGGTACTTTTCGCACTACTCGCAAATCTACAACTACTCGCTTGGCGTCGTTCAATGCTGGATCGGGGTAAGGTTGACTTATTACCTCTGCCAAGCCCATAACTTGTCGTTCATTGCCTGTGTGATAAATTAGTACCAGATCGCCAATCGTCATTGTACGTAGATGCTTGAGGGCTAGGTTGTTGTTCACTCCATTCCAAACTGTAGTACCATCACGTTCTAAGTCTGAATAGGAATACTCGTGTGGTTCAGTTTTCAGCAACCAATACGCCATGAAAGCATCTCCAAAAGTTTGGGTGTAATTTTCTAGGTTTCTAAAAATGTAACCGTTCTAGCTACTTGATATTTAAGTGCCAAAGTAGAAACACATTACAGTGTAGGCGCAGATGTAAATATTTCGTCAATCAGAGAGATTTTGGTAAAAACCTGCTCGTACATTGGTTAGTGGTTAATAGCTAATGGCTAATGGCAATGAACAATTAACAATTAGCAATTAACAACCAAATAATTATTTTTTCGAGGAGTGATATCTCAAATGAATAAATCTACTCTATCGGGTTCTCGGTTATTGACTAGGAACCTTTGGAAAACTGTACCTTTGGCTTTGCTTGTATATGTTACTTTTGCCCAACCTATCTGGGCGCAAGAGAAAGAGAAAATGTTTAGAACTTTAACAGTCACTGGTCGTGGAGTAGAATCAATACCTGCAACACTAGCTCAAGTTGTTTTGGGTGTGGAGGTTCAAACTAAAACAGCGCAAGAGGCACAGCAGGAAACTGCGCGCAGATCAAAAGCCGTGGTGGCACTGCTGAAAAGTCGTAACGTGCAGAAATTGCAAACCACTGGCATCACTCTTAATCCAGTTTATAGCTACAAAGATAATGTGCAGCGCCTGACTGGTTACGTTGCTACTAATACCGTGAGTTTTCGCATTGCCACCGAGCAAGCTGGCACTTTATTAGATGAAGCCGTCAAAGCAGGTGCAACGCAAATTAGCAGCATTAGTTTTGTTGCCACTGACGAAGCGATCGCTCAAGCTCAAAAACAAGCACTCAAAGAAGCTACCCAAGAAGCGCAACAGCAAGCTGATGCGGTTTTTGGTACCTTGGGTTTTCAACGCAAAGAAGTAGTTAGTATTCAAATCAATGGAGCAAGTGCGCCACCACCACCGCCACGTCCCCTATTGCGTGCTGAAGCTGGTAAGTTAGCACAGGATGCCTCTACTCCTGTAGAAGGTGGCGAACAACAGGTAGAAGCATCAGTGACGTTGCAAATTAGTTATTAACTAGGGACTGGGGACTAGGGACTAGGGAACAGAAGATAAAAGATAAAAGGCAAAAAAGAAAAGAATCTTTTACCTTTTTACTTTTTACTTTAAACTCAAAGCCCAATACCCAATCCCCTATCACCAGTACCCAGTACCCAGTTTCTAAAAATGTTCCGGATTACTATCCATTGTCTCTGCTTCTGTATCCCGCTTAGAACCGAGTAGTTCGAGTTGATCTACCAGAATTACTGGTGTAGAACGGAGCGCACCTGTGTTGCGATCGTTCCAAGATTCAAACTTCAAAGAACCTTTGACGGCAATTTGTTTGCCTTTGCGCACATAATCACCCGCTACCTGTGCAGTTTTTCCCCATAATTCCAAATTGAACCAATCAGTATGATCGCCATCTCTAGTTCGGCGGTTGACTGCTAGTGTTAACTTACACTTTACACTTCCAGATTCAAAATACTTTATATCGGGGTCGGTACCTACACGACCAATCAAGGTGACAATATTAATGCTCATGTGCGTTACCTTTCAGTACAGACGTACTTATTTATTCTGAATTTCATCATAGCGAATTCTCAAGCTAGACGCTCATGTGATAAATCACACAACTAGGGTATGAAAATCTCTTTTCTCTAGTCCCTAGCACGCCAGTCGCTACAACTTTGGGAACCAAAGCAACGCGCTGGCTCCCCTAGCACGCCAGTCGCCTTAACGGAGCGGAGCCTCCGCACGGTGTTGGCTCCCCTAGTCCCTATTTTCAACTTAGAGACTGACTGTTAAATAATAAACAATTATAATTACGTATGGAAATGGTAAAATTTACTCTTTCACAAATACAAAACCATACGGATATACTCCAGTAGTTAAAGAATATAAAAAGGTATAAGCCTGGGATTGGACTAAGATTCCTAAATGAATTTAGTAGAATCACGTACTTTGCTAGACTCAGGTCAAAAAAAGTAATAGAATCCTGCACGATTCTGTCTCACGGTAATAGTCAAAAGTATCGAAAATAGGGGGCAATAAGACGCGTGGGCCTTTTCAGTAAGTTTTCCTTATCGCGAGATATGGGTATCGACCTCGGTACCGCTAATACCCTCGTTTATGTATCTGGTAAAGGCATTGTTCTCCAAGAACCATCGGTAGTTGCCATCGATCAAAATGAAAAGATAGCACTGGCGGTAGGAGAAGAAGCCAAAAAAATGCTCGGTCGAACACCGGAAAATGTGATTGCCCTCCGCCCCTTGCGCGATGGTGTAATCGCAGATTTCGATACAGCCGAGATTATGCTCAAAAGCTTTATTCAGCGTGTCAATGAGGGTAAATCGCTGGTGATGCCCCGGATTGTGATTGGTATTCCGAGTGGAGTAACAGGGGTAGAACGGCGGGCTGTGATGGATGCTGCCACTCAAGCAGGTGCTAGAGAAGTTTTTTTAATTGATGAGCCTGTGGCAGCAGCAATTGGCGCGGGTTTACCTGTAGCTGACCCCACTGGCAACATGATTGTTGATATTGGCGGTGGTACTACAGAAGTAGCGGTACTGAGTCTCCAAGGTACAGTACTTAGCGAATCAGTACGCGTGGCTGGAGATGAACTGACAGACTCAATTGTGCAGTACTTGAAGAAAGTTCATAACCTGGTGATTGGAGAACGTACTGCTGAAGATATTAAGATTCGCCTCGGTTCTGCCTATCCAACTCATGATGATGATGATGCGATGATGGAAGTCAGAGGCTTACATTTACTTTCTGGTTTACCACGAACTGTCACCATTAAAGGGCCAGAAATTCGCGAAAGTATGGCAGAACCGCTATCAGTAATTATTGATGCGGTAAAGCGAACTTTGGAACGTACACCACCAGAATTGGCAGCAGATATTATTGACCGAGGTATCATGCTCGCTGGTGGCGGTGCATTGCTTAAAGGAGTAGATACGTTAATTAGTCATGAAACAGGAATTGTAACACACGTTGCAGCTGATCCACTATGTTGTGTGGTTTTAGGTACAGGTCGTGTGTTAGAAAATTTCAAGCAGCTAGAACGAGTTTTCAGTGCTCGTTCCCGCAATATGTAGTCATCATAAGTACTTTCAAATATTGGATTCTTTATAGAATCCAATATTTTTAACTAAAATAAAAATATAAGGGTATATATGTTTACATTACGTGGTCGATGGTGGGAACATAAAGGGTTACAAGTTGGACTAATCGCTTTATTGCTCGGTGGTGCTTGGTTAGTTCGACACACCCAAGGAGGATTGTTACTGGAAATTTATCAAGGTTTTAGCCGTCAGTTTCAAATTTTGCAGCCTGGACAACCACCAGAAGAACGGATTAAGAATGCCAGAGTTGTGGAACTAGAAACCCGGATAGTAGAGTTAGAAAATCAAAATAAAAAGCTTAAAGAATTATTGAAATATATCGAGAAAGAACCTCTTTCATCGCGCCCTGTTCCAGCAAGGGTGGTAGGGCGTAGTGCCGACAACTGGTGGCAACAAGTAATCCTCAATCGTGGTAGTCAAGCCGGAATTCAAGAAGGCTTCATTGTGAAGGCTGAAGGTGGGTTGGTAGGTTTGGTAGAGACTGTGACTCCCCATACTAGCCGCATACTATTAATCAGCGATCTCAAGAGTAAAGTTGGTGTAAATGTTAGCCGCACCGGAGCTAAGGGAGTTTTGCGGGGTGATTTGTCGGCAGATGCAGTACTAGAGTTTTATGAGAAAGTTCCAAATGCTAAACCCGGAGATGTAATTGTGACATCTACTTATAGTCAAAAGTTTCCATCTGGATTGCCAGTAGGACGAATAAAGTCTTTAGATGTTAAGAAACTTCCGGCATCTGTAGCAAAAGTGGAACTGTTTCCGTCGATACGTTCTTTAGATTGGGTAAGTGTATACCCGAAGCCGGAAAGCGAACATCTGGAGGGTTCTTCATCAGCGAATCAACAGTCACGAAAATTTAATTAGAAGTTAGAGGGCAGAAGGAAGAAATAGGATTTGACTCTTTTGTTCCATTCACAACGGTGGCAGCACCACCAGTTAAACTGCTTTCAAGTCACATTCCTATGAACTATAGTTCACAACAAAGTATGAAATTTCTCTTCTTTGTAACCTGTCACCTGTTCCCTATTTTCAGGTAAGAAGGCAGAAGAAGATTTTTGTCTATATGTTTTGTAATTTATACATAGAAATTTAATGAAAATTCCTGCATTTCGAGGTAGCAGGCAGAAAAAGCCAAAATTGCGATTCTCCAAAGGAAGTGCTAGGCGATCGCAAAAATCAATAATTTCCATTAAACCCCTATCTCGTTGGCATCCCAACCTCCGACAGCTGGTAAATTGGATTGTGATTTTTGGATCTGCACTCTTGTGCTTGCTGATGCTACCCACCCGCTTTATTGGTATGGAATTATTGGGAATAGGGCCGAACTGGCTATTAATTTGGGTAGTGGCTTGGAGTGTTAAGCGTACAATTATTCAAGGAGCATTAGCAGGTATAGTTTTGGGATTACTTCAAGATGCAATGACATCACCCGATCCTACTCATGTCTTAAGTCTTGGAATGGTGGGTTTTCTCACAGCTTTGCTACAAAAGCAGCGTTTTATTCAAGAAGACTTTATTTCGATTGCTTTAATTGTCTTTGGAATGGCAGTACTGGCAGAAACTATCTTTGCCTGCCAATTGGTATTGATGGGCGATCGCAATTCAGTACATATTTGGACTTACTATCAAAAGGTTGCTCTTGCTTCTGCTATTGTCAGTAGTCTCTGGGCTCCTGTGGTTTATTTTCCCCTCAATCGTTGGTGGCAACGGCTGAAATTAGCACAGCAACAATCTTAAACTAGTTGTTAAGAGTTTGATTAATGAGTGTATTTTTATACTATAAATTTTAGCTTACGATGATGGAGAGTACAGAATAGAATCAGTACTAATTTTTTCTGGAATTTTGGCAACCTTTGGCAAGATGGATTAAGGCTAGATTTAAAAAACTGGGAGCTAGATGTTAATGGTTAGTAGCTGATAGCTAATAACTATGAGCCATTAACAATTAGCAATTCACAACCAACTATTTCCTAATCCTTAATCCCTGTATCGCTAAAAATTATGGATAATTCTCCAGTGGTTGCTCAAGCAGATATATCCCTATCCAATTCACTTTTAGTGAGTTCGACAGCGAAATCGGATTCGCAACAACAACAGAAGGTGGGAAGCGACTTTGATCGAGCGATGATGCAGCGATGTTTAGAACTTGCTCGTCGTGCTTTAGGGCGTACTTCCCCAAATCCATTGGTAGGGGCAGTTGTTGTCAAAGATGGAGAAATTGTTGGGGAAGGATTTCATCCTCGTGCGGGTGAGCCGCATGCAGAAGTTTTTGCTCTCAAAGCAGCAGGTACAAATGCTTGTGGGGCAACTGTCTATGTAAATCTCGAACCTTGCAATCATTATGGGCGTACTCCTCCATGTTCGGAAGCTTTGATTGCTGCTGGGGTAGCAAAAGTAGTAGTGGGTATGGTTGATCCCAATCCACTGGTAGCTGGTGGAGGTATTACCCGCTTACGTGCAGCTGGAATAGAAGTATTAGTCGGAGTCGAAGAAGCAGACTGTCGCAAGCTGAATGAAGGTTTTATCCATCGTATTCTCTATAAACGACCGTTGGGAATTTTGAAATATGCTATGACCTTAGATGGCAAAATTGCTACTACTAATGGTCATAGTGCTTGGGTAACTAATCAGCAAGCCCGTGGAGTTGTGCATCAATTGCGGGCTGCTTGCGATGCTGTAATTGTCGGTGGAAATACAGTTAGACTTGATAATCCGCGTTTAACAAGCCATCAGCAGGAAGCACATAATCCACTACGAGTGGTGATGAGCCGTAGCTTGAAATTGCCAGAACAAGCTAACCTATGGCAAACAAAAGAGGCTCCGACTTTAGTGTTGACAGAAGTAGGAGCGAATCCTGCTTTTCGGGAACTATTGCTTAAACAAGGAGTAGAGGTAGTAGAATTTTCGCCACTCACACCAGATAGAGCAATGGCTTATTTGTATGAGCGAGGTTTTTGTAGTGTGCTGTGGGAGTGTGGTGGTACCTTAGCAGCTAGTGCGATCGCTCAAGGAGCAGTGCAAAAAGTTTTAGCATTCATTGCTCCAAAAATTATTGGTGGCAGTAATGCTCCTACGCCTGTAGGAGAGTTGGGTTTTACCACTATGACTGAGGCTTTGTCTTTGGAAGGTGTACAGGTGCGTGTGGTGGGTGCAGATTGTTTAATAGAAGGTTATTTACCTTTAAGACAATAATCTATGGTTAATAGTCAATAGTTTTGTGCTTGGACTGTAAACTATTGACTAAGAATTGATCGCCTATATGTTTTGTTGTCATGAGTACTGGCGTTCATGAGCAAGATCACGGATGAGGGATAACCGAGATTGAATGTAAATACAGAGAAAATCGGTTTCTTGGCAATCCAGTGAAGCTTGTTTTGTAGTTTGTTTAACTAACCACTGTACTAAGCTAGCATCATCCAATTGCAACAGCGTCTTTGTTTGAGTCGTTTCAACAATAGACCAAAGTTGACGCATAATCGTGGGAGTCATCAGACCTCCATATAATCATCATCAGTTGTTTTCAGGATACACAATTTAATTTCAAAGTTCCGGCATTAACGTACAACCTGACATAAGTGTTATTAAAAACTTAATAAACGGACTTATAACTTGATGAAGATTAAGAATAGTGATATTGCAGCGCTTCTGTAACAGAAATTAATCTAATTAGAAGGCAGATGGCAAAAGGCAGAGGGCAGAAGTCGTTCCGCGCAAGAGCGCAGGTAGGGAAGAAAGTTTTTTCATTCGTTATTACTGTAAGCAGTTCATGAAAGCTACTTAATTTATAGCTAGTTATATATTGAATTATTGCGGTTTTTTTTGTAGTTGTAAATTCCTAGAGGCGATCGCCTAACTTCTAGTAACTGGGAAATTGCCTTCATAACTTGGAATCACCGAATTGAACATTCTGTATAAATAAAGTTTAATTCTGACATGAGATGAAGAAACCAATTTTGTTACAGTAAGCTTTTGCTTCTTGTTCCAACTTTGCGATTTCAGTTTGCCACTGCTGAAGTTTCCTTTTGCGTTCAAGTAATTTATCTTGAGTTGGGTTTCTGGATGATTCTGTACCTAGATTTGGGTAAATACCCTTTTTCTCAAGCCAATTGCGGCAATTAGGCTGCCAAAGATACATATGATCGTGCTTATCACCATCGAGACAACGAATTTGCTTGACAGTTAGCTTAGATTCACCAAAAAGAATCTGCTGATTTCTGTCATTATTAGGAAACAAGCGCATCTCACTGCCTATTCCGCGAAAAAATTCCACTACCAGCCACTCACTAAAACCGAATATGCAGACTTCTGTAAGTTCGCTACCATCATCTTCTAGTAAATCCACATCTCCTTTAAGCTCATATCCGATAGCAATTTGTGATGTTTCCCAGCAGCAGTGAGGGTGTTCATCATCCCACTATGCTTTGGCATGGATACAGCAAACCCATTCCAACTCGTTTACATCACTTTACCTTGTTCAATTGCTTTTAGAACTTCATCAACAGTTCGTACAGATATTGTTGGATCTGGTAGATTGCTAGTAAGAGTAATCAGATTATCAGGATGATACTGATTAGAATTAGACAAAAAAGGAGTATGAAACTGAAAGTTCATCACTTTTTCTCTTATAAAGACAGATTTGAATGAGTTTTTCCAGTTAAATCATTGCTACGAAACTGAAAGCGGAAAAGTACTTTGCGATCGCTAGGGTTATCAAAGCGCTGTTCTGCTTCTATTTCGCCACGCCCGGCTGCTAAAATTTTTTGACTTAAACGGGTTTTGGTAGGAAAACTTATTTCATAAAAGATATATCTAGTAACTGATGCTGAACGTTGTAAGCTTAGTTCTAGATTGGTTTTATAATCTCCTTCTGAACTAGTATGTCCTTCTATAACTACGCGGCTAATTTCCTTTTCAAATTCAGGTTTGGAGAAAATTACACTGCTATAAATAGGAATAAAACGGCGTAGAAATTCCTTGCCCTCTGGTTTGAGTTCGGCACTACCTTTAGAAAAAAGAATTGCTTCTCTAATGCTCACATCTCCGCTTTCTGGATTGACTTTGACGTCAATATTGTTGCTTTTAATCTGTCCGACAACATTGCCTATGACTACCCGTTTTGGTTCGTCTCTTTGGAGGATTACAGTAATAAAAAGTAGTACAAAAAACATCAATAAACCAGACATCAAATCGCCAATAGACAGATAAGTGTTTGCATCATCATCATCGGTAATTTCTGATTCAATTTTGTCTCTGATGAAATCATTCATGATACTTTTTTCCATTACTGATGTCACCGTTATTTCTAGCTGCCACCAAAACTTCTGCTGTCTGTAGTAAATTGCCGCAAACCTTAGCCATAGCAGTATCAGCTTCTTTGAAAAAGTTGTTTTGGGAGTTTTCAAAGTGATTTGTCCAAGCTGTTAAAGATTCTTGGAAAGTTGTTGTTAGCTTACTGTATTCTTGTCTTACACCCTGCACTTGCTCACCGATATTACGAGCAAGTTCTTGCAGTTGTAATAGCCTCTGGCTGGAATTTAGTCCGACAGCAGTGGCGAGTTCACTAACTCTTTCAGTAGTCTGACTAATTGTAGTCATGCTTTGGTCTATTTCTTGAGCTAACTGGTTACGTCTGTGATATTCTTGTTGAAAAACGTTATCGAGGTTTGTCACTACTTCAGCTAACCCATTTCGTTGTTTGCCTAATGTACCCTCCAGTAAGTGATTTTGTTGTTCAAAGAAATTTTGAAGATTGGCTTGATATTCTTCTCGGAATTTTGTCAAATCCTGCTCAACTGTTTGACGGGTGTTAATTAGTGTTGTGTCGATGTTTTCTAAGGTATTAAGAAGATGTTCGCTAGCCTCGTTCATCAGTCCAGAAGCTTGATTGCCAATAGTTTTTAGAATGTGAGTTTGATGTTCAAAATCTGCATTTGCTTGATTCAGAATTTTAATAATCCCAGTCTTAGTATCTTCAAGCATTTGCTGTTGTATTTCTGCCTGTAGTTTCAGTGCTGTTTCAAGTTCTGCTCGAATTCCTTGAAAAGTAATTGCCGCTTGATTTGCACTTGCTTCAAAAGCTGTACGCTGGGCTGTCATTCCCTGAATACTTTGTTCAACTGCACTATTTATTTGCTGTGCTGTTTGTTCTAAAACACCTCTTGTATCGGTTTGAAAATGATTCAGCGTTTGCCCTAAATTCTGAGCAAATCTTTCGAGTTGTCCTAAAGTCTGTTGTTGAAAGTTTTGAATTGTGTCAATGGACTTTGCCAAACTTTGGGAAATACCGCCTAATTCCCTATGAAGAGTCTGCACAGCTTCGGAAGCTTGTTGTGTTAACTCTGCACTTTTGTCTAATCTATTAGCAATTGGTTCGAGTACCTCAACTCGTAAATCTTTAATCAGGTTTTCTAATACTTTTTGCCTTTGATTTTCTTGGAGTTCTCGCAGCTTTTTCTGCTCTTGAAAAATAGTTTTTAGCCCTGGTAGGATAACCGATCGCATCTGCTCACCTACGGCTAAACTAATTGCTTCAGACGAAAGTTGGTTTAGCCCAACAAATTTCTCTGCTATGCTTTTACCTACAGCTTGACCAATCGCTTCAGCACTAGGTAGATTTAAGTTGCTCAAGTTTTCTGCTACACGCTTAAATTCTGCTGCTGCTTTACTAATCTCGTTGTCGGCAGTCTTAAAAAAAGCGATCGCATTCAAACGTTTACGTAAACTATTACGTCGTTTCTGCCGTAGTGAATCGCACACGAATAAAACTAAGGTAAACAAGCTACCAGAACCAAGCCCCATCAAAGAAGTGGAGAAAGCTGTTTTCATTCCCGCTAGTAGCTGCTTGATGGCAGGCAATAGCTGCTCAAAGCTTGTTGTATCCAGATTTATTCCTTGCAGTCCTTCCTGAATACCGTAAAATGTTCCCAAAACACCAATAGCAGTGCATAAGGTTGCGACAAAGCGTAGTGAACTACGAGGTACTGGACGTGCTAAAACTTCTGGATATTCTATAAGTACAAACTTGCTATTTAATTGCCGAAGTCGGCTTGAATCATCAGTTCCTAAATACTCTTTTAACCAGAGGCTAATCTGCTTTGGAGGTTGGGGAAATTGAGCATTTGTATTCCTCCTGTGCAATTTCCTCAAAAATGTAATTCCAGCTTCTGTTGTGCCGCACTCTGAATACCAATAGTCCAATAGCGTGTACAGTTCTACTGTGACTGCAACAATCAATACTGCGGCAGTTGCCCAATGAAATGGCTCGTTCTGCCAAACGATATCCCAAATTTTTGCTAATCCCACACTGCACCCCTGATATTAACTAGCGATCGCATTTTTCAAATTTTTCAACAGGTAGCGGCGAGGAGTCCCCCACTGATCGCCCACCTTTAGGTGGGGGAGGAACGCCGCTCCCGGTACTGGGTACTGGGGGAGGTTGCAAAATTTGGGAGGGGTTTAAAGCCCCTTCCATAATTTTTCCGCTTTCCACCCAATTCCCAGTCACGAGTACCCAGTCCCTAGTCCCTTTTACTGTCTTCATGCTTAAGAACTTCTTTGGCTACTCGTACTGGCAAATGATCTGCATCTCGCCAGTTTTCTATAGGTTCTCGGAGATATAAGCTGTATAATTTTTCTCCATCTGCTCGTTTGTCGATAGCCAAATAAACCTGCTTGGGTGCATAACATCGCAACAAACGCACCTGTAAACAAGTTTTCAAATCTCGTGATGAAGTAGATAAAGGACAGCCTTCTCCAAATAGTTCGCTAGCTGCCTTCCATGCCCGATTAACAGCTTTAATCTCGCAAACGAGCTGCTCAATAGGTGGACACCACAGTTCCTTAATTTCACCCATTTAATTTGTAATTTTTTATATTATTGGCTATCTTATTTTTCCCAAAAATAGCCTCGTTCTAAAGTCGATGAACGTCGTTTAAAGATAGATTACTAGCTTCTACAGTTAGTGGCACGAATGACGGTAGTTTAGTGCATACCACTTTCATCTTGCAATATATAATACCAATCTGAACAATGATTGCGACAGATTGATTCACCTAACCCTGACACAGAAGATGATTTCCAATTCCATTATCCAAAATGGTATAAGCCGCTTTGATGGTATGAGCTGAAGAATCTGTACTCAGTAACCTTGCAATTGTTGCCCTTCTTAACGAAAAACTAAAAACTAGAGTGAATATAAACACTTCTGGTAAATCTGCGTACAGAATAGTTTCCAGTAACAACACCAATTAAAATGATTATGTCTCAACCAACGATAGAATCAATCCTGCAAGAAAAACGCTTATTTTCTCCCTCTCCAGAATTTTCTCAAAACGCTCATATCAAAAGCCTGGAAGATTACCAACATCTTTACAACCAAGCTAAAGCCAACCCAGAACAATTCTGGGCAGAACTAGCACAAAAGGAGTTGCATTGGTTCCAAAAATGGGACAAGGTGTTAGACTGGCAACCTCCCTTTGCAAAATGGTTTGTCGATGGCAAGATTAATATTTCTTACAACTGTCTTGACAGACACCTATCGACATGGCGCAAAAATAAAGCTGCAATTATTTGGGAGGGAGAACCAGGAGACTCCCGCACTCTCACCTATGCCCAACTACATCGAGAAGTCTGTCAGTTCGCCAATGTACTCAAACAACTAGGAGTGAAAAAGGGCGATCGCGTCGGTATTTATATGCCGATGATTCCGGAAGCAGCTATTGCCATGCTTGCTTGTGCCAGAATTGGCGCTCCTCATAGCGTGGTTTTTGGTGGTTTCAGTGCCGAAGCTTTACGAGATCGACTCATCGATGCCCAAGCAAAATTAGTTATCACTGCTGACGGTGGTTGGCGCAAAGATGCGATCGTGCCTCTTAAAGAACAAGTAGACAAAGCTTTAGATGATGGTGCAGTGCCAACCGTACAAAACGTCCTAGTGGTTCAGCGTACCAAACAAAAAACCCACATGGAACCAGGACGCGATCACTGGTGGCACGATTTGCAAAAGGGAGTTTCCGCAGATTGCCCTGCCGAATCAATGGACAGTGAAGATATGCTGTTTATTCTCTACACTTCTGGTAGCACTGGCAAACCTAAAGGTGTTGTCCATACAACTGGTGGTTATAACTTATATACTCACATGACCACTAAATGGATTTTTGACCTCCAAGATACAGACGTGTACTGGTGTACTGCCGATGTAGGCTGGATTACAGGACACAGCTATATCGTGTATGGCCCCCTTTCTAACGGTGCAACAACGGTAATGTACGAAGGTGCGCCGCGTGCTTCCAATCCTGGTTGTTTTTGGGATGTGATTGAAAAGTATGGCGTGACAATTTTTTATACTGCACCTACTGCCATTCGTGCTTTTATTAAAATGGGCGAACACCATCCCAAAGCGCGAAATTTGTCTTCTTTACGTTTGCTAGGAACAGTAGGTGAGCCGATTAACCCAGAAGCTTGGATGTGGTATTACAGGGTGATTGGTGGCGAACGTTGTCCAATTGTCGATACTTGGTGGCAAACAGAAACCGGCGGTATCATGATTACTCCACTCCCAGGGGCAATTCCTACCAAACCTGGTTCGGCAACTCGTCCTTTCCCTGGTATCTTTGCTGATGTAGTGGACTTAGAAGGCAACCCTGTCGGCGATAATGAAGGCGGTTATCTAATCGTTCGCCATCCTTGGCCTGGTATGATGCGAACAATCTACGGCGATCCAGAACGCTTCCGCCGCACCTACTGGGAACACATTCCGCCCAAAGATGGGCAGTATGTCTACTTTGCTGGTGATGGTGCCAGACAAGATGAAGATGGTTACTTCTGGGTCATGGGCCGTGTAGATGATGTAATTAATGTTGCTGGTCACCGCCTGGGTACGATGGAAGTGGAATCAGCTTTAGTTTCCCATCCAGCAGTAGCTGAAGCGGCTGTAGTAGGTAAGCCGGATGAAGTGAAAGGTGAAGATATCGTAGCTTTTGTGACGTTAGAAGGTGGTCAAAATCCTACTGAAGAATTGAGCAAAGAACTGAAACAACACGTTGCCAACGAGATAGGTGCGATCGCTCGCCCCGGTGAAATTCGTTTTACCGATGCTTTACCGAAAACGCGATCAGGTAAGATTATGCGGCGCTTACTGCGGAATTTGGCATCAGGACAAGAAGTGTCAGGCGATACTTCGACATTAGAAGATAGGAGTGTACTGGATAAGCTGCGAGAAGGAGCATAGCTAAATCTTTTTAAACGCAGAGATTTATTAAGTTTGTCGTAGTGGTGCGTCTACAATTTAGATGCATAGAAAAAATAGCGATCGCTATTATGAATGCACTATTTTTGTATAGAGACACCACTACACACAAAGCGTGTTTGATAAATGTGGTTAGAGACACAACGACTTGTTCTGAGAGAATTTCAACCAGCAGACTGGCAGCCGCTTGCACCAATACTTGTAAATCCACAGGTAATGAAATTTTCTCTAACTGGCATTCTTTCAGCATCACAAACTCAAGAAAAAATTGAAAGCTTCATTACCTCATACAAAAAATTCGGATTTGGAAAGTGGGCTGTCATTCTGAAAGAGAGTAACGAGTTAATTGGTTACTGCGGAATAGCCGTAGAGCAGATTGATAATAAGGATGAAACAGAGATTGGATATCGACTAGAGCCAAATTTCTGGGGCAAGGGGTTAGCAACAGAAGCAGCATCGGCAGCCATTCAATACGGATTTGAGCAACTCAAGTTTCCATATATTCTGGGTATTGTGGAACGAGCAAATACAGCATCAGTGAGAGTACTTGAAAAGTTAGGGATGAGATACGAAAGAAAAACTATATTTCACAATGTTGAAATGGATGTGTATCGATTGAACTGCAAAAATTAACTCATCTGAAAATAGGGTTGGGGGAACAGCACAAATCGTAGGTGGAGAGAAGTCCCTACGGCGGGTTTCCCGCGCCGTAGGGAACTTCGGAGCATTGCCTGTCAAACCCCATGTGGTAAACATTTGAGATATTGGTAAGCAATGCCCACCTTACAGAAAACCGCTTTAATAAACAAACTTTTAACGATCGCATCGTTTCGGTCATCTGCCTGAAAAAGGGCAAAGCTGGAATGATAAGCTAAACAATGACATAAAAAAGAGTTTAGGATGAATTGTTAAATGGGTATTTCCTCAACAGATCCCCTACTCCTGAGGGCAGCTCGTGGTGAAGTTGTAGATCGTCCGCCTGTATGGATGATGCGGCAAGCAGGACGATATATGAAAGCTTATCGAGATTTAAGGGAGAAATACCCTTCTTTTCGCGAACGCTCAGAAATACCAGAAGTTGCGATTGAAGTTTCCTTGCAGCCGTGGAGAGCTTTCCAACCAGACGGTGTGATTTTATTTTCTGACATCGTTACGCCACTACCTGGTTTAGGCATTGATATGGACATTGCTGAAGGCAAGGGGCCAATAATTTATTCTCCCATCCGCACGCAGGAACAAATTGAGAATCTGCGTACCTTTGAACCAGAAGAATCTTTGCCGTTTATCAAAACCATTTTGCAGGCTTTACGCCAAGAAGTAGGCAACAAATCAACGGTATTGGGATTTGTAGGTGCGCCGTGGACATTAGCAGCTTATGCTGTAGAAGGAAAAGGTTCTAAAACCTATTCTGTGATCAAAAATATGGCGTTTTCGCAGCCAGCAATACTGCATCAATTGTTAACCAAACTAGCAGATGCGATCGCTATTTACGTCCGCTACCAAATTGACTGTGGCGCTCAAGTTGTACAAATGTTTGACTCTTGGGCAGGGCAGTTGAGTCCTCAAGATTATGAGATTTTTGCTCTGCCCTATCAAAAGCGGGTGTTTGAACAAGTCAAAGCCACTCATCCCGATACACCCTTAATTTTGCTAGTTAGCGGTAGCGCAGGTTTGCTGGAAAGAATGGCACAATCAGGTGCAGATGTGCTTACTATAGACTGGACAGTCGATATGGCAGATGCACGAGCAAGATTGGGCAAAAACGTGAAAGTGCAAGGAAATCTCGATCCTGGTGTACTCTTCGGTTCCAAAGAATTTATTCGCGAT
This sequence comes from Chlorogloeopsis sp. ULAP01, assembly GCF_030381805.1. Classification (NCBI taxonomy): domain Bacteria; kingdom Bacillati; phylum Cyanobacteriota; class Cyanophyceae; order Nostocales; family Chlorogloeopsidaceae; genus Chlorogloeopsis; species Chlorogloeopsis sp. ULAP01. The sequence continues at coordinate 502,106 of NZ_JAUDRH010000003.1, forward strand.
CGCATTCTAGATACAGTTCGCAAAGCTGGTAATAGAGGATACATTCTCAATCTTGGACATGGTGTTCTCCCAGAAACTCCAGAAGAAAATGTCGCTTTCTTCTTTGAAACCGCTAAAGGACTAAATGCCGCAGTTGTTTGATGAGTTAAGTAGAAGGCAGAAGGCAGTAGATGCGCAAGCGGCTTGCGTAGGTAGGCACAAGGAAAGAAAGTACTTTTATCCGTTCTGGTGACGCCAGTTGATTATGCCTACTTATTTAAGTTGTTGGTTGTTGATTGTGTTAATTGCTAATTGTTAATTGTTAATTGCCATTAGCTATTAGCTATTAGCTATTAACCACTAACCCCTAACTATTTATGAACCAAAAACGCATTTTAGTCACTGGTGCTAGTGGCTGTATTGGACACTACATCAGTGAAGCTTTGATTCAAGAAACGAATCACGAGTTATATTTACTGGTTAGAAATCCTCAAAAACTACAAGTTGATACTCAAGTACGTCCTGGTATTACCATCTTGCAAGGTGATATGCAGGAAATTGACAAGTTTGCCGACTTGTTGAAAACAATAGACGTTGCTGTACTAACAGCAACAGCATGGGGTGGTGCAGCTACATTTGATATTAACGTCATTAAAACATTAGAGTTATTAAGTTATCTAGATCCGGATCGGTGCGAACAAGTTATTTATTTTTCTACCGCTAGTGTCTTAGACTATAACAGTCAACCACTCAAAGAAGCAGGAGAAATCGGAACAGATTATATTAGTTCGAAGTATGAGTGTTTGATGCGCTTATCAAAATTAGCGATCGCACCTAAAGTGACTGAAGTTTTCCCCACTTTAGTCTTGGGTGGTGACAGCAATAAACCCTATTCCCACTCCACCTCAGGCATTCCCGAAATCGCAAAATACATAAACATAATTCGCTTTTTGCAAGCAGACGGTAGTTTTCACTTTATTCACGGCAGAGATATTGCTACTGTTGTGCGATATTTAATTGACAATCCTCCCAAAGAAAATGAACCACGCAAGTTGGTTTTAGGGCAAGCGCAGTTAACAGTCAATCAAGCGGTTGAAGAAGTTTGCGCTTATCTCGGTAAAAGAGTTTATTTTCGTATACCTTTGTCTTTATCGTTAGCAAATTTAATCATTGCCGTATTTAATATCCGCATGGCAGCTTGGGATAGATTTTGCATGAACTATCGACATTTTACCTATCAAAGTGTCATCAATCCCGCCAGCTTTGGATTACCTAATTACTGTGCCACCATCAGTGATGTTTTGAAGATAAGTGGTGTTGAGGGTGTTAAATAGCTTTGTATTTTAGAAAAACTGGTAGCTCTAATGCACTTATTTATACCACATCCGATTGTTTTACACCTTTTTTATATAACTCGCGTAGACAGGCTATCTTTGTGAATGAGCCTTATAGCCTATAGGATAAAAGGATGTTTTAAGCGTTAGCTATCACGCACTGCATGAGAATAAGTAGAAAAAAGGAAAATACTAATCTTTTTGGAACTAATCACAAGAGTGAGAGTGAATTATTTAATTTGTTTGTGAATTGTTTTGTTAATAACTACAAACATTTATATTTATTAGGTAAAGACTAAACTCGTTCTTCAGGTTCGCCATACCACCAAATCAAATTAATTTGCTATATATCTTTCGATATAAAAACGTAGAAGCTTGCACTTCAACCCTTGGAAGATGAAGATTTTATAAGATTTGGAATATAAAAATGGTATTAGCACAGCTGTCTTATAAAATACCATGTCTCAACTCCCCGGAAAAGCAATCTCTTATTGGATTGCTTCAACTCCTCACACATCAAATTTTCCATCTCTGACAAATGAGATATCAGTTGATGTCGCAATTGTAGGAGGAGGAATTGCCGGAATTACGGCTGCGATACTCCTCAAACGCGCTGGAAAGACTGTTGCAGTGCTTGATGCCCAGCAAATTGCAACAGGTGTCAGTGGGCATACAACAGCTAAGGTAACTTCACTTCATCAGCTAATTTATGCTCAGTTAATTAAGGAAGCTGGTGAAGAAAAGGCGCAGATTTATGCAGATTCTAATCAAATTGCAATCGAAAGAGTTGCACAGTTTGTAGAAGAAGAAAATATTGATTGCGATTTCAGTCGCACAAGTGCTTATACATTTGCAGAAACAACAGAAACATTAGATGATGTGCGCTCAGAAGTTGAAGCAGCAGTTAAGTTAGGATTACCTGCTTCGTTTGTAACAGAAACTTCTTTGCCATTTGCGATCGCAGGAGCAGTAAAATTTGACAATCAAGCTCAATTTCATGCTCGTAAATATTTGCTACATCTTGCCAAGCTCATTGATGGTAATGGCAGTTATGTGTTTGAAAATACGCGTGTACGGAACGTCGAAGAAGGAACTCCTTGTCAGGTAATAACAGCTACTGGAGTTATCAAAGCAAAAGATGTAATTATTGCTACCAATGCGCCTATTTTAGATCAAGGATTATTTTTTGCTAAAAATTATCCCAAACGTTCCTATATTATTGCTGCCCGCATTGATCCAAATCAGGCTCCGGAAGGAATGTACATTGGTACAGGTAATGATTATCAGTCGATTCGAACAACTCCTGCTCCAGATGGAGGATTGCTGTTATTGATAGGTGGTGGAGGACATAAAGTTGGTACTGTTACTAATACAGAGGAGCGTTACCTCCAGTTAGAAGCTTACGCTCGTTCCCGTTTTGGAGTAGAACAATTTGAGTACCGTTGGTCTACACAGGATATGGTTTCCTTCGATCAGCTGCCCTATATTGGTAAAGTAACTCCCTTTAACAATCATTTATACGTGGCAACTGGTTTTAGTCTTTGGGGTATGAGCAAAGGCACACTGGCAGGAATGCTGCTTTCTGATTTAGTTTTGGGAGTTGATAATCCTTGGCTCAAGCTCTACAACTCTACCCGTGCTACTCCGTTTGTAACTGTCGAATCTCTCAAGAACAATCTAGAAGTAGGATTTCATTGGGTAGGCGATCGCCTCAAAGGACTTGAGCGTTCTTCTTTGGCTGATGTTGCTCCAGGTGAAGGAAAGTTACTCACTATTAATGGTCACAAAATTGCTGCCTACCGAGACGAAGAAGGAAAAATTCATGCAGTATCAGCAACTTGTACCCATTTAGGCTGTATTGTTAATTGGAACAATGCAGAGAAAAGCTGGGATTGTCCTTGTCACGGAGGGCGTTTTAGCTGTGATGGTAAAGTATTACACGGCCCCCCAGTAAAAAACCTCAAACGTTACAAATCCTAGAATTGGGGATTGGGTACTGGTGACTGGGTATCGGGAATTCTCCTAAGGGAGACGCTATGCGTAGACGCGCAAGCGGCATCTCGTAGAGTACGGAGATTAGGTAAAGAGGACACGAGGATAAAGGGAATTGTGATTGACGTTCTTGCCTATGCCAGGTGCCACAACGCTCTTAACCCGACGCCAGGTGCTACAACGCGCTTAACCCGACGCCAGGTGACGCCAGTCGCTACAACGCGCTTAACCCGCAAGGGCGCGCTGGCTCCTTTATGCCGGGGAACCCGTCCACCCTCCGGGTTCAGCAGTCCCCCATCGCCGGGAACCGCCAAGACGGGGGCTGCTTCACCGCACTGGCTCCGCAACGCACTGGCTCCGCAAGGGCGCACTGGCTCTCTTGTCTCCTTGTCTTTCCTGCGCCTTGTCCTCTTCATAGCCCCTAATCCCTAGTCCCTAATCTACGGCATCCATTCCAAAACTACACCCACCCGACTATCTTTATCGCCACGAGAGTTTTGTTGCTGAATATCTGTAGATAAACGCAGATGGGAAGTGAGGGCATAACCCAACGACAAAGTTGTGAAACCGACTTCTTGGCTACTACCGGGAGAAACCCAACTTTGAGTGAGAGAAATATCGGCTGCACCACCACGAGACAGTATCAACATTAATTTCACACCCACATTTACCCCGTCTGTTGAATAATCGTCAGTTTGTAAATACCGATATCCTACCAGTGGTGCAAAGTTAACATAGCTGCCTAGTGGACGCAAATAATAATATAAATCTGTACCATATGTTTCACGTTTATCATTGAATGCTGCCTGATATTCACCACTGATTGTTAAGCCACTACGACCGATAAATATATCCTCTACACCAAAATTTATTCCACTTGCATTCCCACTAGAAGGAAAGTAAGAATAACCTAGCCTAACTCTAGTCCGAAAACTAGGTTCATTACGTATATCTTCCAATACATTTGGTATTTGACGCCGCCATCTTTGTAAAACAGGACTATTTTTGATTACTTCTGGACTTAAATCTAAATCTTGAGCTTGGGATTTTGGAGTTTCGCATCGACTAGGGGCAGTCATCAAAAGTAAATTAATACCTAATCCAAAGCATAAAATTGACAACTTGCCTTTCATTCCTGGGTGTCCTTATGTCTCGGCGGTTCGTAAAAAAAAGTGGTTCTACCCTCAGCAGAACCACTTAATTTTTAGCAAAACCTGGAGAACTTAGCGTACAGTTCCTTCGACGGCAGCAGCATTAATAGGTTTCATCAAGTACAGCCGCAGCATCTGCCAACCATTGGAAATGTAATAAGGCAGTTTCTGGAAGAATTGGAAGAATTTAGGAGTATTAGAGCAAGCGATCGCTGTCAACTTTTCGTTATTCTTGACACAAATCTCCAACCGCTCATAAAACTCTGGGTTTTCTACATCCAGCATTACCGGGAACACCCGCCCAGCAGTTTCATTTGTCTTTTCAATCACGTGTTTGTCGTATTCTCTTGCATCCAATCCAATCGAGGCATAGAAGTCGTAGCGCTGGATGTCATTGAGATACATCGTCGCAAACACTGACAGCAAGAAGAAGCGACACCATAGCCGCGCCTTCCAGTCATTGAGCATTTGCGGCTGAGATTTCATTACAGCATCAAAGAAATCTCCGTGACGGTTTTCATCCTGACACCAGTTTTCAAACCAACGGAAGATAGGATAAATTCTGTCTTCTGGATGTGCTTCCAGGTGACGGAAAATCGTGATATAGCGCCAATAACCTATCTTTTCCGAAAGGTAGGTAGCGTAGAAAATGAATTTCGGCTCAAAGTAGGTGTAATTTTTGCTCTTGGTTAAAAAGCCCAAATCCAAAGACAGATTAAAATCTGCCATTGCTTTGTTTAAAAAGCCGGCATGACGCGCTTCATCCCGTGACATCAGGCTAAAACATTCTGCCAAAACTGGGCTTTTGTCTTTGAGACGGCGGCTAAGTTCTTTGTAAAGCAAAAAGCCAGAAAACTCAGCCGTACACGAACGCTCTAGAAATTCAACAAATAATTGGCGAGTTTCCCCGTCAATATGATCCCAGGATTGTTCAAACTCGGCATCCCGAACAAAGTGATGGCGGTTGTAATCAGCACGAAATTCTTCCAGGATAGCTCTTAACTCGTCTTCATTGACGGAGATATCCATCCGCGCCATCGCATCAAAATCAGTAGTGTAAAAACGGGGTGTTAACAGGGTATCTTTTGCCGGAACTTTAATTCCCGGACGCAATTCTTCAAAACCTGGTTTTTTTAGGGAATCTACCATGTCGCAATTGCCATGAATGACTTTTTATTGTTGAATGCCCTAGAAAGCCAAGGTTTTTGCTTTCAAGTGGCGCAACAGACCAGAATAATATATTTGTGTATTAAAAATCAGTCTACCAAGGTGCAGGGTACGAACAGAGGGATAAAACATTAAGAGTTGCAACAAAATCGTTAGGGAGGAGGGGGGAGACGCGGGGATAAGGGGACACGGAGACGCGGGGACAAGGGGAGATGGGGAGACAAGCAACCTATTAACCACTAACCACTAACCAATGACCAATGACTAATCTACCCAACTTCAAAAATCACGAATAAACTGGACAAATCTGTTGCCAATGAAAAATTTATCATTCAATTAGGTAATATCCCTACTCACTCCCTCACTCCAAAAACTATGACTGATCAACCCCGCACCCGTGAGGAACTATACGATCGCATCCGCAAGATGGGCAGAGAGGAATTCATCCTCGAAGAGATGATCCGCTATGGTTTTTGGCCTGCTCAAGGTAGCATACCGCAAGATCCAGCAGATGAAATTCGCCGCGCTGGAGAAATTAGAAGGGAACTAGAAAAGCTACGCCAGGAAAGTAGCCGCCTCCAGAATGAAAAAGCACTGCGTAAGCAGATGTTGAAACAGCGTTTGGAAGAATCGCGACGCAAGCAGCAACAAACAAAAGAACGCCGAGAAAGAGAACGCCAAGAAAATAGCCAGGCTTGGAAACAGAAAAAACAACAAGAGATTATTTATCTTGGTGAGGGTGTATCTGCTGGATTAAATTACAGCCAAGGCAATGAGGAAAAGTTGCGATCGCTAGGTTTACCACTGTGCAACACCGCAGAAGAAATTGCGGCAGCAATGGAAATTAGTGTTGGTAAACTCAGATTTTTGGCTTTTGATCGCAAAACATCTACTGTATCCCATTACATCCGTTTTAAAATCCCGAAAAAAACTGGTGGAGAGCGGTTGATCTCAGCACCGATGCCTCATTTAAAACAGTCACAGCACTGGATTTTAGAGAATCTTCTCCAAAAATTGGAAGTTCACGACGCTGCACATGGCTTTCGTATCCAACGTTCTATTGTTACCAATGCTACTCCCCATGTTGGCGCTGATGTCATTATCAACTTTGATCTCAAGGATTTTTTCCCTACAATTTCTTACAAGCGTGTCAAAGGGCTTTTTCTATCCTTTGGTTACTCGGAAGCCGCAGCAACAATATTTGGTTTGCTCTGTACAGCTGCCGAAGTTGAGGAATTGGAGTTAGATGGCAAGACATATTATGTAGCACTGGCAGAAAGACATCTTCCCCAAGGTTCGCCAGCCAGCCCAGTAATTACCAATCTTCTTTGTCGCCGCTTAGACAGAAAATTAACAACAATGGCGGAAAGTTTGGGTTTTACTTACACCCGCTACGCCGACGACATCACCTTTTCTGCCTCTGACGATAGCTTACGTCATATCTGCAATCTTCTAAAACGCACAGAGTCAATAGTTACTTATGAAGGTTTTACCATTAATCAGGACAAAACTAGAATTCTCCGCAAATCCCGTCAGCAGGAAGTTACGGGAGTAGTGGTGAACAATAAACTCAATATTTCCAAAAAGATATTAAAGCAGTTCCGTGCTACTTTATATCAAATTGAAAAAGACGGTATAGAAGGCAAACATTGGGGAAATTCTACTAATTTGATTGCTGCCATTAGCGGCTTCGCTAATTTTGTGGCAATGGTAAATCCTGAAAAAGGCGTGGAGTTTCAGCAGCAAGTACAACGCATTAAAAAGAAATATTCTCGCCGCCAAAAGTGAGTGATTTAACTAAAGTCAGGGAATAAATCTCTGATTTCATAGTTATACTATTTTCTTAGATAACTTGGTTTTAGAAATTATCAAAAAATAAATTACCTAATAAATGTAGGGTGGGTTAGCGATAGCGTAACCCACAATGATTCGAGGTTTGATAGTGCGTTACGGATTATCTTCCTAACGCACGCTACAAATTGGAGATTTTTCAATTGAAAGTCCCTTACTGCCTTGCTGTTTCAAACCTACGATTGACCTCATCCCAGTCTACTACGTTCCACCAAGCATCTAGATAGTCTTTTCTACGGTTTTGATACTTGAGGTAATAAGCGTGTTCCCACACATCATTACCTAACAATGGGTAAAGCCGACTGGTGAGGGGACTATCTTGATTAGGAGTAGTGACAATTTCGAGTCTGCCAGAAGAGTTAAAAGTCAACCATACCCAGCCACTACCAAATTGCTTCATTCCAGCTTCGTTAAACTGCTGCTTGAAGTTGTCAAAACTGCTGAAAGTTACTTCAATTGCCTCAGTAATGGCTCCAGTTGGTGTTTTGCTACCATTTGGACTCATACTTTTCCAAAACAGGGTGTGGTTAAAATGTCCCCCTGCATTGTTCCGCACAACTGTGCGAATTTCTGATGGTATTTGCTCTAAATTGATGATTAACTCCTCAACGGATTTACTCATCAAGTCTGGATACTTTTCTAAAGCTGCATTCAAGTTATTGACATAGGCAGCATGATGTTTGTCGTGGTGCAACTGCATAGTTTGAGCATCTATATACGGCTCCAATGCAGCATAGTCATAAGGCAATGGCGCTAATGTATGAGCCATGTGTCTCTCCTATGTATGTGAGTGAGCAAAAACTATTTAGATCAGCTTTATAAGTGCTGAAGGTTAACAGGCTTTGATCTGAACAATAAATTATCCTCTTAGCTATATCATAGCCATAATGATTATGAGTTGCAACTAATAAAATAAGAAAAAGATAATAAAAGTCATTATTGATATATTTTCAAAACTCAGCTTGTGAGTATTACTATCAACTAGATTAATTTCTTACGGAGCGTTGTCATGTCGCACTTAGAATGCCCTAGTATCTAGTTCTCTGGTATAAAGCGATCGCATTCATTGCATCCAGCTAGATTGACACACTTTTGTCATAGTTATTAACCAAACTAGAAGTATAGAACTGATACTAGTCTTTCGTTTATTTGTTACTTAAGATGTCTCACGCTTTTTCTATTCCTAAATCTAGAGATACTGTCAAAATGTTGACTACTAGTGTTGCAGCTAGTCTTCTTGCAGCTGGGGTTGCAACCGACATTGCACCACAAATTCAGCAACCAATCTCACAACTTGCTGTTGCTAGTTCCGTAAATAATCAGATTAACGAACCTGAAAGACGAGGCAGTAATTCCACACTCATGTTAGTAACAGTTGTGGCAACTGGTGTTGCCACTGGCATTGTGTTGAGTAAAAAAGGGAATCGCCGCCAACAGAATTTTTCATTGGCAGAGCAACAAACTTCTACCATTAGGCTTGAGCAGGCTAGCCGCAAACTGCAAAAGAAACTTATCAACCTGCTGCATGACGATAGAGATGCTGCAACACGTCTTTTAACCCAGGCAAAACAAAAATATCCAGGCAAATCGATAGATTGGTATGCCGAGAAGGTTATTTACGATCTACAGCGCGATCGCGGTGGGTGAAAATAAGGCAGCTATGCTGGAGGCAGAGGAGGCGTGAGTTCGCCACCTGCGGGCGAACAAGGAGCACCGTGGCATAAGGTAAGACTTGGACAAGGAGAAGGATAAAGGTGGAGACAAGGGAAAAGGAGTGGAGGAAGTGATAAGAGTAAACTCTTCCCCATCCTCCCCATCTTCCCTATCTCCCTCATCTGTTCCTTCCTCAGTACCCTTTTGCTTTTGAGGTTATTGTCATTGGCCCTTGTAAACTTTATACATTGGGTGATGTCTTAATTTTTTTACCCTCTCCAGTATTACTCGGTATACCGATTTTGGATTTTAGAGATTAGATTAGGTTGATAAGTTTATATTCCTTTTATGCTTGTTGAGCACATAACAGAAGTCAGGAGTCAGAATCTTCTGATTTTTAGGCTCGTCAGCAGTTTTTAACAATCTCAGATTTTAAAGTAATATGAAGCGATCGCTTACAAATAAAAATATCAAACAATGAGCAAAGAATTCTAGATTTATCAGTAAGATACTTACAACCCAGCCGTATTTTTTTGGATATTGGTAATCAAGGCTATAGCTACCATAGACAAAATCTACTTTAGCTCGTCATTAATCTCCAAGTCCAAATCCAAATTAGGTTTGTATGCTGGTAATGGCGTAGCTGTAGCCAGCTAATAGCGTCAGTGAATTCTACTAGTGTGCTTGCCAAACTCAACTAGTAAACGGTAAAACCAAATGAGTAAATCTCTAAATCCCAAGTGTCAAGCCCAAACCCTCACCAATAAGCGTCTATGGTTATTGATGTTAAACCGTGGCGGCATTGGTTTAGGTGGAATTTTACTACTTGGACTTGTAGGGGGTGCTTGGCGATTATGGAGTTTTGTTCACAAAGATTTAACACCATTAGCAGAAAAAAGCCTGACGAATACACTTAATCGTCCTGTCAAACTGGGGGAAGTGAAAGAATTTTCGCTCTCTGGAGTAAAGTTTGGGGCTTCAGCTATTCCGGCAACACCTACAGATCCAGACTATGTTGCAGTCGGTACTGTAGAAGTGGGTTTTAATCCATTGCGGTTACTTTTTACCCACAATCTGAAGCTAGATGTTACTTTGGTTAATCCGAACGTTTATATTGAGCAGGATGAAGAAGGACGCTGGACTACTACTACTTTAGCAAAGCCAGCTAAAGGCGGACTGATTCAAACAGAGTTAGATAAACTCCGATTTCGCGATGCTCAGTTGACATTAGTACCAAATGAGCAATGGAGAAGAGAACAAGAGAAAAATTTTAAAGTTGGAAAAGCACAAGAAAACAAACCAGAAACACCTTCCCCTACAATCCAATCTGTATTTCCTCCTGGTTTTTTCTCGGCAGTGGCATTTTCGCAAATAAATGGAACTGCTCAATTATTAGAAAGTAATGAATTGATCAAGTTTGATTTAGTAGGGAAGGCAAATACTGGTGGTAACCTTTCTTTGCAAGGAAATATCCGCCCGAAGACACTGGCAACTAATTTAAAAGTGCGGGGGCAAGACTTGCTAGCCTCTGATGTTACTCGCCTGATTAAATTACCACTGGCATTTCAGGCTGGCAAGGTAAATGGCGACTTGCATATGCAAGCCGAATTGAGGCAAAATCAACCGCCTTTATTATTTGGTAGTGTTGGTTTGCAAAATGTTCAGGCTCAAGTTCCTCGTGTACCACAACCATTTATAAATTCACAAGGAACACTTCGCTTTCAAGAGACGGAAGTCAAGCTAGATAATATTGTCACAAGTTACGGTAAAGTACCACTGGTAACTAATGGCATGATCGACACTAGAACTGGTTACAAGCTGGCAGGGCGTGTCAATGCAGTCAGTACAGAGGCTGCTCAAGAAACTCTCAAGCTGAAACTGCCCGTACCTGTAGCTGGGGAGGTAAAAGCAGATTTGCAGTTGGTTGGAGAACCCACCAATCCTATTCTTTCAGGTACAGTGACCACGAGCAAGCCTGCTCGCATCGACAAAGTTGACTTTAATAGCGTCAAGGGTAAGTTTGAATATTCGCCGACAGCAGCTGTAATTACATTTAAAGATATTCAAGGACAGACAAAACTCGGTGGTGAGATTGGGGGTACTGGTACAGTTGAGCTTGGCACAACTCCTCAATTAAATTTTAATTTAACGGCAAAGAATATTCCGGGAGATGTGATCGCCTCCCTTTACAACTCCAAAACTCCGTTCCAAATAGGCACTGTCTCCGCTACAGCTAAACTGACTGGTACTACTGATAACGTCCAAACAGTGGTGCAATTTCGAGCTAATCAAGCCCAGTATCCCACAACTGGTGAAGTGGTTGTGAAGGATGATCGTAGTTTATCTTTCCGCAATGTGGCTGTGAGCGTAGGTGGTGGCAAGTTGGTGGCTGCTGGCAACTGGAATCAAGAGCGCTGGCAAGCTGTAGCTGATGCTTCCAAGATACAACTAGAACGCTTCATCAACCCTAGCCAACTGCAAAATGTATCTCTCAATCATGCTAACTTGAACGGTCGTCTCATCCTCTCAGGCACCTCCGCTCCCTTCAAAATTGCCAGCATTGACACTCAAAACGCTAAAGTTCAAGTTGCAGATGGTACGGTAGCAGTTTCTAAAATTCAACTGGGAGAAAAAAGCTTTTCTGCTCAACTTGTAGCAAACGGCGTGCGGCTGGGGCGTCTGTTGAAAAAGTCTCCCCCAGCATTACAGGGGACATTGGCGGGTAAGCTTCAAATCTCAGGTAATACAGATGCTTTCAACCTTAAAACTTTACAAGGCAGTGGTTCAGCAAGTTTAGCGGTAAGTGGTGGCACGATTACCGCTTCAAATATTCAATTGGCTGATGGTATTTATCAAGCCCAGTTGCAAGCAAATAACGTACATATGCAACAATTAGCACAATTGCCTCAGCAATTTCAAGGAAAACTAAAAGGTCAGTTAAATATCGCAGGTTCTTTGGAATCATTCCAGCCACAAGCTATTCAAGCGAAAGGACAAGCTCAGTTGAATGTAGCTGATGGCACAATTACTGCTACAAACATCCAATTGGCAAACGGTCGCTATCAAGCTGTAGTTAATGCTAATGGTGTAAAATTAAATCAGTTCTCCGAGCAGTTGCAAGGTAAATTGGGCGGCAAAATCCAAGTTGCCGGAAATTTAGAGACACAAATATTTGCCTCTCTACAGAATTTGCGGGCGATCGGTCAGTTACAGTTTTCTCAGGGTATCGCTGGTATTGAAGAACAACTAACAGCAGAAATTGGCTGGGATGGAGAAAAGCTGCTGATTCAACGAGCAACAGCTCGTGATTTAAACGCTAATGGCTATATATTAACCAAAGCCAATTCGAGCATTGCACCGGAAATTACTGGTTTAGCTCTTAATATCCAAGCAAAAAATTACAATTTAAATAAATTACCTATCAAGTTACCTAATGCAGTTGATTTAGCAGGTAAAGCTGATTTTAGCGGGCAAATTACTGGAAAACTGTCTACACCCAATTTATTAGGAACACTTGCACTGAGGAATTTAGCAGTAAATAAATTTGCTTTTGAGCCAGTATTAACTGGAAATATTCAGTCTGTGCAGGGACAAGGTTTAAATTTGAATGTCTCAGGTACGCGTGATAAACTTGCCTTCAACTTAGATGCAAATAATCGTCCCACTGCTTTTGCTGTGAAATGGCAGGAAGCTTCTGCAACTGGAACAGTACAGGGCGATAATTTGGTGGCTAAACTAGAAAATTTTCCCTTGACAGTTTTGAATGTAGATGTGCCTGCTACCACTTTTTTGGGTGCTGGTAAGGTTGCAGGGTTGTTATCGGGAAATCTACAAATTAATCAAAAAACTTGGGCAACGGCAGGAGATATTGCGATCGCTCAACCACAACTAGCTCGCATCAGTGGCGATCGCTTGTCAGCTCAATTTCGTTATGAAGATGGCAAGGTAACTCTGCGCGATAGTGCCTTTATTAGAGGAAATAGCCGTTACGCTATGGTTGGTACTTTTGCACCAACAGCTGCAAAACCCCAAATTCAAGGTAAATTAACAGTTAGCCAAGGTCAAATCCAAGACGTTTTAACAGTATTGCAGTTATTCGATATCAAAGACTTTCAACGTGGTGTCACTACACCAAGCTATGGCAGCGCCAGTGACTTGAAAACAGTGTCAGTTGGTTTAGCAAATCAACCCTTACTAACTCAAATCCAGCGTTTTTCAGAAATTGAGGCATTGTTAGCACAGCAGCAACAACAACGTCGCGATGCTTCTTTCGTACCAGATTTAGCAGATTTAAAAGGAAGTTTCAATGGTGAAGTTGCCGTTGATACAGCCACTGCTAACAAAATGACAGTAAAGTTTAACTTCAAAGGTCAAAATTTTGTTTGGGGACGAGAAGACGAACCAGAGCGACTTTACACAGCAGATCAGGTGATCGCCCAAGGCAGTTTTGAAAATGGTGTACTGACATTACTACCTTTGCGTCTCGAATCAAATAACAGGCTAATAGCCTTTACTGGTAATATTGGCGGTACAGAACAATCTGGACAACTGCGAGTCACAAATCTTCCTCTCCAACTACTGAATAATTATGTCAAACTGCCTGTTGGTTTAACAGGTAATATCAACGCCACAGCAACATTAGCAGGTAGTACAGCCAATCCCCAAGCCAGAGGAGAATTGTACATCACAGATGGAACCCTGAACCAGAAGGGAATAGAGTCAGCAAATGCTAGCTTTAGCTATAACAATGGGCGCTTAAATTTTGGTAGTAATGTGATGGTTTCTGGCTCGGAACCAGTTACTATCACTGGTAGCCTTCCCTACAAATTGCCTTTTGCTTCTGTCATGCCAGATCACAATCAAGTCAGTTTGGATGTCAAAGTTCAAAATGAAGGATTGGCAGTATTAAACTTATTAACTGACCAAGTCGCGTTTGAGAAAGGCGAGGGAGATGTAAACTTGACAGTAAGCGGAACAACAGAACAGCCAGTGCTAAAGGGTATTGCTACTGTTAAGGGAGCTACTTTTGCGGCTCAGGCTCTGCCAGAAAAGCTCACAGATGTAACAGGAAAATTAGAGTTTAATTTTGACCGGATCAAAGTAGAAAGTCTTCAAGGCAAATTTAGCAAAGGTAACATCATTGCTCAAGGGGAGATACCCGTTTTCAGTAACTCACAACAGTCAATAGACAATCCTCTCAATGTTTCCCTGAATCAGTTAGCAGTGAATCTGAAGGGCAGGTATGAAGGAGGCGTGAGCGGAGACTTGCTGATTACTGGTTCTGCTCTAAATCCGGCTATTGGTGGTAATCTCAAGTTATCTGACGGTCAAGTTTTACTGACAGAATCTGCAAACGCTGTTGCTAATGCCAATAATAATGAAGAAAGTGCGCTTTTAAAAGCAATCAAGCAAGAGAAATCTAATGGTGGAAATGCAGCGACACGTTTAGACGATTTACAAATCTTACTGGGCAAGAATGTAGAAATAGCCCTGCCACCGATTCTCAGTTTTCAAGCTACTGGCTCTCTCAGCGTTAATGGCTCCCTAAATAAACCAGAACCTGAAGGAACGATTAGATTGCGCAATGGAGATGTAAATTTATTTACTACCCAATTTAATCTTGCTCGTGGTTATGAGCATACAGCTACTTTTAGAGGCAATCAAAATCCTGACTTGGATATTCGCTTAATTGCCAGTGTTTTAGACGCAAATCCTTTACAAGTTACTAGTTCATCTGTATCTTCAGAAATTAACGATGGGATTATTACAACTTTTGATCCTGTAAATACGGTTCGTGTAGAAGCTATAATTGATGGGCCAGCTAGTCAACTCAACCAACATTTAGAATTAACAAGCAATCCTTCTCGCAGTCAAACAGAAATAGTAGCCTTGCTTGGAGGTAGTTTTGTGGAAACATTTGGACGCGGTGATACTACACTAGGACTTGTCAACTTAGCTGGTTCGGCTTTGAATCTTCAGCGAACATTTAACCAAATTGGCAATGCTTTTGGTTTGAGCGAACTACGTCTGTTTCCCACTATCACTTTTGATGACACAAACACAACCAAGAAAAATACTTCTTCGGTGGATTTGGCGATGGAAGCTGGGGTTGATGTTTCCCGTAGTTTTTCTGTTTCTGCGCTTAAAATTTTGACAAGTGATAAACCTCCTCAATTTGGCATTAACTACCGCCTCAATCCTGAATTACGCCTACGTACTTCTACTGATTTATCTGGTGACAATCGAGCAGTACTAGAGTATGAAGATAGGTTTTAAGTAGAAGGCAGAGGGCAGACGGCGGAAGGCAGAAGGGAAGAAAGTTTTTTCATTCGTTATTGGTGTACGCAGATCAGCCAGGGCTACTTAGTTAAAGGGTTGAGTTTTTTCCGCTTCCAGGAGATCTGATATGGAAAATTAGGCTTGAGTTTGAGAAGGATCTTCAACTTTGCTCAACCAGGTGATTAGATCGTCTGAGTGAACTGCAATCTCACTTCCTAAGGTTTTGATGTAAAGAACTCCATCACTAATAATTAAATCTTTGATAGGATACCACGTATGTCGTTTGGCATGGCGTATGCGGATGAGAAGTTCTAAGGGAATTCCTCTACCCAAAACATACTTGCGATGTTTCCACCAAGATCGCCATAAAACAACCGCCTTGCTGCAATGCATTTGATAGCCTTCTGGTGCTTGGCAGTATTGATACTGATAAAAACCACGATGATCTATATTGCCTGTGAGAATAAAGTTATATTCGGCTAATACCTGATTTATTAATTCCCAGTGAGTTGAATTAGCTTTAATTAAGAATGACGTAGATGCATCATCAAACTTTGTGGTAACAATCGTTCCTTCTGCTTTTGCCGCCAAATTGTTACTGCTGTAAACTGTTTCAGCTTTTAAAATTTGATTGGCCAATAATACTTCTTTGCGCTGAATAGATAGCTTAATAAATTCTCGAATTAAATCAAGATTAGTTAACATCTGTTTTGACAATAAAACTAAAATTTTTGAGTTTAATACTTCCTTGAAATTTCACTTGTAAAGGTAGATGCTGGAAATGCTGCTAATATATATGCATCTCTGAAAATATCAGCATGAATTTAATTTAACAGTTCCTAGCCTGTGATATTTACTTAAATTGGTAAAGAAATAGACTTGTTATTTAAATTTTGGAATAACTATACGGAAATAATACTGAAGTTTTCTAACTATAGTAGTAAAAAACTTTAAACACGTATGATAAAAAGCACTTTTATCTTAACAGTGTATAGTGTAAGAAGCGATCGCCTGCTTTCTTACAAAATTAGATTAGTCAAATAAAACTCACCTGTGAATAGGGGGTTAGAGACGCTGAAGCTAGGTGATTCCTTGTGTGATTAAATCATATAGATGTCTGACTAACTACAGTATTTCACAAGTTCATAACGAATTAAATTCATAAAGGCTCTGCGCCCCTCCGCGCTGACTCCGCGTACCTCTGCGTTTAAAAAAGCTAAGTATTCACACCACTAACCGATAATCGCAGAACTGATAACCCTAAAATTATCAAAAATAACACCAGCCCAATAGTACAGGCATAGCTAATTTCCAAGTTATTGAATGCTTGTTCGTACAAATAGTAGACTATTGTTTTTGAGCTGTTGCGTGGCCCACCTTGTGTCATAATATACACTTCTTCAAAAACTTTAGTCGCTGATATCGCAGAAATAACTGCTACCAGAGCGAGATATGGTTTCATTAAAGGTACGGTGATGTCCCAGTGTTTACGGACACCATCAGAACCGTCAATTGCTGCTGCTTCATAGATATCAGCAGGTATTGATTGCAACCCAGCTAGATAAATCACCATGTAATAGCCCAATCCTTTCCAGATGGTAACAGCCATAACACTAAACAATGCAAAACGAGGGCTGGTTAGCCACGGAATTCCTTCTGGAAAAATACCTTTAAGAAGCTGATTGAGTAGTCCATTTTCTGCATACAACCATCGCCAAGCAATTCCTGCCACTACCATCGAAATAACAACAGGAGTATAGTATGCAGCCCGAAACCAATGCATACCCCGTAGTTTCTGATTTACCAGAATCGCCAGTGCCAAGGGAGCAATTACCAAAATTGGCACTACACCTACCAGATACACAACAGTGTTTCCTAAAGTTTGCCAAAAAACAGGATCACCCCATAAGCGGCGGAAGTTAGCAAAGCCTACCCATTGTGGTATCTGAGTTAAATCATATTCGTAACGAGTAAAGCTGAGGTAAAAAGCTTGCAATGCAGGCCAAAATACGGTTAATACCAAGATAACTAAAGCAGGTAGCAAAAATAGGTAAGGAGTGAGTCGCTGTTTGATGAATATCCAGTTTTTAGGCGTCAAATTATTCATAACGGCGCATCTTTTTCGTACGATCGGAAGATGAATTTACAGCCACAAGTTATGCAGCATAAGGAAGGCTAACTCATATTACACGAATGACTGAGGCTGATTCATGATCGTTAACCAAGACGAAAGGGGTTGGGAAGTAATTTACCATCGCGCTCATGCTTTGCTAGCTGCCCAAATAGCCGGGCATTGGCACCCTAAAAAACGCCCGGTGCGTTGGCTAGAGACTGTTGCAGCCATTTCCCATCACGATGACTTGGAAAAAGAATGGGAAGAGAAGAACATTACCGAAGCTGGCGCACCACTAGACTTTACCCTCGATTCCGAAATTCATCTGCCAAAAATGCAGAAACTAGTACAAAATGCTCGCTATCGGGGTAGATGGGTAGCAATGCTTATTTCTATGCACATGAGCTTTTTACTTGAGGGCAAGCGGGGAGAGTCATCAGAATTGGATGACTTTTTGGATGAACAATTACAACACCAACAGCAATGGCGTCAGGAATTGAATATTACAAAAGATGATGCTGCCGAAGCTTATGCCTTTTTTCAATGGTGCGATCGCTTGTCACTCATCCTTTGCCAACGTCAGTTACCTGTTGGTGAACGCGCTCTAGAAATTGCTACTTTACCTGACGGTAATCGTTATGATGTAATCCAAAATAGTGATAATAATGTAACTGTTAAACCCTGGCCTTTCTTAGAAGAACAATTCACAGTTAAAGTAGAAGCTACCTACCTAGAGCAATTAAAATTTGACAGTAGTGCCGAACTCTCGCAAGCACTGCAAGTTGCACCAATCAAAACATTGGAGTGGACTTTTGCAAAGTAAGGCTATGATTAATATTTATTAGCTATTAGTTAGTGGTTAGTAGGAGCGGGTTTGGAAGTTGATCTAATTAGCAAAACCCGCACGACAGTCGCACTCGACGCGCTTAACCCGCAAGGGCGCGCTGGCTCCCGTACAGTAGTAAGTAGAGACGCACCATAGCGCGTCTCTATTTAGTAGTTAACTTTTTATCACTCTTGTTGTCTGCCCTTCTCCCTTCTTTATTTGTCCCCTACAATCCTTTGAATTCTAAATAATAGTTTTCTCGAATGCGCTGCAAATCTTCTGCTACTTGGGAGGCTGTACGACGGTGTCTAGAAATCCTCTTGAGTTCGGACTCTAATTCAGCACTAGAATTATGTGGAATCCAGTCTTTGCCGCCAGTGTTGAAAATCAACAAAAACATGGTAATACGTCCTAAATTCCGCAGGATTTCTAATCTAAATCTGTCAATAGCGATCGCACTTCACCCAGTAGATATCACCTGATTGGGTGAAAAGATAAAATTGTCATTAGTCATTGGTTAATGGTTAATGGTTAGTAGATAGTGGTTATTTCCTCACTCCCCCAGCTTTCCCATCTTCCGCATCTCCCACTCTCCTTGTCCCCTTGTCTTTCTCTCTCCCCATCTTCCGCATCTCCCCCTCCTCTTCCCTTCTGCCCCCTGCCCTCTGCCTTATTTTCAAGCCAGATACTGCACCCAAACTTTTAACACCTCTGGTGAACCATACCAATTTTGAGGGCTTCTAGGAGAATGTTTGACACCTTCAATCACGATATTTTCTGCTCCTTCTAAATGAGCAGCTTCAATGGGAGTAATTCCGTCTCCCCAAGTGTTACCCTTGCCGCAGGTTAGTTGATAGCTACTGTACGCTAACCAACTTCCCCGGCGTTTTTCGCCAAAAATTGTTTTGCCAGCGACACAAACATAACGAACATTTTTGTAGAATGCTCCAGGATAATTATTATTGACAAAATCTAAATTCCAGCGTGTCCAACGTTCTTGACTTATATGTGGTGTACCCAAAGTAATCAAAGTTGCAACCACCGAATGAGCTTCCCAAAGGGATGAATTAACTTCATTACGTCCCAAATAAGGTTTTTCACCCAAATAAATGCGAGATAGCCAACCTCCTGCTGAGTGACCGATCAAATTAATCTGAGAAGTATTATATTGCTGTAGTATTTGCTTTACCGTTTTATCTAGTTGCAGCAAAATAGGTGTAACCGATCTGCCTCCGAGAGTGACTATCCAGTCACGCCGTCGCAGTGGCACAATCACCGTAGGAAAGCCAGAATGTTGTAAGGATTGCTGTAGTTGGCGATAAGCGATCGCGCTTTCTAAGTATCCAGGCAAAATAACTGTTGGTAATGGCATTTTTAATTTTGGATTTGTCAGCAAAAATTTAAATATATAACTTATACGTAAGTAGCAGTGACAAACGGTATTCTTTACGGTATCAGTGTTGGGACAGGCGATCCAGAATTAATTACAGTTAAAGGGCTACGCCTGCTGCAAAATTCACCAGTGGTGGCGTTTCCGGCTGGATTGCAGGGTAAATCGGGAATAGCACAGCAAATAGTGACACCGTGGTTAAGTTCACAGCAAATACAGTTAGCTTTGACTTTCCCTTATGTCCAAGATCTAATAGTTTTAACGCAAGCATGGCAAGTAGCAGCCGAACAAGTGTGGCAATATTTAAAAATCGGTCAAGATGTGGCTTTTGCCTGTGAAGGAGATGTAAGTTTCTACAGCACATTTACTTATTTAGCACAGACATTGCAACAGCTACATCCAGAAGTAGAAGTACAATTTATACCTGGAGTTTGTTCACCAATGGCGGCGGCGGCAGTACTAGGATTACCTTTGACAATGCGCCAACAGCGATTGGTAGTACTACCTGCAATATATACAGTTGCGGAGTTAGAGACAGTTTTAGACTGGGCTGATGTTGTGGTACTGATGAAAGTCAGTTCAGTATATGAGCAAGTGTGGCAAGTTTTACAGCAGAGGAATCTACTAGAAAATAGCTGGGTTGTCGAAAAAGCCACCTTACCTGATATGGTTGTCTATACCGAGCTACGCGATCGCCCAAGCCTGAAACTACACTATTTTTCGCTGCTAGTTGTACAAAAAAGAAAATAAAATATCAAAAATGAATTATTTTTTCAATGAGAGTGTTTACAACTCTAATTTTTGAGTACAATATGGTCATTTTGAAAGATTAACCACATCTAGAACTGGCAATTTTCCTGTTTTCTGTTCTAGAACAGGAAGTTATTATTGGTAGAAGAACGCAATTACCGATTCATAAAATATTTTTTAAAAATAAAAATTCCTAATCAACAGCAACCAAGCCGAGTGAACGATAAACAATTATGTCATACGTCTCTGTACTAAAAAATATACCAGACTTCCTCAGCCAGCCGACTGGAATAGCAGCTCTCGCCTCTGTTGGTATTCACGGTGCAATTGCGTTCATCTTACCGTTGGTGCCACTGCAATCCAAACTAAAAGAAGCAACATCTTCTCCAAGAACGGTTGGACTTGTTGAATTAAATCAGGCTGAACAAAACCGTCTGCCACAAACAAATATGGCTGAGACAATCCAGCAGCCACAACTTCCACCACAATCAGAAATCACCCTGCAATCGCAAGTTCCTGTGGCATCGGAAGTACCACCTTTTCCCAGCTTTGCTACTCAGCCAACGGTTTTACCTCCACAGCCATCGGCACCTCTTGTAGAGGAACCATTACCGACTATACCGTTGTCTCCTGATAACCTAAATATTGTTTCTTTGCCTCAAAACCAGTATGTTCGCATACCTCAAGGCAGAAGTGAAACTTCTATTCCATCCATTCCTCGTGTAAATTACGGCGAAGTTACTAATTTACAAAACCAAATCCCTTTAGGGCAACCCCAATCCCTTCCCTCAACCTCAACTCCGTCTCAGCCAGTCTTACCTGGAAATTTGCCAGAACTACAGGCTGCTAATATCCCAACAGATTTACCAAATACTCCATCACCTGTACCTGCTAACACTACTACCCCACCAACACCATCAGCAGTTCCTCAAACTCAGGAATTTGTAGCTCCTATTGCTCCCATCCCCCAAGTTGGAGATCAGTTAGCTTTAGCAGGAACAACCCTACCCCAGTGGCAGGAGATATCAGTACCAAAGACAGCGCAGTCGCCGTCAACATCCCAAGGAACAGAACAACTGCTGGCTAAAACTACTACCTTTGTAGAGCAGTTTCAAAAAGTCAAGCAGCAATATCCCAATGTTGAAACTAAGCAACCTATTAAAGAAACAGTCAATGCTCAACAAGGGCAAGCAGGCAAAATCGAAGGTGGTTTAGTAATAGACAGTGAAGGAAAAGTCGAAACTATAGATTTTTTGGATAATTCAGTCTCATCTGAACTGAAGACAGCCACAAGAGAATACTTCAGACAATATTTCCAAAGCAATCCTGTACAGGCAAATGGTAAGCCCAAATATTATCCATTTAGCTTGTCTTTTAACCCCAATAGTGACACAACTCAAGCCACTGCCTCTCCAAAACCACCTGTCGTGCTTCCCCAGAAATTAGCACCATTGCAAATTAGGGATACACAACCATTAAATAATGAACAACAAGGTTTGCGATCGCCCCAGGAAAAATTACCTACTGGGCAGGTGCAGCAAGCAGGCGGCAGTTCACAGCAAACTCCTGGTAAATTACCACCACAGTGGCAGCCAGTTACAATTAATCAGCCTTCTTCACCAGCACCACAAACCATTGCAAAACCATCACCACAGTGGCAGCCAGTAACAGTTAATCAGTCTTCAGCAACACCACAAGCCACTACTCAACCAGTGACTCAGCCACCAATCATTCAAAATCAGTCTAGCTCTGCTCAGGAGACAGATAAAAACCTCATCAATAAGCTGCGTCAAGTCAAGAATGACAGACAAGGCTCTAATTAGGGGCTAGGGGCTAGGAAATTGACGCGGGGACACGGAGACACGGTGAGACAGCGTTCTTAGTAGGGTTTCCAACGGACAGTTCCTACAACGGGGGAAACCCTTCGAAGTCGCCCTAACGGGGGAAACCCCCGCACGGCGCTTCTGTTGGCAACGAACTGTCCTCCTCCGCAGGCGACTGCGTACACGCGAAGCGGGTTCTCGTTAGAGTACCCGAAGGGAGCAACGAGAAAGGGAGTTGAGGGAGGTGATGGAGATGAGGGAGTGATGGAAGTAAATTCTTCCCCATCTTCCCTCTGTCTCTGGGCAGTCGCTACAACGCGGGGAACCCGCGCAACGCGCTGCTCTCTGCCTTCTATTACCATCCTTGTTCTGCTTTTTGAAAAACGTAAGCTGCTACCTCATTAATTTCTTGCTCATTCAACTTGCTTTTAAAAGCAGGCATTGCGCCTTTACCATTCTGCACTTGGTGGACGATCGCTTGAATGGAATTGAGATTGTAATTTTCCAAATACTTCTGTAAAGCCTCTTTTTTTAAGGTTTTCTCGGTAATGAGGATATTACCACCACCTATATGACAAGAAGCACAGTTAGAACTAAAAATTTTAGCAGCCTTTGATGTTTCGGCTGCTACTACTGGATCAATAAATATAAAACTGAATAGGGCGATCGCAAACAATAGGATGAATAAAAATATTTTCAAGCTATTCTCCTTGCAATAAGCTTCTAGCAGATGGCAAATATCTCCAGTAATATTCTATTGCTGCTAAAAGCTTTCAAGTTGGAGCTAAATTTACCTTTGCTAACTGCCAACCCTTGTTTATTTGAGAAGAAAAGGCGGATTGCAATCTAAATTTTATATTTCAGTCAAGTTGCTCGCAATTGCTGGCAACGAGTCCATTCATCATCTCACCACTTTACATATTGAAAATCATAGGTGGTGAGAATTAAGACTCGTTACCGATATCTACTTTTACTTGCAATTCCTAGAAGTGTAATAAAGCACAATACTAAGATAAGCAAGTTAATTTTGGCAAATTTCCTCTATATAATAAGGAAAATATTTTATGTCAACAGTGCCATTCTGTGTTATTCGACAGTGAGTTTACCAACCATACCAGCGCCGCGATGAGGTTCGCAGTAGAAGGTATATTCACCCTTAGCAGCGTCTGCTGGGATTGTGGTTTCAAACTCTTGTCCGGGACTCATCAACAACTGCTTATGAGACAAAGACTTGGCTACGTCAGTACTTTTGGACATAGCAGGATCGAATACAACGTTGTGGGGGGGAACTTTATTATTCACCCATTTGATTGTGTCGCCTGGCTTCACTGTCAATTTTGATGGTTCAAAAGCTAGCATTCCTTTGTCGCTACCCAATTTTACAGTGTATGTGTCAGCCGCTGCATTGGGAGTGAAAATAGCAAAGCTGCCAACAACTAAAAGAATTGTTAGAACAGCTAAACCCAAACGCCGCAAACTTGCAGCAATCAATTTCATGGCTTTCTCCTAATAACAGGTTTTATTTTCCCTTATTCATTTTAGATAAAATCAAGCCGAAATATGACAATATGTCGTAGATACTAGTTTTTTAAAAAAAACAACGGGCAATTCATAGCAAAAAGTTGAAAAATTAGCAATATCTACTAAATAGTTTGAAACGATAATTTTTTCTGCAAGTGTCAATGTTTGCAAAATTGGAAAGTAAGCAAGTGGTATTAACGATCGCACACGACAGAAGATTTTTCTATGGTAGACATTGCCTATTTTTCCTCAAACCTTTATTTGTAGGTTGTGAAAAATGCCCATCTTACGGTTGGCAGAAGAGTCATAAATCTATAGTCAGCAGACCAAATATTTTGGACTGCTAACTACTG
Organism: Chlorogloeopsis sp. ULAP01; assembly: GCF_030381805.1. Classification (NCBI taxonomy): domain Bacteria; kingdom Bacillati; phylum Cyanobacteriota; class Cyanophyceae; order Nostocales; family Chlorogloeopsidaceae; genus Chlorogloeopsis; species Chlorogloeopsis sp. ULAP01. The sequence goes on from NZ_JAUDRH010000003.1 coordinate 526,288, forward strand.
ACGAATGACAAAATCACAAATGACTATTAGGCAAAATCGGCTTTAGTAATAAATCTTACCGCCGCCCCATTTTTCACCTTGAATCTTCGGCTGTAGAAGGATATGACCGGCGATCGCCTTCAAGTCATTATCAGAGAGATTTCTCATTTCAGTGAAGATATCAGCACTCTTGATGCTGGGGTGTAATTCGGCAATTTCCTCTTCCCCATCATAAGTAGTGGGATTTTTCATATAGTCCACTAGTGCCTCGATATTGTCACGGGGTGGTGTTGCCCCAGCCAGAGCATCAGGATCAAGTCCTATGTTCTGGTTGGTTTTTGTGATACCGCCAGGATGACACTGAGAGCAAACATTGTTAAATAGGCGTTTACCTTCTTGGACTTGTTTTAAACTCAGTACAACCTCGTTACCCTTTTCATTTAATTTCACTGTACGGGTTGCTTTATCAAGTTCTACTGCCGATGCATCACTGACAACAAACTGAAACGTCAGTAATACAGTAGCGACAAAAATGCCAATCAGTCTTCTAAACATCTTTCCCCTTAAAGATTTTGACGCTCAACACAGCTAAAATTGCGATCCTCTATCTTCTGTTGTTAACTGCTAACTGCGAATTATTAAACTATTGACTGCTAACTGTTTTTGTGATATGTGCAGTTGGTCAGGTAAATTTAGTTTCACCTGACAGATTCGCTAGTAGCGTTTGGACGTATTTTGGACAAAATGTGGGAAATGATTGCCTTTGTATCCTCAAACGCCAAACGGACTTTTGGTTTTGATAGGCAATTCCCGGTGGTTTGCGTATAGAAAGCACTTTGGCTACAGTCACCCTGTAGTCTGCCGCTATCTCCGCAATTGATAGGTCTGCACAACCCATGCTACTTGTTAACTTACAGAATTAAAGATTGAGTCGCTGTTATACAAATATCACGTTAAGAGGGCAATTTGTCGCCCTAACTACTTTTGAGGAGGTAAGGAGTAGCAAAGACGCGGAAGGGGACGCAAAGACAGGGGGAAACGGGGACAACCAACCCCTAACTACTGTACGGGAGGCAGCGCGTTGCGGAGCCAGTGCGCCCTTGCGGTAATTTTTATTTACTTTTCTTTACTGAATGCGCGGATGGGTAGGTGTTGGAAAATCAGTTTCGGAAAAAATGGCTCGATTTCTATTGACATAAGGCGAAAAGAGCGAGTTGAAATTTTTCTTACTCCCTATTAGGGATTGAAACTTTCCTAAACCTTTGCGTTCTTGCATCTTGGCGGTTTTTTAATAAAAAATTTTCTGCTGTAAAGAGAGCAATCCCGACTAGAAAGAATTGAAACTATTTAATTTTTAACCCTTCCCACCCGTAAAAGTAACACTATGAATAAAATATCGATTAAAAAAGGCGTAGATAGCCAACGCTGGCAAAGTGAAAACCATTGAAGCTGCCATAATATAGTTCCAATAGCTAATATATTGACCTTTAAAAGAGTTCAAACCTAAAGGCAAAGTAAACATTTCTGGATCAAATAAAATCACCACAGGTAACAAAAAATTATTCCAACTACCCATGAACACAAAAACTGCCTGTGCTGCTAACGCAGGTTTTGCTAGAGGTAGAACAATCCGCCAAAAAATACCAAAGGGAGTTAAACCATCAAGGGCAGCAGCTTCTTCAAGTTCTTTCGGAAAATTAATAAAAAACTGCCGCATCATAAAAATGAAGGTGGCATTAACCATGCTGGGAATAATCATGCCTTGATAGGAATTTAGCCAGCCAAAGACTTTCAAAATCAAAAATGTTGGAATCAGTGTTATCTGCGCTGGTACTGCTAGAACTGCCAAAATTAGCAAGAACCAAAAATGTCTACCCCGAAAGCGTAGCCTTGCAAGGGCATAACCAGCCATTGAATTGAACAGCAAGTTTAAAACAGTAACACTAACAGCAATCACGACACTATTGAATAGCCAGCGCAGAAACAACGGTTCTTGTAGAAAGATTTGCTTATAGTTGTCAAAAGTGAAATTCTTGGGCAAAAAATTGGATTCACCGCTAACAATTTCAAATAGGGGTTTGAAGGATGCTGAAAGCGCCCACAAAAAGGGAATAAGGGTAATAATTGCATACAGTGTCAGTACGATGTACAGCAGTACTTTCAGCCAAGAGACACGAGATAAATTTTTCACACTTTTTCGCCCCCGAACAATCGCTGCTGAATCAATGTGATAGTAATTATGACTACTGCTAACAAAAAGGCGATCGCGGCTGCATATCCCATTTGCAAGTTCCGAAATACAGCTTGATATATTAGTAAAACTACGGTCAGAGTGGCATTATTCGGCCCGCCCGTGCCACCAGAAAAGATATAAGACTGATCAAATAACTGAAATGTACCAATGATTCCCATAGCTACAACAAAGAAGGTAACGGGTTTGAGGATAGGAATCGTAATGTGTATAAACTTTTGCCAACCGTTAGCACCGTCCAATTCTGCCGCTTCGTAGAGAGTTTGGGGAATATCCTGCAATGCCGCCAGGTAAATCACCATATAAAACGGTGCAGTTGACCAAATGTTCATAATCATAATGCCTTTTAGTGCCACAGCAGGATCGCCCAACCAGTTGTAAGTAGGCAATCCTAAAAAAGCGAGAACATCATTGAGTAGCCCATTGGTGTTATAAATCCACATGAAAATCAGCGTGAGGACAGCAGAAGAAGTAACTGTAGGCAAAAAATAAAGGATGCGCCACCAGTTTTTGCCACGAATGCCAGAATTGAGAGTAACAGCCAGAACTAACGCCAAGACAGTCTGTGTTGGCACCACAATAGCAACGTATTGGGCTGTATTTTTGAGAGCAATCCACACCCGTTCATCTTCAAATAGGCGCGTGAAGTTGCGAAAACCAATGAATTCGTATTCAATACCGCCGAGAAGCTGCACTTTATGGAGAGAAAGGAAAACAGCCCAAATAATTGGTAAGACTACAAAAGTTCCTAAAACTAGAATCGCAGGCAACATGAACAAATACCCAGGCAAGTCTTCTTTTATCTTCCACCTGGCTTTTTGCTGTTGCCTTCTTAGCTGATACACAATCGTACACCTCCGCCTCATCCCATACCATTTGCTGTAGGGATGGATCTTGCATGATTATCTATGGTAATTGGTTGCTCTAATGAGAAACATCCATTGCCGTGGAAGAAGCGCGTTTTGGAACAAACAGCATCTGGTGAAGTGAACCTCCCCTTCTGCAAAATTTGGGAGAAAGGGGTTAATTACTTAATTACTCCATCGCCTTTATCAACTTATTCGCTTCTTGCTGCGCTCGCTGCATCGCCTGCTGTAGTGGTTGCTGCCCCAACAAAGCGCTGACAAACTGGTTATCAAAGCTGTTCATAATTGCTGCCGGATATTTACCTGCTTGCCACGGCATCGCATAGTCAACTCCTGCTAAAAATGGCGATCGCAACGGATCTTTGTCATAGCCTAATTTCTGTCCTATTGATTTGCGTGTGGGCAAAGCAAAGCCTGTTCCTGTCCACTTTTCCATGCCTTCTTTACCCGTAAGATAGGAAATTAACTGCCAAGCTTCGCTTTTGTGCTGTGATTGTTTGTTCATCACGTAGGCAACCGTAAAAACCATTGTGCCTTTTTTATTATTAATAGATGGTACTTCTGCGGTAGCAAACTCTAACTGGGGAAAAGTTTCTTTGAGGAATGGAATAGCCCAGTTACCCTCAATCACCATTGCCACTTTGCCTTGACCGAACATTTCACTACCTGAGTTAGTTCCAACGTCAGATTTTTGAGCAGAAGAACGTTCTTTTTGATACTGCTCTACTACTAATTGCAATCCTTTCAAACCAGCTGCAGAGGCAAAGGTTGCATAACCATTTTCGTCTACTAGTTGCCCACCAAAAGCTCCTATTTTGTAAGCTTGACGCGCTAACTCCGGAATTACTCCATAACCGTATTGGTCAATTCTACCGTCTTGATTTTTGTCTGTTGTCAATTGCTTGGAGTAGGTACGCAACTCATCCCAAGTTTTAGGGGGACTAGTCAAACCTACGGCGGTAAATGCTTTTTTGTTATAAAACAGTGTTAATGTGGAATAGTCTTTGGGTAAACCATAAATCTGGTGATCGTACTTAAAGCTATTAATTAAATTTTCTTCAAAGTCAGATAAGTCAAAATCGGAAGTAATATAAGCATCTAATGGTTCTAGGACATTCTGACTCATGAGGAAAGGAGCCTCAAGAGCATCCAAATAGAAGACATCAGGTGCGGCTTCGCCAACTAAGCGGGTTTTAATTACATCCATGTATTGGTCAGAGATAACCTCATACCTTACCTTGATACCTGGATGCTGTGCCTCAAAGTCTTTTAATACTTGTTTTAATAGTTTTTGCTCTATAGGATCTGAACCCCAACCACTCAGTTTGACGGTGACTGGGGCTGGTTTAGTGGCAGCTCTATGAGTTTGTATCTGCTGACAACTGATTGCCAACAGAGCAATCGCTACTGCCAGGAGTAAAAAGTTAAAAAAATTCTTTTTCATTACCGCAGAATGAAGACTTTTTCACCAAGTAATGGTTTGTTCTAGCTCTAGAATGATTTTTACAATAATTAAATTTTTATATAGAAATGCAAGGTAAAATAACGAAAAATTGCAAAATTATTCACATTCATAAGCGGAGAATATGTGTTCACAAACAACTTGATAGATGCTAAGTTTTACACCCATAGACCTAGCAAAACTATATAAATAAAAAACTTTTTCAGGCTAGTAGTTCGTATGTGGTAATAGACAGCCTTCTGGTTCCGTAAAATTCATTGCTAATTGCTGTTCTATTTTGTCCACAGGTAATTTTACAAACAATTTTGAATTACGCCCACCTGCTGAGTTCATGACTTCTGTTCAAGTTGAAACCGCTTCTCCTTTTGTGCCAGAAATTGCTGCGATCGCATCTGCCCCAACCACACTTTCTCCTGCTCCCATTGCCGAACTCAACCAAAAAGCTCCAAAAAATGGGATTCGCAATAGCTTGCGAGCTTCAACTGTTGATGGTGTATTTGCAGGCATCTTTACCATTACCACTAGCGGCATCTTACTGAGTAATTTTCTAGTTGAGTTGGATGCCAGCCCGATCGCCTTTGGGATGCTCTCTTCTATCCCTATGTTGGTGAATTTAATTCAGCCTTTGGGTGCTTACCTTTCGGAACGTTCTCATAGTCGCTGCCGCTATTCTCTCATGATTTATGGCCCCTCACGGCTACTATGGCTGATTCTAGTAGCGGGGATTGCAGCTTTCAGTTGGGGATTAATGAATTCTCAGCAGTTAGTAGTATTGACGCTTTTAATCGTTCTATTCAGCCATTTATGCGGAGGGCTGGGAAGCGCTTCGTGGTTGAGTTGGATGGCAATGCTAGTTCATCGGCGGTTGCGGGGACGGTATTTTGGTATCCGCAACAGTCTTGTTAGCCTCACGAATTTAATTTGCGTACCTTTAGCCGGGGTGGCAGTCTCCACGTGGCGTGGTGGCACTCTCCAAGGTTATGGAGTGGTGCTATTTATCGGAATTTTATCGGGAATTGCCAGCTTGGGATGTCAGTACTTTAAAGTGGATGTAAATCCCCAAGAGCAAAACACTTATTCTACAAAGATTTTTCCTGAAAAAGCAGTTGATTTAGATCCAAATAATTTAGATACCACAAGCGATTGCCAACCAACAATTGACAACCCAGTGCCTGAAATTAATCCTTGGCAAAATATTCTTAAAGACACTAACTTTTTAATATTTCTGCTTTACTTCAGTTTCTGGATGTTTGCTGTGAACCTTAGCGCCCCTTTCTTTAACCTCTATATGCTCGACACGCTTGATATAGATGTTAGTTGGGTGACACTCTACAGTAGCGTTCAGGCGGCAGCAAATATGTTAATGCTAATTGTGTGGGGTAAGCTAGCAGACAGAATCGGCAACCGTCTCATTCTCTTCTTTGTTGGTATCTTATTTGCGATCGCGCCCCTATTATGGTTAGGCATTAGCCATAATTCTCTCAGCTTGTGGTTTTGGCTGCCAATGTTACACATTTTCCTGGGCGGAACCGGAGCAGCAATTGATTTGTGCGGCAACACCATGCAATTAGAGGTTGCACCAGTCAAAAATCAATCTATATATTTTGCCACAATCGCCGCCGTTGCTGGTTTCTGTGGCGCTTTCGGTACAACTCTAGGTGGTTTGATCATCCAAAATACTTACTTCGGAGGTTTAGCGGGTTTATTTGCCCTTTCAACCATGTTCCGAATTCTTGCACTTTTACCTCTAATGTTTGTACAAGAAGCACGGGGACAATCTTTTCTTCAGACTTTTCAAGGATTGCGGCAAGTTCGCAAAAAGTTAGCTTGAAGTTAGGGGAGCCAGCGCCGTGCGGAGACTCCGCTCTGTTAAGGTGCCTGGCGTGCTAGGGGCTAGAAACTAGGAGCTAAGAAGACGCGGAGAGAGAATTCCCCGTGTCCCCGTGTTCTCTTCCTACTCAGCAGCAGTAGAACTTAGACTCATAGTCTTTTCCCACAAAACCATGTTATTAGTTGTGGTAACTGTGGAGGGCTGATGTAAGGCTATCAATTGTGCCAGAGTTTGCTTCAATTCTGTCCGAGGCACAATCTCATCTACAAAGCCGTGTTGGAGCAAATCTTCAGCAGTTTGGAAATCATCTGGCAGTTTTTCTCTTAAAGTTTGCTCAATGACTCGCCTACCCGCAAAACCAATAGTGGCTTTGGGTTCTGCCAAAATGATATCGCCTAACATTGCAAAACTAGCAGTAACGCCGCCTGTAGTCGGATTGGTTAATACAGGAATGTACAATAGCCGTGCTTCTTGATGGCGTTGTAGAGCTGCGGAGATTTTTGCCATCTGCATCAGCGAGAGCATTCCTTCTTGCATCCTGGCTCCGCCAGAGGTACAAACTATCACCACAGGATACCGTCGCTGAGTAGCTTGTTCAATTAAGCGGGTGAGCTTTTCTCCCACGACGGAACCCATGCTACCACCCATAAATCGGAAGTCCATCACGCCCAGGGCAATAGGCAAACCATTAATTTCACCCAAACCTGTTTTTACGGCGTCTACTAAGCCAAGTTTTTCTTGCGTTTCCCGGAGACGATCGCTATAGGCTTTGCGATCGCGAAATCCCAAAGGATCGGCAGGGCGTAAATGCTCATCCATCGCTCTCCACGTACCAGGATCGATGAGTTGGCGGATACGTTCATCACTATCAACTCGATTATGATGTTCGCATTCCGTGCATACCATTAAATTGGTTTTCAGGTCTTTAGTATATGTTAAGACACCACACTGAGGACATTTATGCCACAGCCCATCAGCAATTTCACGCTCTTGACGTTCGAGGCTGATAGCACCAGATTTACGTCGATTGGCAAACCAATCAAATAAAGACTTTAAACCACGTGTTTCTTCGTTATTCGCCATTTGTTTTTTATGCAAGTGAATAGTATGTCAAACGTAGGTTAATGTAATTGGCGGTCAAATTTTTCTTCTAACCGATTCAGACCTTATTTTGCATCTTTGGTTGCCAGCTTAACGAAAATACGTAAACCAATTCAAGTCCGTTGTTCTGATTCTAGGGAAATTAATAGCAGCAACGCAGGCAATATATCCTTGAAAAGTAGTTGCAAAGCTGCTGGCATAACAGCCCCAAAATAGAACTTCACCCCCCAATCAATAAATTACTTGTTGTTGTGTCATTAGTTGCGCTCGGCAGGTTGTGTCGAGTCAGAAGCGATCGCTGCATCAGTTCCACTTGCCAGTATGCTCTCGTTATTTCAGAGGGTAATCCAAGTCACAAGATTATGTTAACAGAAGTTTAATGACATAAGAGGTAATGAAACTTACAGTTGTATGTTGTTTGCAAAGGAAGAGAGGAAGACGCAAGAACGTGGAGAGTGGGGAATTAGGCTTGAGGATTAGGAATTTCTCTTTCCCAGGCTGGCAGCCCAGGAAAGCATTGATTGAGATCACGAGGCGGAGCCTCCCAGTTTCCATCACCATGCAGAGTATGGTAATGAGAAATTTTTTGTTCCCTGATTCCCTGTCCCCTATTTATCAACTCCCATGAAAAAATAATTGCAGATAGGTAGACAAAATTGCCTCGCCACCAAACACAACAATTAAGGCTCCTGAAGCAAGGAAAGGGCCAAAAGGCATCTTTTGTCCCCATTTTTGAGGCAGTGTTGGGCGGGGATTTTGACTGGTAATTTGATGCGACTGTCTTGAGATTGAAGCGTGAGCGCCATGCCGCGATAAGAAAATTGCACCACCACCCACCAATGCTCCCAAAAAACAAGCCACAAAAGCAGCTAAGAGCAAATGCTTCCAACCTAACCATGCTCCCATCATTGCTGCTAGTTTCGCGTCGCCTCCACCCATTGCTGTTTTACCAAAGACAATAGAACCAACAGTGGCGATCGCATTAAACAGCCATAATCCCAGCACAGCTCCTGATATTGCTGTCATTGAGTGATTTGCCCATCCCACCCATCTAGTTTCTGACAGAAAACCAACTATCATCTGAAATGCTATCCCCAGTACTAACCCTGACTGAGTCAGTGGATTGGGTAAGGTCATGGTATCCAAATCAATTAGCGATAAGGTGAGTAACCAGCTACAAAAAACCCAATAGCCAAGTGTCAATGGCGATACATGAAACATCCAAAAAATCAGCAAAAATAAACATCCTGTCACCGCTTCTACCACTGGGTAACGCAGAGAAATCTTACTTCGACAATAGCGACAGCGTCCCTTTAACCACAACCAGCCTAAAACTGGTACATTGTCGTAAGCTTGGAGTTGATTTAGGCAATGTGGACAGCGAGAAGGGGGAAACAGAATCGACAAACCAGCAGGCAGTCGATAAACAACAACATTGATAAAGCTGCCAATAGACGCACCTAAGGCAAACACGATCACATTCGCCAATGTGACTATCAAAAGATCCATATATCGTCTTTAGTCATTTGTCCTTGGTCTTTTATACTTGCTCATTCCTCGTTTGTACAAACCAAAGACTATTAACTATTGACTAATACATATACGATTCAATTTGATTCAAAGGCACAAAACATTCTTCAGGCAAGAGGACAGGTTGATTTGTAAAAATCACCTTACCTCGGTGATTAACGCGATTAATTGCTACACCAGATGGTTGTCCAGCCACTTCGGGATGTACTTCACAGTATGTGTAGTAAATTTGTCCAGCAGATCGGATCAGCGCGGGGTCGATCAGGGGTGGCTGGTGCTTTGGGCTGGTAAAGTTTGCTTGTGGTTGTTTTACAGCGTACACTGCTTACTGAATGGCTTGCTAAGTTTTGTTTTTAGTTTATACGAAAGTTCCAACATATAGTTGCCAATATTGCCATTGCGATTAAAAAATTATTGTTCAAGCATTTGAATCAATGCTTTACCCATAGCTTGGCAACCTAAAAGCTTCATGCCAGGAGACATAATATCCCCAGTACGAACACCGCTTTCTAGAACCTGTAAAACTCCTTGTTCAATAAAATCTGCTGCTGCTGGTTGGTTTAAACTGTAGCGTAGCATCATTGCTGCACTCAAAACTTGTGCGAGAGGATTAGCTTTATCTTGTCCTGCAATATCGGGGGCAGAACCGTGAACAGGTTCAAAGACTCCCGCCCCAGATGCACCCAAACTAGCAGAAGGTAACATTCCAATACTACCAGTAAGCATGGCAGCAGCATCTGAGAGTATATCGCCAAACAGGTTACCCGTAACGATGGTATCAAACTGCTTGGGAGCGCGTAACAGTTGCATGGCGGCATTATCTACATACATATGAGTAACTTCCACATCTGGATATTCTGCCGCTAATTTCGTGATGCGATCGCGCCACAATTGAGATACTTCCAGAACATTAGCTTTATCTACCGAACATAGTTTTCCTCGACGTTTGCGTGCTGTTTCAAATGCCACCCTGCCAATGCGATCGATTTCAGATTCGGTGTAAGCCATTGTATTTACACCTCGTTTCTCACCAGTTTCTGTTTCAAAAATCCCCTTGGGTTTACCAAAGTAAATGCCGCCTGTGAGTTCGCGTACCACCATAATATCGACGCCTTCCACAACTTCTGGTTTTAAGCTGGAGGCATCAATTAACTGAGGTAAAATTTTCGCTGGACGCAAATTGGCAAATAATCCCAAACCCGCACGCAATCCGAGTAAGCCTGCTTCTGGACGTAAATGAGATGGTAAAGTATCCCACTTATAACCACCGATCGCCGCCAATAATATAGCATCGCTATTGCGACACATATCTAAAGTAGCAGTTGGCAGAGGTTCGCCTGTTGCGTCAATTGCCGCACCGCCGATTAATCCTTCTTGGAATTCAAAATCAATATCAAATTTTTTTCCTACAACCTTGAGCACATCTACCGACACAGCGATAATTTCAGGGCCAATGCCATCGCCAGGAAGTAGGGTTATGCGGTATTGCTGTGCCATAGTTTCGTTTTGACTGGATAAGTATTTAATCGTGCAAAAATCCTCGCAGATTAAATATCATATCGAGCAATTGCACCAATAGAGCTTTTAATTTCTTTTTCCAGTCACACAAAAAAAGCACCTGCTCAAACTGCAACAGCTTGCAATTCTAATGCACAAACTTGTGCATCCCGACGAGAAACAATCCGCAACTCATGGGGATAACGCGGGCGTGGATCGTCCACTAACCAGATTGGAGGCACCATCATGGCTTCATAGTAATCAATCTGATGTAAAACCCCTGGTTTGTCTTTGAGTTCTACTATCGTCCCCGGTGGATACTCAAACATTTCATTCCAATCGATTGCTGACTCGGTGTTCATCGCACTCAACTATTCCAATACCTCAAACGCTTTTCTTCTAATACAACCAACGATGGTTTGCGATCGCCCTAGCTGCGCCCTTGGAGCATCGCCTCAAGAACCAATTCTCTCAATCAACAATAGAACTGGCTTCTGTTGAGAACAACTTCACCATGATCCGGAACCCAGGCAACCCAAGTGTCTGGAGATTCCTGACAGAGCAACTTGGCTTCGTCAAAACCGTATTCACTGGGAGGCTGGAGCAACTTTACCCAGGCATCACGGTTGTAAGTGATGTGGCAAACCGGATTCCAGCCTGAAGCGATCGCTCCCTCTAGGATGGGTGTTGGTGAATAAGATGAATAGGTTGTTGGAAGAGACATACTCGAAAACTTGTGACTAAACTAAATAAATAAAATAATTTCTGTATTCATTTTTACAAAATTGCAGCATAATCGCTCAATTGTTCTAAATAAATTAACAAATCCTGACATAGTTGAATCTATACTGTTCAAAATTTCTCATTACCATGCTCTGCATGGTGATGAAAACAGGAGGCTCTGCCTCATGAAGAGGAGGCGGAGCCTCAATCAATGTTTTCCCAGTTGAAGCCTGAAAAAGAGAAAATAAACCTTCTGCCACGGCGCTCCTTGTTCGCCCGCAGGTGGCGAACCCGCGCCTCCTCAGCCATCTGCCTTCTTCAACAGATTCAAGTCACAAAGTTTACTCAAAAGTGTTTTGAAAATCTAATGGAGCTAAGCGGATTCGAACCGCTGGCCTCTGCAATGCCATTGCAGCGCTCTACCAACTGAGCTATAACCCCGCGTAGTGCGTTATATACATTAACTTAATATTTAGGTGCTTGTCAATGTGCTTTGCTGAGAAGCTTTATAAACAAAAGTTAAGTAATTAATAGGCTTTTTCTATTTATTAATAACTTACTTTTTAAGCGACTTTCAGTAAATAGCTCATACAATGACCCATTAAAAAGTAAACTACCATCATGGCTGCCGCAGCCGTTGCCACCAACAAACCTGCCAACATTAAAGAAAATTCCTTATTTTCGTAGGCTTTTTCCATTAGATGTAGCGACCAAGCCACTAGCGCTACATCAAAAACTAAAATAGGAATCAACATATTTCTTAATATTTTTTAATGCTTCTTAGCCAATATTAACACCGTTTTCGGGAACTGTGTTGAGTACTAGCAGTGTGTTCTAGTCAAGGATTGGCATTCTCAAGAGGGCATTCTGACAGGCACTCGATGATCGCGCAAATAATTCTTGATTTCCTCCACTGTTAATTGTCCATAATGTAAAAGTGAGGCAAGTAAAGCGGCTTCTGCTTTACCTTGTGTTAGTGCTGCATGGATATGTTGGCAATTACCTGCACCACCAGAGGCAATAACGGGAATCTGTACAGCCTCAGCGATAGTTTTTGTTAACTTAAGGTCATAACCGACTTGAGTGCCATCAGCATCCATACTAGTCACCAGCAATTCTCCTGCGCCTCGTTTTTCGACTTCTTGCGCCCACTTGATTGCGTCTATGCCTGTGTTTTCTCTTCCACCCCGTACATATACATCCCAACCAGGATTGTTAGGATCTTTTCTGGATCTAGCATCAATGGCAACAACTATGCATTGATTGCCGAAGCGATCGCTCGCCCGATTAATGAAATCTGGGTCACGTACCGCCGCCGAATTAATACTAACCTTGTCTGCTCCAGCTCGTAACAGATTTTTAACATTTTCTAAGGATTGGATGCCACCACCCACAGTTAATGGAATAAAGACTTGTTCGGCAGTCCGGTAAACCACATCGACAATAGTATCTCGGTCTTCATGAGTTGCCGTAATATCCAGAAATACTAACTCATCTGCTCCAGCTTCGTTGTAAACCTTTGCCAATTCAACTGGATCGCCCGCGTCCTTGAGATTAACAAAGTTAACTCCTTTTACAACTCGTCCCGCGTTCACATCTAGACACGGTAAGATTCTTTTAGCCAGCATGACAAATTTTGTACTCCTAAGTAGTTCCCCGGAATTTAAATTTTAGATTGGCAAGCGCACTTTAGAAACAAAATTAACGCGTCCGTATTTATACGTGTTGGTGCTACCACCAGTAAACGTTAACAAGTGTAAAAGTAACAGTTGATAACTAAGACTATGGCAATTATCTCCTCGAAAAAACAGCCTTCCGATTCAGGTGGAGAACCAAAACAGCGTCAGACGCAACCGAAAGCATCGATAAAAGAGAATATTTTGCAACCAGAAGCGGCTATTGAAGAACAAGGTAAGCAGGAAGAAAGCATTCGACCGCAACGGTTTGCCGATTATATTGGACAGAAAGATTTAAAGGATGTACTTGAAATAGCAATTAAAGCAGCTAAGTCCAGAAAAGAAGTGCTAGATCACCTATTGTTATACGGCCCTCCTGGTTTGGGCAAAACAACGATGGCAATGATTTTAGCAGCGGAGATGGAAGTTAACTGCAAAATTACTAGCGCTCCAGCTCTAGAACGCCCTAGAGATATTGTTGGACTACTGGTGAATCTCAAACCTGGGGATATTTTGTTCATAGATGAAATTCATCGCCTCTCGCGGATGACGGAAGAGATTTTATACCCAGCAATGGAGGATTACCGCTTAGACTTGACAGTAGGTAAAGGTTCTAGCGCTCGAACTCGCAGCATTCCTCTATCAAAATTTACTTTAGTGGGAGCGACAACCCGTGTCGGTGCGCTCACTTCTCCTCTGCGTGATCGCTTTGGTTTAATTCAAAAACTCAGATTTTATGAAGTAGAAGAACTCAGGCAAATTGTCCAACGCAGCGCTCAGTTACTTAATACCACTGTTACCGAAGATGGTGCCAAAGAAATTGCTAGGCGATCGCGTGGCACACCTCGAATAGCAAATAGATTACTTAAGCGTGTACGTGATTATGCAGAAGTAAAATCATTTGATTGCATTTGTGAAAAAGTAGCAGCCGAGGCATTGCAACTATTTCAAGTCGATCCATGCGGCTTGGATTGGACGGATCGCAGAATGCTGAGTGTAATCATCGAACAATTTAATGGTGGCCCTGTAGGATTAGAAACAATTGCAGCAGCGACAGGTGAAGATACACAAACCATAGAGGAAGTATACGAACCTTACTTAATGCAGATTGGATATTTAAGCCGTACACCCCGTGGTAGAGTAGCCACAGCTGCTGCGTATAAACATTTGGATTTTAAGCCACCTAATGAGCAGCTGTCGTTTTTACAGTGACAGGGGGATAGGGGACTAGGGACTCGTTACTAGGGATTAGGAAGAAGCACCAGGAGCAGAGGGGAAAGAACGTGAATAACGATTCTCCGTGTCCCCGCGTCCCTTTGTCACCGTGTCCTCTTTACCCAATACCCAATCCCTGATACCCAATACCTAAAAAATAGACACAGGTAAACACAGATGATGAGGTTAATAGTTATTTTGTTCAGTCTGTTGCTTGTGTTTGGGTGGGCTGAGGCTGTGATGGCACAATCCCAAAAGCCCATCATCACTCAAGAACAGTTGCGAAAAGGAGATGAGTTGACAAGAGCCGCTTTTGCAGCTACGAGTAAAGGTGATTTTGCTACAGCCGAAAAGTACTGGACAGAAATTATCGAGCAATTCCCAGACAATCCTGCAATTTGGAGTAATCGGGGAAATTCCAGGGTGAGCCAAAATAAGCTACAAGAGGCGCTGACTGATTTTAATAAAGCAATTGAACTTGCACCAGATATTACAGATCCCTATTTAAATCGTGGTACAGCCCTTGAGGGTTTGGGAAGATGGGAAGAAGCGATCGCAGATTATAATCGCATCCTCGAACTCGATCCTCAAGATGCTATGGCATACAACAATCGTGGTACTGCCAAAGTCGGTTTGGGAAGGTGGGAAGACGCCATAGCTGACTACAAAAAATCAATGGAACTAGCTCCAAATTTAGTCATTGCCCGTGGCAACTACGCTCTGGTTTTGTATGAAACTGGGAAACTTGAGCCAGCCATCCGGGAAATGAAAAATATAGTCCGCAAATATCCCAACTTTGCCGATACACGTGCTGCACTCACAGCTGCTCTTTGGGTAAACGGACAAAAAGGCGAAGCAGAAAGTAATTGGGTAGCTGCTTCTGGACTCGATCCACGTTACAAAGATATCAATTGGGTGAAAAATATTCGGCGCTGGCCTCCTAGTATGGTAACGGCTTTGGATAAATTTTTGACACTTAAATAAGGGTATTGACTATGACTCATTTTGGAATAATCTGCCCTGGTTCAACTGGTCACCTTAACACAATGCTCCCCTTAGGGAAAGAACTGCAACAACGGGGACATCGCGTTACCCTATTTGGAGTGCTTGATGCTGAATCTAAAACACAAGCGGCAGGATTAGAATTCCGAGTAATTGGCGAATCTGAGTTTCCCAAGGGAGCAAATGCAGAATCATTAGCTAAGTTAGGACAACTCAGTGGTAGTTCAGCATTTAAATATACCGTTAGTCTTTTAAGGAATGGGGCAGCTGTTATCCTCCGAGATGCACCGCAAGCAATTACAGAAGCGGGTGTAGAGGCATTACTAGTAGATCAAGCTTCATCAGAGGGAGGAACTGTTGCAGATTTTTTGGGTATTCCTTTCATCACTATTTGCAGTGCTGTAGTACTGAATCGAGAAGAAAGTGTTCCACCCATTGTCACAAATTGGCACTATAGTCCAGCGTGGTGGGCGCGGCTACGCAACCGAGCAGGTTATGAGTTGCTCAAACGTATCGCCAAACCAATTCGGGATTTAATTGATGAGTATCGCACAGAGTGGAAGTTACCCCCACACTCTAACCCCAATGAAAGCTATTCTCAATTAGCTCAAATTAGTCAACAACCTGCTGAATTGGAATTTCCCAGGCAAAATTTACCCCAGTGGTTCCATTTTACAGGACCTTATCACAGTCCAATTGGTCGGGAACTCCCTGCTTTTCCTTATGAAAAGTTGACCGATCAACCGTTGATTTATGCCTCAATGGGGACTGTACAAAATAGATTAATAAAAGTGGCTCTCTCAGAGTAGTTATGTTAAAATATTATAAATAAATCTAATATATCTCCCTAGAATTAGCAGTAATTGGTGGCGACAGCCCAAGCT
>NZ_JAUDRH010000004.1:300000-496502 GCF_030381805.1 Chlorogloeopsis sp. ULAP01
CCCAGGGCATCGATGCTTTAATTGAAGTGACTGGCGCAGTTGAGTTTGGCGCACATATAATCATGGAAGCGATCGCCAATCGTAAGCACGTGATCATGATGAATGCTGAACTTGACGGCACGATCGGCCCAATCCTAAAAGTATATGCCGATAAGGCAGGTGTCATCCTCTCCGCCTGCGACGGCGATCAACCAGGGGTACAAATGAACCTCTACCGATTTGTCAAAAGCATTGGTCTAACTCCCCTACTGTGTGGTAACATCAAGGGGTTGCAAGATCCATACCGAAATCCAACTACCCAGGAAGCATTTGCTAAACGTTGGGGACAAAAGCCCCACATGGTCACCAGCTTCGCCGATGGCACAAAAATTTCCTTTGAACAGGCGATCGTTGCTAACGCCACAGGAATGAAAGTTGCCAAACGTGGAATGTTGGGATACAACTTCGACGGCCATGTTGATGAAATGACTAATATGTATGACGTTGAACAACTAAAAGAATTGGGTGGAATAGTTGATTACGTCGTTGGAGCCAAACCAGGGCCAGGAGTTTTTGTATTTGCCAGCCACGACGATCCCAAGCAACGTCATTACCTCAATCTATACAAGTTGGGTGAAGGCCCCCTGTATAGCTTCTACACTCCTTACCACCTTTGTCACTTTGAAGTGCCAATGTCTGTTGCACGCGCAGTTCTCTTCAAAGATTACGTCTTAAGTCCTTTGGGTGCTCCCCTTGTTGATGTTGTCACTACTGCCAAAATTGACTTGAAAGCAGGTGAGACTTTAGATGGCATAGGCTACTACATGACCTACGGACAGTGTGAAAACTCTCATATAGTTCAAGAACAAAACCTCCTGCCTATAGGTTTAGCTGAGGGATGTCGTCTCAAGCGAGGTATTCCTAAAGATGGGGTGTTAACCTACGACGACGTAGAATTACCCCAAGACAGACTTTGTGACAAACTCAGATCTGAGCAAAACGCTTATTTCACTTCGCCTAAAACCTTAGCAGCAGTCAAGTAAGCAGTTCTGTTCATATCTGATGCCAATCTCAATATAATGGCAATTCAGCTTAAAAAGGTTTTAGCAGGGCTAGAATTGGTGAAAGTTAATACTTTGACCCGATAGTTCTAAAACTGATTCAACCAGGCGTGAAATTTCACGTCTGGTCATAATCGGTTTACACTGAATAATTTGAGAATGGTGTAATCAATAAGGTTGTACAAAACACCTAAAAATTTAATTTAGGCAATCTTTAGAGTGTGAGTACTTGTTGGCAACAGTCAATGGCAATTGAGTAATCTAGTTCTCCACAAAACTTTCATTATTCATGTCATTGAAGTGTGTATGCAAATTAACGTTATCAGTGGTGTTAAAAGTACTGTCACTGTTTTGGCAGGCAAAATCCAAGCTCGGATGCAAAGACGAATGATGGTATCGCTCAAGCCAGAACAGCGTACCATAGGTAACGTGCTGATCTCATATATTGTTGAACCTTTTCTCTTCAAAGTAGATGAATCTCTTCCTGTTTCCCACACTCACTATTGGGAGTGCTTGCAAATAGCAAAAACTTTTTTAGAAATGGGCTATTGCGTGGATGTGATTCGTTGCGATAATGATGTTTTTATCCCACAAAAGGACTACGTATTTTTCATTGAAACCCGTTGGAATTTACAAAGAAGTGCTCCACACCTAAACAAAGATTGCATCAAGATATTCCATGCAGATACAGCACATCTTTTGTTTCATAATGCTGCTGAAGCTAATAGACTTCTGGCACTACAACAACGACGTGGCATTACTCTAAAACCTCGTAGATACGAACCACCCAACCAAGCCATTGAACATGCTGACTATGCTACGGTTCTTGGTAATAAGTTTACTCTTAATACTTACAAATATGCTCAAAAACCACTCTATCCAATTCCTATCACTACACCAGTAGTTTATCCATGGCCGGAAAATAAAAACTTTGATGCTTGTCGTAAGCATTTTGTGTGGTTCAGTAGTGGTGGTTTGGTTCACAAAGGATTGGATTTGCTTTTAGATGTATTTTCACAAATGTCTGACTATCATCTGACTATCTGTGGGCCAGTTGACAAAGAAGAAGATTTTGTCCAAGCTTTTTACAAAGAGCTTTATCAAACACCGAATATTCATACTGTAGGTTGGATAGATATTACCAGTCATCAATTTCGAGAAATTACAAATAGTTGCATAGGACTGGTTTATCCTTCTTGTTCTGAAGGGCAATCTGGTGCAGTAGTGACCTGTCTGCATGCAGGTTTAATTCCAATCCTCAGCTATGAATCTGGTGTAGATGTGCATAATTTTGGTGTGATTTTACATGAGTGTTCATTGAAAGAAATTAAGGAGGCAATTATTAGAATTTCTTGTTTATCTATTGGGCAATTGAAACTAATGGCACGACAGTCATGGGAATATGCTAGAGCACATCATACTAGGGAGAGATTTTGCACAACTTATCTACAAACAATTAATACTATCCAAAAAAATCACAATCTCGAAACAAAATTACCAATCCTAAATACTAGGCTAATAAATAAAAATTGGAATAGTTAGGGAGAAGTAATGCCTACCAACAGCAAAACATTTCACCTATTGGTAGGCATTAAGTTTTAACTTTCATCTAAAGAATCATCTAAAATAAGAATGCAGAATATAAATTTTATTGTGATTCAAAGAGTAGTAAAATACAGTATTACTATAGCTGATAACTTAAAAGAATAGAAAATAACAAAATTTTTCTTAGCATCCTGAATTTAAGTTGATGAAAAAAATGATAGATGATAGTCAAAGACAAGTAGTTTTTCTAGATGCAGCGACCGCTTTTACCAAAACATTGATTACTAGCCTTCTATATGTAGTAAAATTTGCAACGACTACATAAGTGAGTATATTTATATTATTCAAGTTATTAATATCGCAAAAATATTATTTCTAGGGATAAATATATAATTGAGGTTTGATTTCACTCCAAAGAAGGATTTTCAGGATTCGTAAGCAGATATATCTGGAGCTTTATTCCTGTTATCCTTTACGCCCAAACTGTTTGTTTACTGTAAATACAATTTTTAGATGATTTTTATCAAAAAATTAAAAACAATATATATTACTGTGCTTGTTCTCAGTTAATATCCCTATATATCGTCATATCGTAACATAGCTTAGATTAATAATTAATAATTTCATAGAGCATATTTAAAGTTTTTATGAATTGGAAGATGTAAGAATAAACCTTCTGCCTCTGTTCACTGAGAATTTGTAAATGAAGAGCATAAAAACACTCATCAAAAAACCACTGAGACCAATTATCAATAAGTTACCACCCAAGTTAATCAACAATTTGCCTATTGGCTTGCCAGAAAAGTCTCTTCAATGGTCAATTGGTATCTATATAGGAGATTCTTTATTAGATTTATATTCTGCAAGCCTGCAAAAAAATCCTGTTCTTACTCGCCAAGATGTTTCAGATGTGCGGGCAGGTTTTGTTGCTGATCCCTTTATGCTGCAAGTCAAGCATACTTGGTATATGTTCTTTGAGGTTTTTAATAGTCAGACATGCAAAGGGGAAATTGGACTCGCAACTAGTCAAAATACTGTAGATTGGCAGTACCGACAAATCGTTCTCGCAGAGCCATATCACTTGTCTTATCCATATGTTTTTCAATGGATGAATGAATATTACATGATTCCAGAGACATACCAAGCTAACTCTGTAAAATTGTATAAGGCATCCAAATTTCCTACTCAATGGAATTTTGTAGGAAATATTCTGAATGGCTCAGTGTTTTTGGACGCATCTGTTTTTCGCTACGCGGATAAATGGTGGTTATTCACTGAGACTAACCCAGAACATAAATGGGATACCCTCCGTCTTTATTATGCCGATGATCTACTTGGCCCTTGGATAGAACATCCAAGTAGTCCAATTGTCAGCGGTAATGCCCATATTGCTAGACCAGCCGGTAGAGTTCTAGTCATGAAAGACAGTATTATCCGACATACCCAAGATTGCGATCCTGAATACGGAATTCAAGTACGAGCCTTTGAAATCGATGATTTGTCACCAACAACATACCATGAACGAGAAATCAGCCCAAATCCTATCTTAGAACCGAGTAATACTGGATGGAATGGTTCTGGTATGCACCATATCGATCCTCATCTAATGGAGAATGGACATTGGATAGCTTGTGTGGATGGTAGGGTTAGACTCTGAACATAGGTTTCCTCGAACTATAATGTCGAGCGCGATCGCTGCCTGTGAGAAAAACAGTAAATCTTCATCAAGAATTTACAAAATTAGCATGACTTGCAGCAATTTTTCTTGAAAAAAGTCAGGTTTGTTGTGCCAATACATTGTATCTAAAGAACAACAACGAATTGCTTAGGTCGGTGTAGTGTCAAAGCTAAATTAGCTTTTGTATAAACTAAATAAATCAGGAATAGTTTTATGAAAATAGCGTTAGTACATGATTACTTAACTCAACGAGGGGGTGCAGAAAGAGTTTTTGAATTACTTTGCAAGCGCTACCCCCAAGCCGACATCTACACCTCTGTTTACGACCCTCAAAAAACAATTGACTTGGGTGAACGCATAGTTAAAACAACCTTTTTACAGAATATTCCCGGTGCAGCTAAATATTTCCGTTTGATGGCTCCCTTCTATTTTCCCGCCTTTCGCGCACTGGATTTGCAAGCATACGATTTGATTATTAGTAGCAGTACTAGCTTTGCCAAAGCTGTGCAAAAAAATCCCAGAGCAAAACATATTTGCTTTTGCCACAATATTACTCGTTTTCTATGGGATACAGAAACATATTTACGCGAGTATGGAGACTATCGATATTTTGCTCCTTTGATTGAACAAGTTTTCCAGGTGATGAGAAAGATAGATCTCATATACGCACAGGAACCGGACCTTTATATAGCAAATTCTAGTGTTGTCGCTGATCGCATTCAAAAAACTTATGGCAAAAAAGCGATCGTTATTAACTATCCCATTGATACTACTAAGTTTATTTTTTCTGATCTCAAAGAAGATTTTTATCTTGCCTCTGCTCGGATGATCAGCTATAAACGGCTTGATATAATAGTTGAAGCTTTTAACTGGCTCGGATGGCGATTATTAATATCAGGAGACGGCCCTGAACGAGAACGGTTGCAATCCAAAGCTTTAGACAATATAAAATTTTTAGGACACGTTACAGATGCACAACGTACTCAGTTATTCGCTAAAGCGAAGTCTATCATAATAGCTGCTTTAGAAGACTATGGATTAGTTCCGGTAGAGGCAAATGCCAGTGGAACACCAGTGATTGCCTA
This sequence comes from Chlorogloeopsis sp. ULAP01, assembly GCF_030381805.1. NCBI lineage: Bacteria > Bacillati > Cyanobacteriota > Cyanophyceae > Nostocales > Chlorogloeopsidaceae > Chlorogloeopsis > Chlorogloeopsis sp. ULAP01. The sequence goes on from NZ_JAUDRH010000004.1 coordinate 305,349, forward strand.
TGGAGCAGGAGGAGTATTAGATACTCAAATACCTGGTAAAACTGGGGTACTTTTTAAAAGGCAAACACCCGAATCCCTGCAAGCTGCACTACTAGAAGGCAATAATATCTGTTGGGATTATCAAAACATCCGCGCTCATGCAGTAGCAAATTTTTCTGAACAGGCTTTCTTTAGTAAAGTTGAGCAAGTAATTGACCAAGCTTGTAACTTAAGTAGATCACTCGTTTGATTTGTTAGCTGAGGGATAGTAAACGTGAATCAATCCAGTCTAAGCCTCCAAGTAAATCCAGTAACTGAGACAGAACCAGGTTATGGACAACTGTTTGCGGTCTTAATCCGTAGATTTCCCTGGTTTATAGTAGTATTTATTGCTTGTATCGCTATTGCAGGAGCTATAACAAAAAGAACGCCACCCACTTACAAAAGCTCAATGCAGCTACTAGTGGAGCCCAATTATCAAGGTAAACAAGAAGGAACAGCAGGGGAAAATAAGTTCACCGATACTAATGTTGAAATAGACACAGCCACCCAACTTAGCTTAATGCAGAGTTCCAAACTCATCCAAAAAGCTGTTGACAAATTGAAACCAGAATATCCAGATATAACTGTAAATGAAATCAAAGGGGCTTTAGTCTTAAATCAATTAAGAACAGGAGAAGAAAATCTTCCCACTAAAATTTTTCAAGTAGACTATACTGCTCACGACCCAGATAAAACAGAAAGAATTCTACAAGCAATACAAAAAGTTTATTTGGAATACAATAGAGCGCAGCAGGATGAACGTTTAAGGGGAGGTCTTAGAGTTGTTAGAGAACAGATCAAAAAGGTAAGTGAAGAAGTTACAAATGCCGAAGCTAACTTACAACGCTTTCGCCGAACTCAGAATTTAATTAATCCAGAGTCACAAGCAAAAGTTTTAGAAGATAATTTGAATGGTATTCTCCAAGAGCGACGCACAGCTCGTTCTCAATTTGAAGAGGCTAAAGCTCGCTATACTTCTTTGCAACAACAACTGAATCGTACTCCCCAAAAAGCTTTGGTTGCTTCTCGTCTTAGTCAGTCTTCTCGCTATCAAACGTTACTCAACGAAATTCAAAAAACAGAATTAGCTTTAGCACAGGAACGTTTACGTTTCACTGATGAAACTCCCCAAGTGCAAAAATTGCTAGAACAGCGCAAGGAGCAGATGGCATTGCTGCAACAAGAAGTAGGGCGCACTTTGGGAGGAGAGTCTGAAAATGCAGATGTTTCAAAAGGAAGTCTACTCAACCAAGGACAGTTCGGTGAAATTGACCTCACTCTAGCAAGCCAATTAGTTGAAACCCAAACAAATTTATTAGCTTTGGCAGCTCGCGATCAAACTTTGGCACAAAAAGAACTGCAAGTACGGGACGAACTCAAAAGTTTCCCTGCTAAGTTGGCTGAGTACGGTCGTTTACAACCGCAAGTCCAGTTGAGCCGAGAAAGGTTACAGCAGTTATTGAAGGCAGAACAAGAATTGCGGCAGGAACTTGCTAAGGGAGGATTTAATTGGCAGGTAGTAGAAGAACCTCACAGAGGCTTTTTCGTTGGTCCTAATCTCCAGCAAAACCTTTTGTTAGGAGCAGTAGTTGGGTTAATGCTAGGAAGTGTTGTTGCTTTTATTCGTGAAGCTGCTGATGATTCTGTTCACACTACCGCTGAATTAGAAAAGCAAGCTGCCATACCGTTGTTAGGAACAACTCCTAAGTTGCCTCCAGCTAGAGCAAGAGATTCAGTCTTCAAATTGCCTTTTGGAAAGCCTGAGGTTTTGGCTCCTTGGACAATTCAGGTACTACAATCACCACCACGTTGGGAATCAATGGATCTGATTTATAAAAACATTGAACTTATAAACTCAGTTTCCACATACAAATCCTTAATGGTTACTTCTGCGCTACCTGATGAAGGAAAATCTGCTTTAGCATTGGGTTTAGCAATGAGCGCTGCCCGTCTGCATAAACGGGTGTTATTAATAGATGCCAATCTACGCGACCCTAGTATACATAAACAGCTAAATCTTCCTAATGAACAAGGGCTTTCAACTCTATTAGCAAGTGATGTAACTCTGCCAAACCAGATAAATCTTCAATCTTCGGGTTCTTCATATATTGATATTTTGACAGCTGGCCCAACACCTGCTGATCCTGCTCATCTGCTTAGTTCCCCTCGAATGCAGGAATTGATGATAGCATTTGAAGAAAACTATGATTTGGTAATCGTAGATGCATCTCCAGTCCTTGGCTTGGTAGATGCTTTACTTACAGCATCCGCTTGTCGAAGTGTTGTTATGGCGGCAAGTATTGGCAGAGTAACTAAAAATCAGCTTGCACAAGCTACAGCTATGCTCAGTAAGTTAAATTTAATTGGTGTTGTCGCAAACGGAGTGTCAAATTCTGGCAGTACCTATGTCCCTTATGCTAAACAGCACTCTTTTGCATTGCAACAAGCTATTGAAGAGTAGCCAAAATATTACTGTGTGACCATTTAGATTTCATAACAATTTTATACTCTTAAGTTTCTCCATTTCCTATGCAGGTTTATTAAATATTATTGATTGGAGAGATCTTGCAAACCAAAGAAATGGAAAAACTTAGGTTAATAAGTTTACACGTAAGTCAATGGTTGGGGTAGCAGGTATAACAATTAGATTAAATAAGTAAGCAAATTTAATAATTGCTTCCACATACCTAACTACCCTAAACATCACAGTGAATTTTAAGTATTTCAACTAGATGTTGCTTGCAAGTTGGAATTATCTATTTAATTTACTGAGAAAAATTCGGTTTAGCATAAATTAGCCTAAAGATAAAACTATATAAATTCAGCTTTTACATTATATTTAGATATATATCTTTAAGCGTTAACTGCAATTTGATATAACTATTTGACAAATACTAATAAAAAATCCTAAAACCATCGATACTGCTAGTTATATGGTTAGTAGATATGAAAAACTATATAGCTGGGTGAAATTTAGTAGTAAAAATAGAGCAATAAGCAATGATATTATTGTTCATTTTTTTAAGCGAGACTATGGCACTTGTACTGTTCTATCAATAAATATATTCTTAATAGTGGGGAAATTTCTTCATTTTAATAACTTGCAGTAAATGACATTGAGAATACTTCATTGAGGACAGAAACCAGGATGAAGTTTCCACTAGATTAGGTTATCCAAAACAGGTTACAAGATTAATTAGCATTAAAATGATTATCGTCTATCTATAGTTACATAAATACCGTAGGCGGTTTACCGAAGAGTAAGCAGTCTACGGATACTATAAGAAACAAGTTGAAAAAAGGAATTGAGCATAGTAATAATACTGCTAAAGTCAATTTTATAATGAATCATTTTGCTGCCACAATATGTAGAACTTTGTAAATTATTTAAAACAGTATTTCGGATAATTATAGGTAAGTTATAAATCCATATTTTTCGTTTTTAATAAATTACATTTTGATTGATATTATGTTTGATTTGAATTGTTTAATTGCAAAATTATATTACAATATTCTATCCATGACATCTAAGCTAACTCCAGATAATTGATTGTGTTTTGCTTCGTTGCGCATCTAAGTCGTAATCAGTAAAATTTTTGTTAATTATTCACTTAAGTAGTGCTAGAATCAACATGATGAGTCAAAGCTTTACTGTTTATATCCTATTAATAATTCATAATAACTTAACAATAGCCGAAGAAAGAGACAATTTGTTTAAAGAGTAAATAAAGAGTTTACTTAATCCAGTGTTAATTCTACCGAGTCTTATATCCTAGATATTGAAACACATTATTAAAAATCAACGCGCTCAATCAGTAATTTGATAGTTCAAAACTGAATAAATATTTAGGTGTCTGTGTGTCTTCATTTTCTCAATTAGAGTTTATTAAGGTACAAATTTATTTTTGACACCAATCCTATCATCTTTTCTCTGCACAACTAATTTTCAAGTTCGTTATTGCAAAAAAGCTAGATATAGATTGGATTATTTAGTGTAACAGTTTTTGATATCAGTTCGGCGCGCTATCCTTCTATAAGTACCAATACGTATGCCTAACTCTATTCTTTCAACTTTAGACGATCGCTATACTGTAACCAAACAAAACCAAGATCATCGCTCCCCGTATTGTACGCTTCAATGGCGACAAGGGCAGCTGTTAGTGAGACCTCTTGGACAAGTGAAACAGCCATACTTACCTTCATTAGATCATAAACAACACTTAGTAGAATGTTTAAAGTATTCTTCAATCAAGCTTGTTCGCATCGATCCAAAGTTAGGTGAGGCAAGGCTAAGGTTTTGGGCTGAAGCATGCAAGCAAGCATCAAAGCCAATATACTTACGTATACCTACTAGGGAAAAAGAACCACTATCAAAAGTTTTACTAAAGCGGCTGATAGATATTACTGTTGCTTTGACGTTGCTGCTGATAATTAGCCCTGTTATGCTCGGATTGCAATTGCTGATACGTTTTTACTCCCCAGGGTCAATTTTTGAACAAGAGTGGCATATTGGAGAGAGGGGTAGACTGTTCAAAGTACTCAAGTTTCGTACAACTGTAGTTAACAAAAAAATACAGATCGATTCAACAAGAAGTTATAAAAATAATGCAGGCGTTCGCGAGGATGAGAATCAATTTACATCTTTGGGACGTTTCATGCTTAAGTACGGACTACATAACTTACCACTTTTGTTCAATGTACTTCGGGGTGAAATGAGTTTGATCGGTCCCCGTTACTGGACATTAGCTGAGGCAGCACGTCTAAATTTAGAAGCTCAACGCCAGCTTAATAAATTACCTGGAATTACGGGTTTATGGCAAGAAGGTGCAGAAACGAAGCTTTTACAACTAGACAGCCAAATTCTGTGAGTGAATTTATTTAAGTAGTCTTGTCTACGTACACCAGAAGGTCTGAAATTATTTTAGATTTCCACCTTCTGTGTCTTTTTCAAGTGAGTGGATTAATGTATTGATGAGAGTTATACTGTATACCAGCATTTGCAGATAATATTTTGTAAAACTCCTCTTCAATTTTGAAACAATTGCTGACCAAGCCTATGCAGTGATCACTTATTTTCTCTGCAAAGTGCCTGAGATAAATTGTATACATATCTTCTGGAGCAGAGTATCTTCTTTGTCAAAATATTGTAAAAAATATCCATGCATCTAAATCTTTTACAGCCATTGCGCAGAATAATTAAAAATTTAGTCACAGCTAATAAATTCTGGAAGGACAACTATTTGATATTGCGAGAATTTAAGAATTTTCGCAAAACTACAGTTTTAGCTATTACCTTTTCTCTATTAGCAGCAACATTTGAGGGTGTTAGTATTGGTTTTCTACTTTCTTTTTTGCAAAGCTTAACTAATCCTAATGCCCAACCTCAGATAGGTATAGGCTGGTTAGATACATGGATTGCAAATACAACAATAATTAATCCTTTATATCTAATATCTATTCTAATTTTATTGAGTACTTGGATGCGAGTAACATTCAATTACTTTGCATCAATATATACAGAAACAGCTCAATTAAATCTTGCGCATCGTTTGCGAGTGCAAATGTTTGAACAGTTACAAGCATTATCAATAAGTTATTTTGCCAAAACACGTTCTGGCGAGTTAATAAATACTATCACCACAGAGATTGAGAGAATAAAAGCCTGTTTTGGTGGTATTGCTTTTTTATTTACACGAGGTTTGACAGTTACTGTTTACTTTATCGCCATGTTTTTGATTTCATGGCAACTTTCAATAATTTCAGTTTTAGTCTTCTCACTTTTAGCAGTAGGACTAACAACTTTTAATGCCCGAATCCGAGAACAAAGTTTTGGGATCTCTAATGCCAATGGGACTTTAAATTCAACATCTATAGAATTTATTAATGGTATTCGTACTGTTCATGCATTTTGTACTCAAAATTTTGAGCGCCAGCGTTTTTACAAAGCTAGTGAGAATGTATTCAATGCTTCAGTGAAAGTAGCTTTAGCTTGGACACTGGTAAAGCCAGTAGCAGAAGCGATCGCCACTACAGTGCTTGTTAGTTTAATTATTATTTCATTTACACAACTAACACTACCAGTTGCTTCCTTGTTGACATTTTTCTTTGTCTTGCTGAGGGCGGTACCCAGCATTCAAGATATGAATGGAACATTTGCTTTCCTCAGCACATTAAAAGGTTCAGTAGAAAATATCAAAGAACTGTTGCGAACTGATAATAAAACTTACTTTCAGAACGGTGATATTGCATTTAGCAGCTTAAAACGAGCAATTGATTTAATCTCAGTGGATTTTGGCTATAACCCCAACGATTTAGTACTGCATAATATTACACTTACGATTGAACGAGGGAGGATGACAGCACTAGTTGGGGCATCCGGTGCTGGTAAAACCACAGTTGTAGATTTAATTCCACGATTTTATGATCCAACACAAGGACAAGTTTTAATTGATGGAGTTGATGTGCGGCAGTTTGAAATTAACTCGCTGCGACGTAAGATGGCTGTAGTAAGCCAAGATACATTTATTTTTAATACTTCAGTTTGGAATAATATAGCTTATGGTACGCCAGAGGCTACCGAAGCTGAAATTCGAGAAGCCGCCCGACTAGCGAATGCATTGGAATTTATAGAGGAAATGCCTGCTGGTTTTGATACACAACTAGGCGATCGCGGAGTACGGTTATCTGGAGGGCAAAGACAGCGACTCGCCATAGCTCGTGCTTTGCTACGAGATCCAGAAATTCTAATTTTGGATGAAGCAACTAGCGCTTTAGATTCTGTATCAGAACGGTTAATCCAAGAATCGATAGAGAAGCTTTCTGTCGGTAGAACTGTAATCGCGATCGCTCATAGACTTTCCACAATTGCCAAAGCAGATAAAGTCGTTGTCTTAGAACAGGGACGTATTGTAGAGCAAGGAAACTACCAAGAACTGCTGCAACAACGAGGCAAGCTTTGGAATTATCATCAAATGCAGCATGAATTAGGTCAATTAGGCTAAAAGTATAGAGAACTTATCCTTAATAAGCAAGTTTTCTACTTTTGAGTTTTAACTATGATTTTTCAAAATTGAAATATCTTTTACATATATTTCAATATTATATACTTAAATCTTAAAATAGTCACCTATGGTAATTTCTACGACATTACAACAAGAACCGCTTGTTGTAGTTTGTGGGGCGGATGATAACTATGCTATGCCCCTTGCCATAACTCTGTATAGCACACTGATCCATTTAGAAAACAATTGCAGACTTTATCTATATATTATCGACGGTGGTATTAGTAACCAAAGTAAAAAACGGCTAGAGCGTGTAATTGATCTAGAGCATATTGATGTTCATCTCAAATGGGTAACGCCATCAGAGTTAGAATCACTCAAAAATTTACATACCCTTCCCTGGATAACGGTAGCCTCGTATCTGAGATTGCTGATTCCAGATCTGTTACCAGAGCAGTTTGAAAAAGCTATTTACTTAGATTGTGACTTGCAAGTAGAGGCAAATCTCAAAAACTTGTGGGAACAACCATTAAGCGAATACGCAGTACTAGCTGTTCAAGATTTGGGAACTCCCTATGTATCTTCTCCCTTTGGTATAGCTAAATACCAAGAATTTGGTCTTGCGCCTCAAACACCCTATTTCAATTCTGGGGTATTGGTAATCAATGTAAAAAAATGGCGAGCAGAAAATGTTAGCCAACGTGTAATTCAATATCTTCAAGAATATAGCCAAGATGTTCACTTGGGAGACCAAGAAGGTCTTAATGTGGTTCTGGCTAATCAATGGGGAAGACTAGATCCCAAATGGAACCTGATATCACATATTTACTTTTACGACATTTGGGATGAATCAGCATACAAGAAAGAGATTGGGGCTATTAGACAAGAATTAATTAGTAAGCCTTATATCTTTCATTTTGCAGGAGGTTCTAAACCTTGGCAGATAGGTTGCATTCATCCGCAACAGTTAGTGTGGATTCGCTATCTCAGAGACAGTAATTGGTTTACGCCCATTGAAAATCTTTTGTGGTGTTCTCAATGGTTCATCCGCTATTACTTCTGGCAAATTAAAGTTCTTATAAAGAAAGTCGTAATAAAAATTTTGATTCAAAAAAGCTAGGTAAAATTATTACCTTTTGCCATTAGCCTTGATATAAATTAAAAAATATACGTAATTCCTTTTGCTAACTTTCATACATAGCAATGTATTTTTTAGTTGTTTCTCCCAACTAAGTCATAAATAATACCAGCATCATAAAATTAGCAAAGGTATCTTTAAACCCTATCGATAATCAATTAAACAAAATGAAGGTTAGCGTCATTATTTCAAACTATAACTACGCTCGTTACTTACCAACAGCTATTGATTCTGTCTTGGCACAAACCTATCTAAACTTTGAAATCATCTTAGTGGATGATGGTTCCAAAGATAATAGCCGTGAAGTGATTGCCCAGTTACAGCAAACAGCACCCGATAGAATTAAGGCGATTTACCAGCCAAACCAAGGGCAAGGGGCAGCGTTTAATACTGGATTTGAAGCTGCTAGTGGAGATATTATCGCCTTTTTAGATGCTGATGACGTGTGGGATCCGCAAAAATTGGAGCGCATAGTAGAAGAGTTCAAGAGCTCTGAGGTAATTGGAGTAATGCATCTGTTGAACAACATTGATGGTAATGGCAACATTGTCAATGGTAGTTCTAGCGTCGGTCAGTTACTGGATGAAAATTTAGCACAAGTAATTATAGACACGGGTAATGCTTGGTGTTTCCCACCCACCTCTGGACTGGCTTATCAACGTAAAGCTTTGGAAAAAGTATTTCCTATTGACTGTAGCAAATGGCGTTTATGTGCAGATGGTTGTCTAATATACTGCACTGCCTTTTTAGGCAAAGTTAAAACATTGAATCAAGTCTTGGGGAGTTATCGCATTCACGGTGCTAATCACTTCATTAAATCTTCCACAAGTGAAAGTGAACAAGCGCAAGCACTAGCAGAAATTGAGATGACCAACCGATACGTTAACGAATTTTTGGAACAAATTGGTCATCCTTACAGAGTAAATTTATCTCGAAATCTCCAATATCGGCGTACAAACTTTTATAGACGTGGTAAATGGGATACCAAAGAAGTTCTAGCCATCTCAAACTTGATATTGGGATGGCGATTTTATAGTCTGTGGGAAAAAGTTTATTATCTGGTGCGGTTTTGGATAAAGAGTATTAAATTGCTGACTCATCCTAATATTAGCGTGAATGAGACAGTAGTCTAGTAAGGTAAAAACGAATTATGGGTGGGCAGCCTACAGGAATTTAATAATTATATTCGGCGTGCATGGAGATGAGGAAAAATATGTTGATAAATAAACAGTTAAGCAACTAACAAAATATATATGCCTGATTAACCATTTATTTTTACACTTTAATTAAGTTTTTTAATAATTCAATTCTAGGTAAATATTCGTATGGATATAACTACTAAACCTCTAGTTAGTATTATCACTCCAACTTATAATCGTCCAGAGTATCTCAAGCAAGCTCTGACTAGTGCTGTTCGCCAGACATACAAAAATATAGAAATTATTGTTTCTGATAATTGTAGTCCGGAAAATCCACAAGCAATTGTGGATTCTTTTAAAGATCCGCGAATTCGTTTTTCGCGCAATGAAACGAACATAGGAATGTTCGGCAACACTATGAAAGCCTTTAGAATGGCGCGTGGAAAATACTTAGCTACTCTACTTGATGATGATCTTTGGGAAGAAGACTTTTTAGAAAAGCTTATTCCTCCCCTCGAAGCTAATCCTGATTTAGTTTTATCTTTTTGTGATCATTATGTGATCAATGCTGAGGGTGAAATTAATCATGAGATTACAGAGCATTGTTCAAAGTTATTTCAAAGAGCCAATCTTCAAGAAGGTGTTTATCAACCATTCTACAAGCTTGGCTTAGTAGATCAAGCGGTAGCTACAGCAATGGCGGCTGTCATTCGTAGAGAGGTTATAGATTGGGATAAGATTCCTGTAGAAGTAGGCGGCTCATGGGATATTTACTTAACTTATCTGTGTTGCTCTACAGGTATGGGAGCTTATTATTATCCGGGAAAATTAACTAGATACCGGAGACATGAAGAAACAGAAACAATGCTTAGTGGTAGGCAAAACTATCAGGCAAAAATCCGTAAAGCTCAAGCAGATATGTTTTGTTTTCAGTGTTTTATGGAAGATGAAAAACTAAAGGAGTTTAAACCATATTTTCGTCAACAATGGGTTAAAGTAAGCACAACCTTAGGAATTGGCTTAATGCGAGCCGAACAAGTTAAACAAGCACGTCCTTATCTTTGGCGTTCTTTGCGCCAAAAGTTAAATTTACGGACAATTGCTGCACTAATGCTAAGTTTTACTCCTACAAAGGTAGCAGCAAGATTTTAAATATTTACAGAAAATATCCAAGTTTGCTCCATATATCTAGAAGATTAATTTATTGCAATTTATATATAGGTAAAATCAATGCGAGTATCTGCTTGTGTTACAACAAGAAATCGTACAAAAGAACTTGATGCTTGTCTGGAAGCTTTGTGGAGTTCTAAAGTTAAACCTCATATTGTAGTAGTCTCCGATGATTCGCCTGAAGAGAAAGTACAGCAGGCAAATCTGCAAATTGTCCAAAAATATCCAGGGACTCGTTATATTTTAGGACCTCGAACTGGCGTCTGTGGCAACCGCAATAATGCTGTGAATGCAATTCCAGAGTCCGAAACCGATTTTGTTGCTTTTGTAGATGATGATATTTCTGTTGAGCCAGATTTTATTGAACTTGCTATAGACAGATATAATCAAATGCCAATTAAAGAGAGAAAATATACTATTTTGACAGGTACCAGTCGTCATAAAAATGATGAAATCGGCAATCAACTCTTACCTGCCAAACTTACATTTCAAGGTCACTTTTCTCCAACTAAAGATATTCCTCAAACTGTAGTTATTCATGCCGCTTTGTTCCCTAGACAATTTTTTACTCAAGAACAATGGGATGAAAATATATTTTTTGGCTATGAAGATGCAGAGCTTTGTTTGCGAGCAATTAAGCGTGGTTATAAGATTTTATATTGTTCGGAATTAAAAGCAAAATGTATTGGTGAAAATAGCATTCTTGAAGTGGGTACATCTGGTATTGGTGGTTTGAGTAATTATGAATTATATATAGAAGCGGCTAGGCTTTATATTGGTATTAAACGCTATAAAGATTTATTTCCTAATCCATTGAACCTACTAGGTTTTATAATTTTGTATTTTGTACAGATGACAAGATATCTGTTACAACGAAAAGCTATCCAAGCTTGGCCAGAAATTCTGCGTCGTTCTCGAATCCAAAGGTTATTGTTGCCATCTAGTGTTTGAAAATTTACATAATAATTAATTAGGGAAACTTAAGCGTGAAACTTTGCATTGTTACCCACAATGTTATCAAAGGTGATGGCCAAGGTCGGGTAAATTATGAAATTACCTGGGAGGCTATTCGTCGAGGTTACTATGTTACATTACTAGCAAGCCAAGTAGCCCCGGAATTACAGGAAAATAGCCAAGTTAAGTGGATTCGTATTTCAGTGAAGAGGTGGCCTACAGAATTTATCCGTAATATGATATTTTCCTGGCGGAGTGCAATTTGGTTACGTCAACATCGGTCTGAGATTGAGCTGGTAAAAGCTAATGGTGCAATTACAGTGTTTCCAGCAGATGTTAATGCAGTCCATTTTGTGCATAGTTCTTGGCTAAAATTCTCTCCGAAAGTGTCTATTTCCAAATCTTTTATAACTTTGCTGAATCCACGCGGAGTTTTATATGATTTTTACCAATGGCTATACACAGCTGCAAATGCACGTTGGGAAAAAAAGGCTTTTAGTCAGGCAAAAATAGTTGTGGCAATTTCTAATCAGATTGCCAAAGATTTATTAAACATTGGTGTAGCGCCAGAGTGCTTGCAGGTGATTTTAAATGGTGTTGATTTGCAGGAGTTTTCACCAGGTACTAGTGATCGCAAAATCTGGGGGCTTCCTAATGCAGTTCCCTTAGCACTGTTTGCAGGAGACATTAGAATTCCTCGCAAGAACTTGGATACGGTGTTGCAAGCCTTAGTAAAAGTTCCCGAATTACATTTGGCAGTAGCGGGAATTACAGAAGGCAGCCCATATCTTCAACTTGCAGACTCACTGGGATTAAGCGATCGCGTACATTTTTTAGGACTTCGCTATGATGTGCCACAGCTAATGAAAGCAGTAGATTTCCTCGTTTTCCCTTCCCGTTATGAACCTTTCGGATTAGTGGTGATTGAGGCGATGGCTTGTGGTTTACCTGTGATTACAGCCCAGACAACAGGAGCTGCTGAATTAGTAACGCCAGAATCAGGGATAGTTTTACCAGATCCGGATGACGCCGGAGCTTTGGCACAAGCACTGTTAGCTTTGGCAAGCGATCACGCTTTACGTGAGCGAATGGGCAAAGTTGCTAGAGCGCTCGCCCAAAATCATAGCTGGGATCAAATGGCACAACGTTATGTAGATTTATTTGAAGAGTTAAGTTCATCTAGTAAAGTTTGAAGTAGGAAATATAGATTAATCTGTTTTTCGTATATTTTTATTGACTAGCTTTTTTGATATAAAAATCAGTCTTAGTACATACCTTTGAAAAGTTATTCCTATGCAAGAATTACCAAAAGTTGCTATCTGCATACCTACTTACAATCAAGCACAATATTTGACAGAATCAGTACGGAGTGCGTGTCAACAAACTTACCCAAATGTAGAGGTGTGGGTTTCAGATGATGGCAGTACCGATAATACACCTGAAGTAATGGCACAGCTATGCCAGCAATATCCGCAGATGCACTATTATCGGCAGCCAAAAAACGTCGGTATTGCCGCCAATAACACTTGGCTGTTGAGCCAACCGCAAACTGAATTTATTGTCCGCTTGGACTCCGATGATGTTCTGCTGCCAAATTATGTGGAGACTTTAGTTCCACTAATGCAGAAATATCCCCAAGCAGGTTATGCCCATGTTGCTATCCAACAAATTAACGAAAAAGGGGAAAATCTTTCAGTTGGGCGAGTAGCCAGAAAAGAGGAGTTTCAAGATGCTGATGTAGCCTTACAAGCCTCAGTTACTGGTTATCGGGTTGCGGCAAATATCTGTATGTTTAGAAGCAAAGTATTAAAAGAATTGAACTATTATGACAAGCGCCCAGAATTTGTTGAAGATTATGACCTTGCAGTCCGAATCCCAGCATCTGGCTATGGCAATGTTTATGTAGATAAAATTTTAGCTTGCTATAGAGTATGGACTGACGCTAAAAAAGTACGTCCTAAGCGCAAACATCTGCAATTGAAAGGTTACATCAGAATCTTTGAGGAAAGCTTGTTACCTGCTTTTGTAAACCGAGGCTGGGATACGACAGTGCTGGAAAGGCAGCGCCGGAAGTTTGCTATTTTACATTCAGCATACTGTTTTTTGCCCATTTACGACCAACAAGAACGGGCAGAACTGGTGGCATTGCTAAAACAATTAGGTGATTCACCTGCATTGCGGCTACGTCTATTTGTACTATCTTTAGGTCTAGCTCCTTTCTTTGAATGGCTGCACCATACAGAATTAGAGTTAAAAGGAATGGTCAAAGGATGGTTGAGCAGATTGAAGAATACTTCCAGAGTGAATGCAGTTACCCGTCCATGATCGCAATCAACGTCATCGTTCCCACCTATCGTCGCCCCAAAGACTTAACTCGTTGTTTAGAAGCGCTGAAGTTGCAAACTCGTCCTGCTGATGAAGTGTTAGTGGTAGTACGGAATACTGACAGTGATACTTGGGCATTACTTAAAGAATCAAATTTTAACCCTTTACCAATACGTACTATAACAGTCAATGTTCCAGGAGTTGTTGCCGCTCTCAATGCTGGACTTGATGCTGCCAAAGGCGATATCATCACCGTTACGGATGATGATGCGGCACCTCATCCCAATTGGCTAGAACGTATCGAAACTTACTATTTATCAGATGAGCACTTGGGTGGTGTAGGTGGGCGTGATTGGGTGTACTTTCAAAATAAGTTACTAGATGATCCCGATACTGCAATAGTAGGTAAAGTCCAGTGGTTCGGACGTGTCATTGGGAATCATCATCGAGGCGTTGGGCAAGCGCGCGAGGTAGACATCCTCAAGGGTGTAAACATGAGTTATCGTCGGAGTGCGATCGCGCAAATTGGCTTTGATCACCGAATGTGGGGTACAGGCGCACAAGTTCATTTTGAAATGGCGTTATGCTTGGCGCTAAAACGAAATGGTTGGAAACTAATTTACGATCCAGCGATCGCAGTAGATCACTATCCCGCACAACGTTTTGACGAGGATAAGCGAGACAGATTGAATGAAGTAGCACTAATAAATGCAGTACACAATGAAACCTTAGTATTGCTGGAACACTTTGCGCCTGTGCGTCGTGTCATATTTATGCTGTGGGCTGTATTAGTGGGTACTCAAGAGGCTTTGGGTTTATTACAGTGGTTGCGATTTTTACCTAAAGAAGGAAAATTAGCTCAAAGAAAGTGGCTAGCATCGTTGCGGGGGCGCTCTTCAGGTTTGCGGAGTTGGCAACAGTGTTTGCAGGAAAAATCAGCAAAAGTGAACACTAGTCAGTAGTCTTTTGGATATAGTCTTTGATTTTGGAGATACTAAGTGATTCACAGGCAGGTAACTTTCAATAATTCTTTTGCAGAAAGCGCCCCAGAAAATCCACCTCTTTTTGGTTGGCTAGCAATCCTGGGACTAGTACTTTTTTCGGTAGCTTGCATTGCCGTAGGCGCTGGCTCCATTTTTCGCCCAGGGTATGTAGTGGTTTCTTTCGCTGTAGGCATTTTCCTTTATTTGCGATACCCCACACTTTACATGGGTTTCCTGTGGTGGATTTGGTTTCTTACACCTCTTGTTGCTCGCTTAATTGATTATCGCACTAGCTTTGATAGCACTCGCTTCATACTGGTATCGCAATACTTGGTAACACTGATTACCATGCACACTGCCTTGAAAAACCTTCCTCGGTCATATCGTCAAGGTGGTTTGCCTTTTATATTAGCTTTTCTAGGTGTTTTGTATGGTTATTTAATTGGATTAGTTAAAACTACACCTTTTACTGCCGCTAGAGGACTTTTAGATTGGTTAACGCCTATTAGCTTTGCTTTCTACATATTCATAACCTGGCAAAATTATCCTCGACATCGCCAAAACATTGTCCGCACATTCCTATGGGGAGTTTTGGTAACAGGAATCTATGGAGTGGTACAGTTTTTGATTGCTCCTGAGTGGGATAGATTTTGGCTGATCGGCACGAAACTCACAAGTTTTGGTGATCCTGAACCTTTTGGTATTCGTGTTTGGAGTACGATGGCATCACCAGGCCCTTTTGCGACTACGATGATGGCTGGTTTGCTGTTGTTATTCAATAGTAAGGATGTTTTACGTATTCCTGCCTCTGCGGTTGGTTACTTGTCATTCTTGCTAACAATGGTACGAAGTATTTGGGGAGCTTGGTTAGTAGGATTACTGAGCCTACTTTCTTCACTAAAGCCGAAAATTCAAATGCGTTTGATGGTAACTATTTTGGTCATGGCAGTTTGTGTAGTACCATTGGCTAATATGGAGCCATTCTCTGGGGTAATCAGCAAAAGATTAGAAACTTTTTCTAATTTAGAAAAAGATAACAGCGCCCAGATTCGGCAAGAAATTTATAAAGATGGACTTACGAAAGCCTTGACTAATGGCTTAGGAAACGGAATTGGAAATACTTTTATTGTTAATGAAAAAGGACTCCTAGAACCAATTGTGATTGATAGCGGAATTTTGGATATGTTTTTCACTTTAGGTTGGTTTGGAGCTGTCTTTTATCTAGGTGGATTAATTCTGCTTTTGTTTCAAGTATTTCAATATTTTGAAACTCGCGTCGATCCTTTTATGGCTGCCGCACGCGCGATTGGTATTGCTTGTGTGGCATCCTTACCGATTGGTAGTGGTATGCTAGGTGTTTCCGGTATGATTCTTTGGGGATTCTTAGCTATTGTTATGGCTGGGCATAAATATTACGTGCATCAAAATTATGTGCAGCAAAGGAATTCTAGATTTCACTAGATTTGCCCAGTGAGAAGGGACATGGCAAAAAGCAACAATGTCCCTAAAAATATAATTATCTTTTCAAGACTACTTGAAAAGAATTTAAATATCCATTTAGAGTTTTGGATAGGGTATTGCGCTGTTTTTTAGTAGTAATAACCATGACTTGATACAAGCGCCCCTCAGCAATATACATCCTGTTTTTAGTAATTTTACCACCAGCATTTACATACTCGATTTCTTTACCTGGGTGACCGTTGGAACTGCGAATTGTACGTTGGCGGATTAAATTACTCTGTGTAGTTTTTAAAGCCATATCCCTAGCATTGCTAAGTATTGCTTGGGGATTAGTCATTTGACCGTAGCTATAGGGAAATTCATTATACACCACTATGTATGCCACTTCCTGGTTAGCTGGTTGACTAACAAATAATTGCAAGTCAATTTCTCCCATAAAAGTTTTTTGGGTTTGGCTAATGATTTTTGGCTTTCCTGGCATTAAAACAGAAAAGCTACCATCTGGAGCAGTGAATAGCTCCCATTGTGATTTAATTGGTTGAGTAATAATTGGCTTGGTCTTAGAATTTTGATGTCTGGGTGGGCGTGCCTCGACATTTTGCAATCCACTGCATACTAAAGTGGCGATAATTAAGGGCAAAAACACTCTTTTTGTCATAGTTTTTGCTTTTATATATATTGAGATCACGTATGTTGCTAGTTTTTTATAACCTAGCGGTATGCACAGTAGCACCAGTAAAATTGTCTAGGAAGGATTGCTCACCCAAATTGTCTGCTATAACCTAGCAGCGTAGATAGCAGCACCGATCAGCCCTACTTGCTGATTTAGTACAATATGCACTGGTATTTCTTCTAAAAGAGGACGCATTCTGCCTTTGTAAGTGAAATTCAAAAGAAATTCTCCTTTTTTAATGAGAGGTAGAATTTTGGGAGCAATGCCACCAGCAACGTATAAACCACCGTAAGGTAAAAGTTTAAGAGCAAGATTTCCTGCTTCAGCACCGTAAGCTTCTACGAATAGTTGCATTGTTTCTTCGCAAAGACGATCGCTTCCTTGTACGGCAGCTGTACCAATTGCAGCACCTGGATCAACGCTTTTTTCTTGTTTTCCTGCTTCTTGTTCCCAGGTTCTGACGATCGCGGCAATCTCTGGTGATTCTTCAGTAATTTTGCGATCGCGCATAAATTCGTAAATGGAAACTATTCCTAAACCCGAAACAACTCTTTCTACAGAAACGCGCTGGATATCGTGTTTATCCAATAGATATTTCAACAGTTGAAATTCTAATTCTGTACGAGGGGCAAAGTCAGTATGCCCACCTTCGGAAGGAAAAGCTTGATAGTAGCTTCCTTGTTTGATTAAGAACCCTTGCCCTAAGCCAGTACCAGCGCCAATCACCGCAATCGGTGCATTTGGATTTGGTTTGCCAGATTGGAGAGTATATAAATCTTGTGGTTCTAATCCTAAAATACCATAGCCAACGGCAGCAAAATCGTTAATCAAAGAGACAGAAGCAATGCTTAGTTGTTTTTGGAGACGTTCAGCATCCAAAAACCAAGCCAAATTAGTCAATTTGGCAGTATTGTTAACTACAGGCCCTGCGATCGCAAAACACGCTTTTTGAGGTGCTGGAGTATCAATTGCTGCCAAAAACTTTTGTACTATCGGTACTAAATCGGCATAATCTCCACTCAGGTAACGTTCCTCGCTTATGGTACGTAAAAGCTGTCCTTCTGACTCTTCCATCAGTCGCAGAATAGTTTTTGTTCCGCCGATGTCTCCTGCTAATATTAGTGACATAATGTGTAGCAAAATCAACTTAGGTTTTTGTGATGGCTAATCATAGCTAGTGACTGATTGCGATTTAGCCACTAGCCACTATATTTATTAATTAAACCGAACAAATTCTTCTACCTGTGTAAGGTGAGATGTATCTCCCTTAAGTTCTAAAAACCATTCTGGGTGTTGGCGTACAACTTTTACTAAGCTGCACAGAGAAGCTTTAACTTCTGTTAAGGCAATTTCTCCTACGAACCCCATTGCTGCACCTTGTACCGATGCACCATGTCCCACTAGCAAGATATTTTGTGGAGAGAATTCCGCAGCTAGACATCTAGCTGTTTGCCCAGAGCGTGCTCGTACTTGTTCATGAGTTTCGGGATAGTTAGCAGCAATGCGCGGCGTATAACTAACATCAATCCGGGGAAAGAGTTCTGCTAATTGCGTTGTTGACAGTTTTTTGGGTTCTTCTGCCATCCAAGCAGGATTCAACCATTCACTTAAACCTGTTTCCAACTTAATTGGTAAATCCAGCACCTCTGCAACAGCGTTCGCCGTTTGCACTGTTCGGAGGAAGGGAGAAGCAAAAATGTGAGTAATTTTTTCTTGCTTTAGGCGGTTAGCTAACTGTTGTGCTTGCAAAAAACCATCTTCAGATAAAGGTGGATCGTAGCGTCGTTCTGCTGTTATAAACCACTCTGGGTTAACAAAATCAAGGCGATTGGCGTGTCTTGCGATCCAGATGATTTGACTCATGGATTGATTCCCAAGTGGATAAGTTTGCGGGCTGCAAAATAAATATCATCTCATGTTGGGAAATTCAAAGATTTAAAGAGTTTGACAAGTTTACAACTTCAATCATCCAAATAACTGCCCCACAGTCAATTTCACGTCGCTAACTAAATCTGGAACAGTTAATATAACGTGTTCTGCTTGGAAAATTTCTGGTTGCTTTCCTGGTGGAAAAACCAAAAGCGATCGCTCATCTGGATCGATTAGCCAACCCATACGACAGCCATTTTTTAGACAATGTAAAATATTGCCAGTAACTTTTGTCGGACTTTGTTCTGGCGATAATATTTCAATTGTCCAATCAGGAGCGGCTTGAAATACGTTCGCTCTATCTCCATTTTCATCTACAGGAATTCGCTCCCAAGCAAAAACTGCTACATCTGGTACAATTGAACGCCCAGCAAAAGTACACCGTAATTCTGGAAAAGCAAGAGCAGTTTTCTTTGGCTTCGCTACAAAATTAATGGCACTGATTAGTTCACCCTGAATAATACTGTGCTTACCTTGAGGCATTGGTTTTTGAATTACTTGTCCGTTAATATATTCACTGGCTGGTTTAGTCTCTGGCAGCTTGATAAACTCTTATAAAGTTAGGGTTGTCGTTGGTAACTGTACCATATAGATTCGCCTCCCTAATTTTTTAAGGCTATAAAACTATTTTCATTTATCCTAAATAAGCTTTTTTAACTCGCTCATCAGTAATTAATTCCGATGCTGCACCTGTTAAGGTGATACTGCCTGCTTCCAAAACGTATCCCCTATCTGCAATTTGTAGAGCAAGATTGGCATTTTGTTCTACAAGCAAAATGGTTACACCTGTTGTGCGTAAATTCTCAATGATGGTGAATATTTCTCGAACTATTGCTGGTGCTAAACCCAAGCTCGGTTCATCTAGAAGCAAAAGTTTAGGTTTACTCATCAACGAACGGGCGATCGCTAACATTTGTTGTTCACCCCCACTGAGAGTTCCTGCTAGTTGATGACGTCTTTGTGCCAAACGCGGAAATAGTTCAAATTGGTGCTGAATATCAGCTTTTACTTCTGCCTGATGAGAACGAATATAAGCTCCCAGCAGTAAATTATCATAAACAGTTTGCCGTGCTAATACCCTTCTGCCTTCTGGACAATGGGCAATACCTAATTGCACAATTTCGTGAGGTTGACGACGAATAATATTTCTGCCACTGTAAATAAGTTCACCGCTACGAGGATTTACTATCTTAGAGATAGCGCGAAGGGTGGTGCTTTTACCTGCACCGTTTGCACCAATGAGCGTCACTACTTCGCCATTATTGACAACTAAATTAATTTTTTTCAGAGCTTGAATGCCCCCATAATTAACGCATAAATTTTTAATTGCCAAAATAGGATATTTCTCAATCTCTGTGTTCATTCTGTATATAGCTAGGTCTTTAATTATTTCAATTTTGGAACATCACTAAAGGCAAAAGAAAGTCATTTTACAAATCGGGGGATAGAAACGCCTACAGGCTGTAAGCCTGAAGCTAAACCAACATAGACGCCGTAGGCGGCTTCCCGGAGACCGTCTTTGTGGACTTGAAACTTACAAGCTGCGGGGGCAGTCTTTGTACCCTACGGGTAGACACGTAGACGGATGTAGTCCGGCTTTTCATAGAGTAGTGGCTTCTGTTCTACGTAGGGATTCCCGCAGGATAAGTAGCTGCCCAGAGGGCGTATATGTATAGCGGCACCTTTCTAGGGTGTTGGATTATGGCGAAGGTTGAGCTAAATATAAAGCAATCAAGGGTGCGTTAAACTACATTAACGCACCCCTGACAGTAATTACGCAAGCACAAATAGCTAAGAAGGAAATTGTTTTTTCAATGCTTCCAAAGAAGACCAACGACGGTCTAAAAGCTGTTCGGAATTGCTATTATTAATTGGTTGAATACCCTGACAATTTTTATCACACAGTTGGCGTTGGGGAATTGCCAGGCACATTTGCTCGTAAAGCCATTCGCTAGGGTCAAAATACCCATATGGTGATAAAGTTTCCACTAAATCTTCAACAGCGATTTCTCGCTCCAAGACGAAAGCTTGTTCTTGCTCTACAGCTTCATCTAACCAGATGATTTCAGAAGTATCTACCACTAAGCGATGATTGTAGCTTTGCAAACAACGGTTACAGGTGCAAGTCATAATTGTTTCTGCCTGACTAAACACCTCTAAATAATTACCACAATGCCGTACTCGAATGCGACCGCGAACTGGTGTTAAGGTTTCCAAACCGGGTAGAAACTCTTTCACCTGAATCTCCTCTGTCCGCTCCGGCGCTTTAGTTAGCTGCGGAATATAAATTGCGTCCATAGGATTTGTGAGACAATCTCACGAGAATTATGCCTAATAATCGACAAAAATGCCGATAGTACTTCTTTAGTCTAACTTTATTTGGGATCTAGTTTTATAGCTGATAAATACGGAAATCCGTATATTTTGATTGCGAGAAAATGTATGAGTTGTTAGTTGTTAGTTGTTAGTTATTAACTACCAACTTCCAACCTTCAACTACTTAATTATTCAGGTGATGCCATACGTACAACTAAATTGCGATGTGGCTCTTTACCTCGGCTAAAAGTTTCTAAGTCGCTAAAGTCCTTTAAAAAGGTGTGAACTTGGCGACGTTCAGCTGAACTAAGAGATTTAATTTCCACTTCTGCGCCTGTTGTACGTACTTGTTCGGCTGCTCCCATAGCGATCGCTCGAATTTCCGCTTGTCTTCTGACGCGGTAGCCGTTTAGTTCAACTGTGTATGAGGCTTGTTCCTCATGGGGTTGGTTCAAGTTGAGAATAGAATTCGCTAAGTATTGAATAGCATCTAGCACTGTACCATCAGGGCCAATTAATACCTGAATTTGCTCTGGTGTTAAATTGATTTCGTCAATCGTCAACCAGAAGCTATCGGGTTCTTGAGATTCACCCTCGCCAGTTGCAAGTGATTCTAATTCAACCTGAATATTAGTATTGATCCCAGTTAATTGCAGCAGAGTTTTTAGCCACTGCTGCCCTCGTTGCATACGACTATCGGTCATCATTAACCTGTAGCCTTTTTCTTAGAACTTTTTGGTTCAAACGGCAGCGTTTTTTGTTGTACTTCTGCCTCTTTCTCCTGAGTATCTACGATTTTTTGCAGTTCCTCTGGTAGGGGTTCGCGAGAGAGGATGTAGGTTTGTAAAGTTTGGAAAATATTACCAATTACCATATACATCAGCACCCCAGCTGGTAAGGGGAAAAACAAAAACATCCCAGAAAAAATCACGGGAGTAATTTTGTTAACCGTATCTTGCTGCGGGTTGCCACCACTTGAATTTTGTCCAGAAAGCACCTGGCTGATGTAAAGAGTAACGCCAAACATCACTACCATCGCCACAATATCCCAATGGATTGTGCCATCAGGATCGATCGCGCCAACTCTACCCAAGGCATCAATGAATAGGAATCCTTTATCTGCTGCTAATCCGGGAATTGTTCCCTGAATAGTCACATCTCCTGGCTGTAAGGCTTCTATATTTCCTTCCGCATCAATTTTCACTCTTTCTTCCCCTTTGGTAATTTTCCATTGGGGAATGAGATTTACATCTGGGTGTTCAGCTAAAACTGATTGAAATGGTTTGCCCTCAGGAGTTTGATATTGAATTTTAGTTGTCTCTCCTACCGCTAATTTGTTGCCGCTAGGAACAATAGCATTCACCTTGATATGCTCTCCATCGGCAATATAGATGTTTTGGGGAGCAGTAGCAAAAGCCTGGGGTTGAATTCTTTCAATTTGTTCTGCTGGAAAGATTTGCAGGTTCACAGTGTAGTTAACGCTGGCAAAAGGCGAACCTCGTAAGGTAGCAAATAGGGCGAGTAACACCGGCATTTGCAACAATAGCGGCAAACACCCAGCCAAAGGATTGCCAAATTCTTTTTGGACGTTGAGCATTTCCTCTTGCTGTTTTTGCGGATCGTCCTTATGGCGTTCTTTGATTTCTTGCATCCGCTTTTGCATCAAGGGTTGTACAATTCGCATCCGTCGCATATTGCGAATTGAACCGGCACTCAAGGGATAAAGTGCAAAACGAATTATCAATGTCAAGGCAACGATCGCCAATCCATAGCTTGGTACTATGCTGTAGAACAAGTCTATGATTGGCAACATTACGTTGTTCGAGAGGAACCCGATACCAAAATCCATTATTCTGAATTCAACCTGAGGTTATGTAAATTAACTACCGATTTTAGATTGGAAACTAGCTCATGGCTAATGGCTAATAGCAGCTATTAGCTATATAGTTATTGCTTGTCCGAATTCTAAAATTGGCCAACTGAATCTAATTTATCTAAATCAGAATTTGCCTGCGACTATAGTTCTACTACGGATAGCCGCACAGTATTGGGGATTGGGTAATTAAATTTTGGATTTTGGATTTGCGATTTTGGATTGGAATTTAATCTAAAATCCAAAATCTAACATTCCTAGTCCCTAATCCCTAGCCCCTATCATTTATTAACAGCGCCGCTAAAATTGGGATTTTTGGCTGCAACTCTTTCACTGATGTAATCATAAAGTTCACGGAATCTGGGAACAGCCCGCAATTCCAGACGACTACCATCTCTAAGGGTTAGCACCATATCCCCCCACAAGCCAATCCCACGGGGAACTTTCACAATTTTGACAACTTCTGAGTAAATGACATCGCTGCGATCACGTCCCATCCAACCACCAGTTACAGAAACTCGGCGATCAGTGATGCGGAAACGCAGCCATAAAGCCCTGACAATTGCCCCAACTGTTAATGGCAAGCCTACAACAGTAAACCCAATTAGTATGTTTATTATCAAATCCCCAATATGGGGCCCACCTTCAAAATAAACTTCTTCACGAATGCCCATTTAATACCTCAGCTTGTGCCAACAACTGCTCTAATTCTTGCAGAAATTGTTGGGTTACGCACTTAGATTCTGCTACGCCTGGTTTAACAATTACCACTAGACGCCACCCTGGTGAGATTTTGGGCAACAATTGATGCAACGCTGCTGCTATTTGCCGCTTGAGGCGGTTGCGAACTACCGCCCGTTTGCTGACTTTGGTACTAACCGAAATACCAATTAGGGTTGGAGCAAGAAGTGCTGAGTCTGATGATTGTGCAATCTTGCTCTTTGCATCTACAAAAGGCTGTTTCACAGATGACAACCGCAAGGCTCTCAAAGTCAGGTTAGAGCCATGACGGCGAATGCCTTCCCGAAAAACTGCTTGGAAATCGTGGCGAGATTTAAGCCGATATGCTTTGGGCAAAGCCACAGCCGCTATTTCTGCTTCTGTTGAGTTAGACGCTCAGACGATGACGTCCTTTTCTTCTCCTTGCTCTGAGCACATTTCTGCCATCTGGTGTCCGCATTCTGGCACGAAAACCAGATGTTCTTTTTCTTTTGCGACAAGTTCCTTCTAAAGTTCTTCGCATACTCTGATCCTCTCCAACAACTCTTAATATAAAATGTCACAATCTATAATTATATCATTAATTTTATGCACAAAGTAGGAAAAGCCTTTAAAATCATGAAAAGCCGATAGCCTCAGAGTTTAAAATCTACATATTTCTGAAGATTTTTTGACTATCGACCTTTGATGAGTAAGTCTTAATTAACCGATGCTAAGTAACCAGGTTCCTAAGTAACGAGATAATGGTACATCACCGGGAGATTGAATTGAGCAATTGAAATAATAAATTCCACCGAAGGCAGGATTTTTAACGTTAGAGAGTACTAACTCAACATTACTACCTGCTGGCACTGCCTCTTGAGGGAAAATTTCAATGACGCGATTTTCTTTATCCCATCTAACTTCGGATAGTGGCACTTTTTTGTTTTTTACCCGTACTTCAATATTTTTGGGATCAAAAGTTCCTTTGTAGTATTGGGGATAAGTAACAACAAATTGAGCAGCAGCCAAGTTCATCTTTTTGGCAGGAATTCTTAAGCGGTATCTATCCCAGGCGTTAACGTTACCGCCAAAATCTAAACGAAAGGGTAGCTGGTTCTCACCTTTGACTCCACTAAAGAGTGTGAATCCAGGCAAGGGATTTGCCAAGCTGATTGCTGGTAAGCCTGCTAGTAAAAAACTAGTCACTGCTAAAGCAGAAAATAAACGTCGCATGGTTAAGCTCCTGTCGCAGAAAATTATGGTGTGTGATTTCAGTAATTGGGGATGGGGACTCGTAGCCAAACTTGACTAATAACTTTTAAGAACTGGACGTAAAATTCTGGTGAAAGGTGCCAATTTCTTGTCCTTGTCAGAATTGTTACTGAAAAAATAGTAATTTAATTTACATTTGATTTTTAAATTCACCTCACTCTTTTTTGAAGAGTAGACGTTTTTATTATTGCTAGCTTGGCGACATTTTCACCAGGTGTAAAACACAGTTGAGAAAAGATTGTGTTGCAGAATATGTATTAGTGTATCTAAAAATCAGATTTTTGTTATAAAAATTAAGCGAATCAATACAGCGATCGCTGGTGAAATTGGGCTAGATTGGTTACAACAAACGTTATTCCCAACAAAGTTAATTCTAGTTATTTGAGGATCTAGTTTGTCAGAAATTAATTGATATTGCACAATGTAAAGAACACACAACAATATTTTTCAATCCCTAAAAGAACTTGAAGACACCGATGCAAAGTTTGGGGATCGGCATAGGATGTGCAATGAGTAATCCATGAATGCAAGTATCTTTAAAATTGTGACATCCGCGAGTGATACGGTCAGGTTTTGCCTGGGATAAGTAGAGCGGGAAAGCCTGCGTCGCCATCAACTGGGAAAGCTAATAATCGATAGCTCTGCCTAAGACATTGAGACTGAGTATATTAACTCAACAGAAACATTTCAAAGCTTGCACAGAAATAAATATTGATCTCAAGGAGATTGCATGAAAATAGCGGTTGCTAGAGAAATTGAAGTTTGTGAACGTCGTGTGGCTCTAATCCCCGACACTGTGGCGCGCTTAGTAAAACAAGGCTTAGAAGTTTGGGTAGAAGCAGGCGCAGGAGAGCGAGCTTTTTTTAGTGATGCTGCTTATGAAGCAGCAGGAGCAACAATTATTGCTGATAACAGTAAATTATGGAGTGAAGCAGATATTCTGCTCAAAGTTAGTCCACCGCAAGAGCGGGAAGATGGACGTTCAGAAATTGATTTACTGAAGGAAGGATCGGTAATAATTAGCTTTCTTAATCCTTTAGGGAATCCAGTCATAGCACAGCGCCTGGCAGAGCGTAAGGTTAGTGCTATCAGTATGGAGATGATTCCCCGCACGACAAGAGCACAGAGTATGGATGCTTTGTCATCTCAAGCTTCAATCGCTGGTTATAAGGCAGTACTAATTGCCGCAGCCGCACTACCAAAGTACTTTCCGATGCTGACAACAGCTGCTGGCACGATCGCTCCGGCAAAAGTATTTATTATGGGTGCTGGTGTCGCTGGTTTGCAAGCAATAGCAACTGCTAGACGCCTGGGATCGGTGGTAGAAGCTTTTGATATTCGCCCTGCTGTGAAAGAAGAAGTGCAAAGCCTTGGGGCAAAATTTGTGGAAATCAAATTGGACGAAGAAACTACTGCTGTTGGAGGTTACGCGAAGGAAATTTCTGAAGCCAGCAAGCAGCGCACCCAAGAAGTTGTCGCAGAACACATCAAGAATGCGGATGTTGTGATTACAACTGCTCAAGTTCCAGGGAAAAAAGCGCCTTTATTAGTCACGCAGGAGATGGTAGCGCAGATGAAACCTGGTTCTGTAATTGTAGATATTGCGGCAGAACAGGGTGGTAACTGTGCTTGCACCGCTCCCGGCAAAGATATTGTCTGGAATGGAATCACTATCATTGGCCCAATTAATTTACCATCTTCAATGCCAGTTCACGCCAGCCAATTGTATGCCAAGAATTTGACATCTTTAATGCAAATACTAATTCGAGACAAGGCTGTGCATCTAGACTTTGCTGATGACATCATTGATGCCGCTTGTATCACCCATGCAGGTGAAATTCGCTCCTCACGCATCAAAGAGGCGCTGCAAGCTCTTGGTGTTCAACAATCAGCAGTTAGTTAAATAGGGACTAGGGGCTAGGGATTAGAGACTAGGGAATTTTAGCTCTCTAGCCCCTAGCCTCTAACCCCTAGCTTCTAGCCTCTAGCCCCTAATAAAGGATTTTCTCAACATGACAGAAGCATTAATCGCTGCTTTGTTTGTATTTGTTTTGGCATCATTTACCGGATTTGAAGTTATCAACAAAGTACCACCGACTTTGCATACACCTCTGATGTCAGGTTCTAATGCTATTTCTGGCATTGCTGTTTTGGGAGCAATTGTCGCTTCCGGTGCGAAAGAGTGGAATTTGTCAGTCATTCTCGGTTTGATTGCTATTGTGCTGGCAACTATCAACGTAGTGGGTGGTTTTCTAGTCACTGATCGGATGTTGCAAATGTTCAAGAAGAAAGCTGGTTAGTGGTTAACAACCAAATACTGTACGGGCGGGTTTTGTTGATTATCTTTCTGTTAAAACCGACGATTTATCTTTTAAACCTGCTCCTACTAGCAATCAATAATTACCAATTACGGCGAAATTATGACTGACTTTTTACCAACTGGGATTCAACTGACTTACTTAGTCGCTGCATCTCTATTTATTTTGGGTTTGAAAAAGCTGGGTTCACCCGCTACAGCACGGCAAGGTAATGTTGTTGCAGCTGTGGGAATGCTGTTGGCGATCGCAGCAACACTCTTGGATCAGCATGTGTTGAACTTTGAAATGATTTTGTTGGGGTTGGCAATTGGATCGGTGTTGGGTGCGATCGCTGCCTATAAAGTCCAAATGACGGATATGCCCCAAATGGTGGGTTTACTGAACGGACTTGGTGGCGCTGCTTCTGCACTCGTTGCTGTTGCTGAATTTTGGCGGCTGCTGCAACATGGGGAAGCTATAGCCCTAGATGCCAATATTTCCATGCTTTTGGATGTGTTAATTGGTGGTGTTACATTTACGGGCAGTATGGTGGCATTTGCCAAGCTGCAAGGGATTATGAGCGGTGCTCCAATTACATTCCCCTTACAGCAACTCATCAACGTTTTACTGTTAGGTTCCTATGTGGTGGGCAGTGCCTTTTTAATCGTAGCGCCGCATAACTTGTCTATCTTTTTAGCGATCGTTGCAGTTTCTTTAGTTTTGGGCGTGATGTTCGTCATCCCCATCGGTGGTGGTGATATGCCAGTAGTAATTTCGCTGTTGAACTCATTTTCTGGTTTAGCTGCGGCGGCGGCTGGTTTTGTGGTGATGAACAATATGCTAATCATTGCTGGCGCATTGGTGGGAGCATCAGGTATCATCCTCACCGAAATTATGTGTAAGGCGATGAATCGTTCTTTGGTGAGCGTTCTGTTTGGTGCTTTTGGTACAAGTGGAGGTGCTAGTGCTACTGGTGGCGGTGCTGGTACAACAGATCAAACAGTTCGCAGCATCGATCCAGAAGAAGGCGCAATGATGTTGGGTTATGCTCGTTCTGTAGTGATTGTGCCTGGTTATGGGATGGCAGTGGCGCAAGCACAGCATAGTGTGCGCGAGTTAGCAGATCAGCTTGAACGTATGGGTGTTGATGTTAAGTATGCTATTCACCCTGTAGCTGGAAGAATGCCAGGACACATGAATGTATTGTTAGCAGAGGCGAATGTGCCTTATGAGCAATTACACGATATGGAAGATATTAATCCCCAATTTGAGCAAACGGACGTAGCGTTAGTGATTGGGGCAAATGATGTTGTCAACCCAGCTGCACGCAGTGATGCCAATAGCCCGATTTACGGAATGCCTATTTTAGAGGTAGATCGGGCAAAGCAGACAATTGTAATTAAGCGTGGGATGAGTACGGGTTTTGCTGGTGTAGATAACGAGTTGTTCTACAAGGATAAAACCACGATGCTGTTTGGTAGTGCCAAAGAAATGGTGGCAAAGTTAGTTTCTGAGGTGAAGCAGTTGTAGAACCCCACCCCTTACCCCTCCTAGCTTGCGGGGAGGGGTAAAATATTTTTAGCTCACTTTAGTTTCATTAGCTGTATTTAAAAGGGCTGTAGCAACTTCAGTAGTAATGTCTCCAGCAGCAATGTCATTACTATTTTTCAATTCACCCAAAACTTGGATAATATCATCAATTTTTTCTAAACCTGTAATCGTTAAAACAGAGCTACAATTTTTGCTGCTCCTAAGGATTAACAGAAAATAAATTACCCAATAAATGTAGTGGATTGACTGGGCTAATTTAGTGCATTAGGATAGAGATGTTTAAGTTTGATGCGGGCATCAGGGGTAGTAAAGCGCCATTGAACTTGGCAGGCAGTGCAATTACGCTGATTCTGCCAAGCAGATAACTCCTGTTATAACTTAGTGGCAGACGAAATACGACGGTCAAGGCATTGTTGAGAAAGTACACTTAACTCAATTTCTGCAACATTGAGCCAACTACTTTATTGCACTATTTTAGTCCGGTCACGCCACTAGACTATTAACTATTAGCTGTTAGCATACTAACCAATCAGTCGCTTTAAAAAAGACAACTTCCCTTCATAGGGTGCATATCGCCATTTTAAGTCTAGCCAGAAAGAATTTTGCAACACGCTTTTGTAATGAGAAAAGGTGTCAAAACTAGCTTTACCGTGATAGCTACTCATACCGCTATCACCCACGCCACCAAAGGGCAAAGTTGGCACACCAAATTGCATGAGCGTATCGTTGAGGCAAACGCCGCCAGATGAGGTAGATTGTAAAACTCGCTGTTGCAGATTTTTATTGTTAGAAAATAAATATAAGGCTAAAGGTTTTGGTCGAGAGTTAATATTATTTATCACATCTGCAATATTGGTATATGTAATTATAGGTAAAATGGGACCAAAAATTTCTTCCTGCATGACATAATCGTCCCAAGAAATATGATCAAGAACTGTAGGAGAAATATAAAGCTGATCCCGATTAGTTTTTCCGCCAATTACTATTTCACCATCATCTAAAAATTTTATGAGTCGCTCAAAATGTTTGTCATGAATAATTCGGGCATAATCGGGACTATTAGCTGGATTTTCACCATAAAACTCTTGCAGACATTTTTTAATACTATCTAGTAAAGGTTGTTTAATATCTTGATGTACTAAAAGGTAGTCAGGTGCAATGCAAGTCTGTCCGGCATTAACAAATTTACCCCAACAAATTCTTCTCGCAGTTTTTTCGATATCAATTTCAGTATCTACAATACAAGGACTCTTGCCACCCAATTCTAAAGTTACTGGTGTCAGATGTTTGGCAGCTGCTTCCATGACCATTCTACCCACAGCAGTGCTACCAGTAAAAAAGATGTGATCAAACTTTTCTGCTAATAAATTTTGGCTCGTTTCTACCGCACCTTCTACCACAGTAATATAAGCAGGATCAAAAGTTCTTTTAATTATTTCGGCTAACAAAGTAGAAGTGTGAGGAGCAAATTCTGAAGGTTTGAGGATGGCACAGTTACCAGCAGCGATCGCACCTACTAATGGAGAAATTATTAAATGAAATGGATAATTCCAAGGACTGATAATCAAAACCACCCCTAGTGGTTCTGGTTGAATTCGTGCTGAGTAGGGAAAAAACTCTAAGGAAACTGCTGCTTTTTTAGGTTTAATCCAATTTCTAATATTTTTTCTAGCATAATCTATTTCTTTGATAGTACTAATTTCTGTGAGATAACTTTCAAATATCGGCTTATGTAAATCTGCTGTTAACGCTTTTAAAATTTCCTGTTCATGTTCAATAACTACTTGCTTGAGACTTTCCAAATTTTTGAGCCGAAAATTTAATTCTTTTGTTTGACCTGTTGCAAAAAAATTACGTTGTTTGTGAACAAGCTCACATACTGATAATTCAACACCCATTTTTTTACCTTGAAAAATATCAGAATAACCTTACTGTTTCATAGGTAAATTCACAATAAATATACTACCTTTACCTACTTCTGAATCGACTTCGATAGTCCCTTTGTGTGCTTCAACAATTCGCCGAGAAAGATACAATCCTAAACCACTACCAGAACGCTTGTGACTGCCTTGGCGAAATCTTTCAAATAAAGTTGTTTGTTCTTCGGGAGGAATGCCTACTCCTGTATCTGCAACTTTGATGGTAACGCTTTCACCAGAAGTGATAGATGGTGTGAGATTGACTGTCACAGAGCCAGTATCAGTGAATTTGATGGCATTGCCAATCAAATTAGTAAATAACCGATGCAGTTCTAAGCGATCGCCTACGACTGTGCTTGTAGTTGAGTCTTCACATAGATCCAAATTTACAGCTAGTCCCTTTTGTTGAGCTAAAGGAGTTAACTCGCCTGCAACTTCTTTTAGTAACTGTGCTAAATTTACTGGTTGAAATGCCAGAGCCTTACGACCCGCTTCAAAACGATAAACTTCTAGCAAGGTGTTTACCATAGTCAACAGGTTGCTGTTGCTGCGAGCCATGATTGTAATCACTTCCTGCATTTGTGATGATAACTGCCCCAAAGCTCCCTCGTGAAACAACATCAGCATTCGATCTGCCGCTACTAAGGGAGTGCGTAAGTCGTGAGTTAGGCGAGAGACAAAATCTTCTCTTTGGCGGGCAATTTCATCGCGTTCATCAATACTGTGCTTGAGGCGAAGCAGCGATCGCACTCGTGCCAATAATTCGTCTACTGTGACAGGTTTGCGGATAAAATCATCTGCACCCAAGTCTAGACCATGCGCGACATTGGGTGAGTCATGGGCAGTAATCAACAGAATCGGGACAAACGGCAAACTCTTGTTTTCTCTAATACATTTAGTGACTTCGTAACCATCCATCCCTGGCATCATCAGATCCAGCAACACTAAATCAAATGGTGCTTCTGCAATTTTTGCTAATGCGGAAGAGCCGTTTTCTGCTGTGCTAACTGTGTAGCCTTCTTCCTCCAAAATAGTTTTAATTAAAAATACGTTATCTGGGGAATCATCTACTACCAGTATTTTATCGGAGCGAGAAGATAGAGCATTCATTGGGAATGATTTTTTTGATAAAAGTTCTGTTTTGACAAGTAAATAGTTTGGTATATATTGTTTTTTATTTTATAATCAACATCGCTCAAGAAATTTTATTTACCAATAAATAGCTACCAATCTACTGTATCAACAACATATGGAGCGATTTAATAAATAAACACATTGCAAAATGATGGAACTTATCCAATAAACAACTAGCCAAATTACTGGATCGTGAAAAATGGGTAGTTGGTGTTTGTTTTGTCTTTGACTGGCAATATTTGCGACTGCATCACTAATACAGTTGTAGTATATGCAGATTAAATATCCTTACCTCAAAATTAAGCGATCGCATCTTTAACTTTCAATTGCATCAGTTAGGATAATGCTTGTAAAATAACTTCCATCTGCGTTTCAGGTTTGGCAAATCTCGCTCAACAACAGACCAAACCACGTCTAAATCAATTTCAAAGTAATTGTGAGTCAAAAAAGCTGATTCCAGGTTCCATTTCTACTAAAAAATCCACATTACTGTTTGCATCAGCCTCTCGGCGTGCTACGGAACCAAAAATACGTATGTTGTATGCTCCGTGTTTGGCAGCACTTTGGAGGATTTCTTCTCGTTTCGCTTCCAAAAGCTCGTAAATATTCATGGTTTGACTTGCTTGCCTAAAACCCAGTTTAGCTACATTTACAGCCAGATCTGATGATGCGATCGCATTGTAAATTTTGTATCCTATTAAAACAAAAAGTAACGCTGTGCCATCGGCAAAACCGTTGCTGGCTCACAAGTTAGCAATTCTCCATCTGCTCTGACTTCATAAGTTTCCGGATCTACTTCCATATGGGGTAATGCATCATTGAGCTTCATATCCCGCTTGCTCAACTGACGTGTTCCAGAAACAGCCACAGCTTGCTTTTGTAACCCTAACTGACTGGGAATACCTCTTTCTAAAGCTGCTTGGGAAAGAAAAGTGAAAGACGTGGCATGACGTGCGCCTGCAAAACTACCAAACATCGGACGCATATGCACTGGTTGCGGTGTGGGAATACTAGCATTGGCATCGCCCATTTGCGCCCATGCGATCGCGCCACCTTTAATCACGATCTCCGGCTTGACACCAAAAAACGCTGGATGCCACAAACACAAATCTGCCAGTTTACCCTCTTCGACTGAACCCACATACTGAGAAATTCCGTGAGTAATTGCTGGATTAATTGTGTACTTAGCAACATACCTTTTGACTCGCAAGTTATCTGCTCTTTGCTCCTCTTCTCCTGTGAGGTTGGTTGGCGTGAGGTTTCCACGTTGCACTTTCATCTTGTGTGCTGTTTGCCAAGTGCGAATTATTACTTCACCTACCCTTCCCATTGCCTGAGAGTCAGAAGAAATCATACTAAACGCGCCCAAATCGTGCAAAATGTCTTCAGCAGCAATAGTTTCCCGACGAATGCGTGACTCCGCAAACGCTACGTCTTCGGCAATACTCGGATCAAGATGATGGCACACCATCAACATATCCAGATGTTCGTCTAAGGTATTGAGAGTGTAAGGACGTGTAGGGTTAGTGGAAGATGGTAAAACATTTGCTTCACCGCAAACTTTAATGATATCTGGTGCGTGTCCGCCACCTGCGCCTTCTGTGTGATAGGTATGAATAACACGATTTTTGAAGGCAGCGATAGTATTTTCTACAAACCCTGCTTCGTTTAACGTGTCGGTATGAATTGCAACCTGCACGTCATATTCATCGGCAACACTGAGACAGGTATCAATAGCTGCTGGTGTAGTTCCCCAATCTTCGTGCAACTTTAACCCCATTGCACCAGCTACCACTTGTTCCACAAGCCCTTGAGTTTGGCTGGCATTGCCCTTACCCAAAAATCCGAAGTTTACAGGAAAAGCGTCAGTTGCTTGTAGCATTCTGTAAATATTCCAGGGGCCAGGCGTGCAAGTAGTAGCATTTGTACCTGTAGCTGGGCCAGTACCACCGCCAATCATAGTGGTAATGCCGGAAGCGATCGCAACTTCAATTTGCTGGGGACAGATAAAATGAATGTGAGCATCGATACCACCAGCCGTGAGAATCATTCCTTCCCCAGCGACGGCTTCGGTGCCAGGGCCAATAATAATATCTACATTATCCTGAATATAGGGATTTCCAGCTTTACCAATTTTGAATATTTTGCCATCTTTGATACCGATATCTGCTTTGACTACACCCCACCAATCGAGAATCAAAGCGTTAGTAATTACCAGATCAACAGCACCATCGGCATTAGAAATCGGAGATTGTCCCATTCCGTCTCTGATTACTTTTCCGCCGCCAAATTTTACTTCATCCCCGTAGGTAGTTAAATCTTGTTCAACTTCTATAAATAATTCTGTATCAGCAAGGCGGATGCGATCGCCTGTTGTGGGGCCATAAGTTTCTGCGTAAGCGCGGCGATCCATTCTGTAAGGCATAATACATTCCTTGAAACTAACGTGTAGCCAATAAACTCTAACTCCGCGTTCCTTTGCGTTTACCTTTGCGTGCCTCTGCGTTTAAAAATAAATATACTTAGAGGTTGCCATTAATTCTGCCGTTAAAACCATAAACTTGACGACTACCAACTAAAGGAACTAACGTCACTTCTTTTTCATCCCCTGGTTCAAAACGAACTGCGGTGCCGGCGGGAATATCGAGGCGCATTCCCCGCGCTTGTTCTCGTTCAAAGTTTAAAGCGGCGTTAACTTCAAAAAAATGAAAGTGAGAACCAACTTGAATTGGGCGATCGCCTGTATTTGATACTCGCAATTTTACCGTCGGACGCCCTGCGTTGAGTTCGATTTCTCCTTGTGGTGTAATGATTTCTCCTGGGATCATACTTTTATAATGTTTACCTTAGAATTAACGAATAGGGTTATGTACAGTTACTAACTTTGTTCCATCTGGGAAAGTTGCTTCCACCTGCACTTGATCAATCATTTCTGGCACTCCTTCCATGACATCATCTCGCGTCAGGAGAGTGGTGCCATAACTCATTAACTCTGCAACTGTTCTCCCGTCTCTTGCACCTTCTAAAATGGCAGCAGAAATATAAGCAACAGCTTCGGGATAATTTAATTTCAAACCTCTTGCCTTACGTCTTTCTGCTAATAAAGCAGCAGTAAAAATAAGTAGCTTATCTTTTTCCTGAGGCGTCAGTTGCATTCTGATCTCCTTATTGGTGGCAGTTTATTTAAATCTGCCAAACTCTTGGCAGACAGCTTACACGACTTAAAAAAGATACACGAATTAGCTGCCAGACACTGATAAACCAGTTTCTCACCTCAGCAGTAGAAGAACCACGGTATCGACACAAAAATCCATGTTCTAGACGAGTCACACCGACTTCACCTTCTCCATGCCATAAATTACGTGCTTTTTCAATCATCTCCTGCGAAACAGCACCTTGAACCCAAACTAAACTGCCTACGATCGCTTGTCCATTTAATCCGTGAGGGCTGTGAAAAATTTTGTCGCTACCGGGTAACCATTGTCTATCTATCCATAAGGGTTTGCCTTGCTGCCAAATTTCGGTGTGCGATCGCCACTCTCCTTGTACAAACTTTTCTCCTCTGGCAGTGCGACCAAATCTAGTTATTTCCCAGCCTAAATAACTTGCTCCCGTAGCTAATTCTACTCGTAAATCTTGCCTATACAACGCACTATTGAACACAATTGTTTCTTGGGGTAACCACTCCAAACAAGCATTTGCATCAATTTGAATATTGATGGTTTGTCTTGCTCGTAACCCATTAGTCCGATAAATCTTACCAGCAGCAGCAGTTGTAATCAATGCTTGGGCATCAGGTTGGAGATAAAAATTACACGATAGGCGATCGCCTCCCACAATCCCACCAGCTGTATGTAAAATCACGCTATGACAAACATTTTTCCCCTCTGGATAAAACGGACGTTGTACCTTCAATGGTGCTTGATATTGACTGTGAATTAGTTGGGTTTCACCTTGAGCGCGAGCATATATTAAATTGAGCTTGCCATGCCAGTTTTGGTTAGGCTCAGTTGTTGTTTGAGAGTGACACTGTTGAATCACGAATTCTTAACTACTAGTGTTTAGTTTAATCATCAACTACTAACAACCAGAGGAGCAGACAACAGACAAGGGGACAAGGGGAGTAATGAACCTAACTACTAACTACTAACCACTGTACGGGCGGGTTTTAACAGTAATCTCTCTAAGATAACGAAATAATTATGTAAACCCGCCCCTACTAACTAACCACTAACCAATGACTAATGACTATTGACTAACCACTCATGCCAAACCCAGTTCTCTTTTAAGCAAGTTAATAGATGTGGTGCCGATGTAATTATCGCAGCGTACCAACTTGGGTGGACGAATAATATCTTCTTGGAGCATTTGTACTGCTGCTTGCACCGATGCAAAACTGGCTTGATCGCTGATAATTAGCTGCGCCCGCTTAACGATCGCATGAAGCTTATAAATATCTTTGGGCTGTGCTGTCATTACGAGGAGATCGTCTCCGCGCAAACCGTGGAGAATTACTTCTGCAGCGCGTACAATCCCTGAACTGAGGCTGATGATACCAACACAGCTCTCTTTTGGAAGATTTTTCAAAAGCTCGAATTCCTTAGCATAGTCATAGATATCAAGGGGAATCACACGCACTGCTTTCGGTGCAGCAATTACTTCTACATCACCAATAAAATACCGACTGGTGACAACTGTAGCAGAGGTGGTTTTCTCAAGCACAGCAACTAATTCTTCCATAGCTACGAGCTGTACTGGTATTTTGAGAGACTGTTCTAATTCCTGCACCATCAGTTCTCCAGCACCGATATCGCTAGTAGGCACTGTCACCAATACTCGCGCACTACAACGCAAACGCCAGTCTACTTCTGCAAGAAAGATTTCTCTTGCTTGGTTGAGGGAACAGCCCTGGAAAAGAAGTTCATCTAGTGCTTGTTGAACAACTTTGTATGCTTGGGGATTTTCATTGAGAATCGGCGATTGCAGCCTACTACCACCTTCATGCCCTTGGGCGCGGACATAAATTCCCGAACCGGCGAGACTTTCTACGAGTCCATCGTCTTCTAACTGACGGTAAACTTTGCTGATAGTATTGCGGTGTAATCCTGTTTGCATTGCCAATGCCCGTGTACTCGGCAGTTTGTAACCAGGAGGATACTGACGAGAAGCGATCGCAAACCTGATTTGATTAAATAACTGAGAAGATGCGGGTATTTCACTGTCTGGCTGAATGCGGAACTGAATCATTACCAAACCTCCAAAGGTGGCAGTAGCAATTTGTGACTAGCTGCAAATGCTACTTGTCAAATATTTTATTTATACATTCAATTTTTCTGGGCAAAATTTTTCATGAATTCACCAAAAGTAACTGACAGTTTGACTTTGAGGTAGTCTAGAAATATTTGCATGAGTATATCTAAGCTATTACGGATCATTCGTAAAAACTATTATGGCAGAGCGAACAATCGATACTGCAACAGTTAACCTTTCGCAAGCTAATTTACACATTGCCGCTTACCTAGCACAGCCAACTGAACCAGGCTCTTATCCAGGCATTGTGGTATTGCAGGAAATTTTTGGAGTTAACTCTCACATCCGCGATGTGACAGAACGTATTGCCCGCGAAGGCTATGTAGCGATCGCACCCGCATTGTTTCAGCGCACTGCTCCGGGATTTGAAACTGGATATACAAAAGAAGATATAGAAGTTGGTAGAAACTATGCCTGGGGGCAAACCAAGGCATCCGAATTGTTGAGCGATATTCAAACAGCTATCGATTATCTCAAAACCTCACCCCAAGTCAAACAAAATCAGTTTGGTTGTATTGGTTTCTGCTTCGGTGGACACGTAGCATATCTTGCTGCAACTCTACCAGACATTAAGGTCACTGCCTCTTTTTATGGCGCACGTATCACTACCACTACACCTGGAGGTGGCGCACCTACTATCACCCGCACACCGGAAATTACAGGTGCTCTCTACGCCTTTTTTGGCATGGAAGATGCCAGCATTCCTACTGAACAGGTAGATCAGATTGAAGCAGAGTTAGAAAAATACAACATTCCTCATCGTGTGTTTCGCTACGATGGAGCTGACCACGGATTTTTCTGCGACCAGCGTGCCAGTTATAATCCTAAAGCTGCTGCTGATGCTTGGGAGCAAGTCAAACAACTGTTTAAAGAACAACTAAACAGTTAATGGTTAATGGTTAATAGTTAATAGCTAGAAATTAACTATTAGCTATTAACAAATAGCAATATATCTTTACAAGTTATGAATTCCGAAGCCAAACCTTCTCAAAAAGCCGATTCGTCGTTTTCGCTCGATGATTTTGCTAGAGCACTAGAACAACACGACTACCAGTTTCAAAAGGGACAAGTAGTACACGGAAAAGTGTTCCAGTTAGAAACTGAGGGAGCTTATGTAGATATTGGTGGCAAATCATCAGCTTTTCTTCCCCGTGAAGAGGCTTCTTTGAGAACAGTAGCCAACTTATCAGATATCTTGCCGTTGAATGAAGAACTAGAATTTTTGGTGATCCGGGATCAGGATGCAGAAGGGCAAGTCACTCTTTCACGGCGACAGTTGGAAATTAGACATCTCTGGGAACGACTGACGCAAATGCAAGAAAATTCCCAAACAGTAGAAGTTCGGGTAACTAATGTAAATAAAGGTGGTGTGACTGTCGATATTCAAGGTTTGCGAGGATTTATTCCGCGATCGCACCTGCTCGAACGTGACAATTTAGAAGCACTCAAAGGGCAAATTCTCACTACTAGCTTTTTGGAAGTTGATCGCAGCAACAACAAATTAATCCTTTCCCAACGCTTGGCAACTCGTTCAGCCAATTTTAGTATGTTGGAAATAGGTCAATTGGTAGAAGGGAAAGTAACTGGGATCAGACCTTTTGGTGTATTTATTGATTTAGATGGCGTCAGTGCCTTGCTTCACATTAAGCAGGTAAGTCAGAAATTTATCGACAATTTAGAAAAGGTATTTCAAGTTAACCAACCAATAAAAGCTGTAATTATTGATTTAGACGAAGGTAAAGGTCGAGTCGCTCTTTCTACTAAAATCTTAGAAAATTTCCCCGGCGAGGTACTGGAGAACTTTGATGAAGTGATGACTTCAGCTCAGGCACGGGCAGAACGGGCTAGAGCTAAACTTTCCGAATAAATTGTGTTAGTAGGGGCGGGTTTACATAAATTAATTTTGTTATTGTAGAGAGATTGTTTTTAAAACCCGCCCGTACAGTATTTGGTTATTTACCACTAACCATTAACAAATCCTCACAATAAATCTGTTGAAGTTCCCACAACGTTTCTTCGTTAAATGCAAATTTGATTAATCCCACTAATTCACTCCAGTTAGACAATCTAGCCTTCGAGAGAGCTTGCCAAAACTCGCAGCTAAAGAAATCTACCCACCAATTTGGAGCTTGCCTCTTGCGTGCTGGATCTGGATGCTTTCGCCAGCGTCTGCGCCATTTTGCTATTTCTGCTGATGTAGGTGGCTTTACTCCTACAATTGGCGGAAAATCTGCATAGCTAACAAACTTACTTACGCCTTTGGCATGAACATAAACTACATAACGCCAGCACTCTACAACGTAAATATCTTCAAACT
Organism: Chlorogloeopsis sp. ULAP01; assembly: GCF_030381805.1. Classification (NCBI taxonomy): domain Bacteria; kingdom Bacillati; phylum Cyanobacteriota; class Cyanophyceae; order Nostocales; family Chlorogloeopsidaceae; genus Chlorogloeopsis; species Chlorogloeopsis sp. ULAP01. The sequence continues at coordinate 344,834 of NZ_JAUDRH010000004.1, forward strand.
TAATCTTGAACATTAAGGCTACAGCTTCTTCTGTCACAAATCGCGCTAGGGGATTAATCACAGGGGATTTGTGGACAATTTTTGACTCACGAATAACAAGCTTTTTTAATGTGGATGATGATAACATAATAGACAAATCCTTTAGCGGATAGCCTTTCGCGAATAGGTTCCTCTGGCAAATAACCTTTTACCGACAGAAAACTTTGTTTTTAGGGTTTTATTAAATGCGAGTGCCGCTATACGAGTGCTGTTACCGGAAAATGCAAAGCACTTTTATACCCAAACAAAATTTGGGTTTAACCTAGTCTTCACCAGGCTGGGCAACATGAGCGCCATTGCCCTTCAAATTGCCAAAACTAGAAAGAGCTCGTTTTTTGGAATAAAATTATTAAATGACTAATACAAGTCACTTGTCAAGTAAATTATGGGGTTGGTGAGGCTAAAGATTAGAGAATTTGCTGATCAGAAAGGTTGGACGTTAAAGGAAGTGTCAGACCGCTCTGGTGTAGTATACAGCACTCTCAGAACCTATGCCCGATCGCCTGGATTAGCAACTGTAGATTTTACGGCAATTCAGAAATTAGCGCGGGCATTTGATGTCATGATTGAGGAATTGGTTGAGGTGGTGCAAGAGTAGTGGCAATTTCATCATGCACCTAGAAATACATAAACTCAATCTAGAAATCACAAGATGAGAAACTGGGAATTGGGGAATGGGTATTAGGTTTTCTTAATTCCTAATCCCTAGTCTCTAGCCCCTAGTTAACTAATCAACTTGCAGTACAACTAGTGTCATATCGTCGGTATTTTGTTTATCAGCACCGATAAAATGCTGTACTCGCTCAAACAGATAGTCTAGAATTTCTTGTGGGTCGTGGCAATATCTACAAGCAGCACTAAATTCATTTACAAGGTTTTCTTCGTCATAGCGATCGCCACTAGAACTAGCTGCATCAGTCAAGCCGTCTGTATAGTAAATAATAGTATCTCCGGGTTCTAGGCGAGCCTTAGCGTCCTCATATTGACTGTTAGCATCTAAGCCGATCAACATTCCCAGAGTATCCAAGCGCGTGATTGTTTTTGTTGTCGCATGCCACCATAAAGGAGGATTGTGTGCTGCATTACTGTAAGACAAAGTCCGAGTCGGAGGATCGTATTGTGAGTAAAACAAAGTCACGAAGCGGTTAGAATTTTCTAAATCTGCATACATAACTCGATTCAAGTTTTGCAGAATCTGCGCTGGCGAATTACTGTGCAAAACCTCTCCTCGTAGCATTCCTCGCATCATAGTCATGATTAACCCTGCGGGAACTCCTTTGCCCATCACATCACCAATCACCAAAGCCCAGCTACTGACTTCCCTTTCAGGATTATAATTGGGCTGAAAAATTAAATTTTGATTAGTAGGAATAAAATCGTAGTAGTCTCCACCAACGCGATTAGCCGGTTTACAACGAGCGGCAAGAGTAACACCAGGAATGCTAGGGCATTGACGTGGCAGCAACCGCCTTTGAATTTCTGCGCCAATTTCCAATTCCTGATCGAGGCGTTCTTTTTTCCGTAGCTCTACGGCAAGTTCATCATTTTCAATCGCTACTGCGGTTTGATCTGCCACCAAGCGGACTAACTTTTGTCTGGTTTCTGTCCAACTATATTCTGGATCGCGGCTTAAAACATAGAGCCAACCTCGTTCCACATGCTTTACCAGAATTGCTGTACCGAAGATTTGCATATCTGGCCCCAAATAGCGATGCATATGGTCATCTAAAATACCTGTACTGGTTGCTAATGGAGGCGTGTTTGGCACATGAATTATTTGACTGCTAGCAGTTTCTAGCGCTTTACGGATATTCTTTCTTTGACGGCTATCCTGCCAATGTAGCTGTTCTAACCTGACTTGACCATTGGGCTTATAGAGAAACAATGCGCTACCGTCTGCGTCTGTTACTCTTGTTGCCATCAACGGAATCAGCTCCAAAAACTGATTTAAGTTATTGAAGCTTCTGAGGGCAAATCCTAAAGAACTTAACAAATCTTGGATTTTGTTCTGCTCACGATGCAACCTTGCCACAAGTTCTTTGAGTGCCACAACTGGAGTCACATCGGTTGCGGCACTACTATTACTATCGGTAGGTTCAGAAGGCAGATGAGGCACAGGCACGGGCATTATTGCACTTCACTAAGCAGATTGGTAATGATTGAATAAATACAGTTGTGTTGAAAGAGCTAAACCATATTTAGACAAGATTAGTCAGTTTAGCAAGAGTAGAATGACGTATTGTGTAAATTTTAGAAGCATTTCATAATTTTATTTATTATCTTCATCAAGGCAAAATTTTTCACTCGTGTGTTTTTAATGTTAAATCACTCCATCGATAGCAGTAACTTTTACTAAGTACCATAAAGCTTTCCATTCTTTCATAACTGAATCGTTATGTAATATGCCTTTAGATAGAAAAACTTGTAGGAGGATACCCTATTCATGCCCTATAGTCAATTAAGTTAAAAGGTACTAGAAGTTAAAAAGCATAAAGTTTTTGTCAAGTTATAATAGTCTGATCGCTAATTTAACGTAATTTTGCACTCTATCTACAAAAAATACAAGTTCTTGAAAAAACTATCGAGAAAGCATAATTTCATACTTTAAACATCAGCATTAAAACTATAATGTTTTAGTTTCATCATTATGCTTGTATTGTGCTTTAAACTTCCTCCGGAGAATATTATTTAAGCTACAGGTAATTGTTGAAAAAGCAATAAATAGCATATCACTACTGATATACACCAATTAACTTTTTTGCTGGAACATTTTACAATCCCTTGCCGGATGAGGTTAAAGAAAAGGTTTGATGTTCTCTAGCAAAAATTGTCCACCTTGACGACAAACTTAATTTTGCTTGGACTTACGTTTTTAGGACTTACAGTTTTTCTAGTACCAGATTGCAAAGTAATTCAAACGAATGATACCAGAATAGTAAGTCCTAAATTTTTTTTAGAGACAAATAAAATCAAAGCAACCCAACTAGCCACTTAAGAGTGCTTCGACAAACTCGTAGCTAGAAAAAGGGCGCAAATCTTCAATACCTTCACCAGCACCAATAAAGCGAATAGGCAAGCCCAACTGCTGCACCACCGCTAAGGCAACACCTCCTTTGGCAGTGCTATCGAGTTTGGTTAAAACCACGCCCGTAAGATTGGCAGCTTGGCAAAAAACTTCAGCTTGCCGCAATCCATTTTGACCTAGTGTGGCGTCAAGAACTAACAGTGATTCTACTTTGGCATTAGGGGCTTTTTTGTCGATAATGCGACGGATTTTACTGAGTTCTTCCATTAAATTTTTCTTATTTTGCAGCCTTCCTGCGGTATCTACCAGCAATAACTCTGTTTCTCGTGCTGTTGCTGCTGCGATCGCATCGAAAACCACAGCAGCCGGATCGGTGTTCTTGCCAGGATTGGCAACTACCTCCACGCCACTGCGTTTGCCCCAAATTTTTACTTGTTCGACAGCAGCAGCTCGGAAGGTATCTGCTGCTCCAATTAAGCATTGATAGCCAGATTTTTGTGCTAGGTGAGCTAGTTTGCCAATGGTTGTGGTTTTACCAGCCCCATTAACTCCAGTGATTAACCAAATGTTTAAAGTGTCTTTTTCTGGAGCAAAGGAAAACTTTTGAGATTTTTGGATCGGCTGCTCCAGCATATTTCGGAGGATTTTTTTGAGGTAAGCGATCGCCTCTTCTGGTGGCAATACTTCTTCGCGCAGCTTTTTCTGTAAAGCTTCGATGATATAGTCTGTTGCCTCTACACCCACATCAGCTTGCAGCAGCAGGGCTTCTATTTCTGAAACTGCGGCTTGGTTGAGTGGCCCTTGACCGACAATTGCCTTGAGTTGATTTACAATGTTACGACGGGTTTTGTCTAAACCCTGACGCAGCCTTTTAAGCCAGGTGATTTCTTCAATCGAAACGTCTTCTGCACGCCGCCCTTGTGCTGCCAAGACTTCTGTTGACCATAAAAATCCTTCATCAAAAGCCAGTTCCGGTATTTCTTCTACTTCTGGCGTAGCGATAGTTGATTGTAACTCTTCCGGTTCTGTAACTTCAATAGCAGTGGCGATTAGTCTTTCCTGCTTTGCTTGTCGTTCTGCGGCTGCTCGTTCTAAAAAAGATAAGGTGCTAGGTGTCGTTGTTTCCTGTTCCAAAGCAGGAGCCTCAATTGTTACTCCTTCAGCCACACTGGGTGTAACTTCTTGACTCTCAGTGTCTGCCGTTACAGGAATTATCGAATCAGACACCGTTGCTACTTCTGAGGAGGCAGATTCTGGTGTGGTTGTTTGTGCTGCAACAATTAGTGTTGCTTCCTCCTGTGGTAGTGCCACTTCTTCAGTAGCTTTTTGCTCTGGTTGTACTGTGTCTATAACAGTAGTTTCCGAGGCTGATGTTTCTGGCGAAGTTTCAGTGACTTCTTCACTAGGAGGAGTTTCTTCTGGTTGAGCTTGTTGCTTTTGTTGAATATTTTTGTAGGCGGCTTTAGCGTATGCCAGTAAATCTGCTGTTGCTGGCTGTTCTGTTTCTGGAGTTTCGATTGCGGCTGTGTCTGGGGGAGATGGTTTTGCAGACGGAGTTTCCCTCTGTTTTTCTTGAGAGGATGTTTCAGAGGAATCGTTATGTTGACGACGGAACCAATTAAAAACCATTTGCAGCTGGTTATGTTAGTTGTGAGCTATTTCCACACTACAGTTATTAGTTAGTAGTTTAGTAGTTAGTCATTTAGTTATTAGGGTTGGTAGTTCTCTTGCCAACCTCCCTATTTCCCACTCCCGTTTCCCATTTTCCCCCCATTTCACACAGTCTGTTTTTGCTCTGTCACTCGGCGTAAAACACCATTGATAAACCGATGCCCTTCTTCTCCACTGTAGCGTTTAGCTAGTTCGACTGCTTCGTCAATTGCTACCTTGTTAGGTACTTCTAAGTACATCATTTCCGCCACAGCGATACGCAAAATATCGCGATCAATTTGGGCAAGACGAGCCACTTGCCAGTCTACAAGGGCTGTAGATATTTGTTGATCTATATTGTTTCGCTCTTCATCAATAGTTCTGACAATTTCAACGGCGTATCTGCTGACTTCCTTATCCTGATTTGCCAGTTGAATTAATTCTGGAAACTCAATTGCTGCACCCAATTGGTTGATAGCCGTTTGAGTGGAAGCGATCGCTTCTTTTACCATGACTCTAGCAGAGTTGAGATCGGCAGCACGAACTTCGCTACTTAAGAGGCGATCATTACTGCGCTGGAGTTCTGCTGCAGCATTATCTAGAGTATCTTGTACTTCTGATCTCAAAGTACGTACAGCCGCCAGCACTAACTTTGGTAGTTGTTCCTCAGTCAATTTTTTGGGGTTTGCTGGCAGTTGGGAGAGGCTCAGAAGCGCTAATTCCCTGGCGATTTGACGAGGTTTCCTGGGTCGCATATAAATTAAGTAAGAGATGATTAAGAAGTGATTTACCGATTAAAACAGAATTATGATGCAATCGGTTTAATTAGATAACTAAGCATATGAATTTGTCTGTAACATTACAATATGGATTTTAAGCATCTTCAATCGGAAAAGCCTGCCGCTTTGACTCCAGAGATGATACTTCTAACTTACAGTCTTTAGCAATCACTAAAGGTGGTAGGGGTGTATTGGGCGCAACAATACCACCAGAAACTATAATTTTAAAGGCATCTTCTATAGACATAGATAGGTTGACTACTTCTTCTTCCGGAACCACCGCATACCATCCAGTTGTCGGATTGGGGGTGGTGGGAATAAAAATGCTCAATACAGGGCGAGACATATTAGCTTGGATATCGCTGCTAACGGCACCAGTCACAAAAGCGATCGCCCACATTCCGCGTCTAGGATACTCTACTAAAATTACCCGGCGAAATTTACCATTAGTATCTTTAAGTAATGTTTCTAAAAGTTGCTTGAGGGTTTTGTAAACTTGTCCCGCTAAAGGAATCGCTTGTAGAACTCGCTCACCCACATCCAGTAACCACCGACCAGCAATATTCCTAGCCATCAGACCGATGAGTAAAATACTCAAAAGGGGTACCATCAGTCCTACTAGGAGATCCAGTAAATTGACTAAAATCGGATGCATCCCCTGAAAGGGATTGAGCTGTTTAGGAATACGGGTGAGGAAATTAACAACCCAAGTGGCGATGGTAATTGTTAGCCAAATTGTTGTTGCTAGGGGAATTACTACCAATAAACCAGCAATCAGGTCATTTTTTAAGTCTTGCTTCCAACGATCAATTACCAAATCCCGGTTCTCCTTGTTTAGGCTAGTGTAATGTCTGTTATTGGCACTCATAACAGCAGTTTTCTGAATTGGCTAAGACAGTTCTTATGTATAAGGCACCGCCAGTCATTGCTCAATACAACAACATGGCTTGGCTGAGAAAGCAGCTATTTTTTCTTACCTAGTGAATATAGACCTAATATCAACCTAAATTTTGGCTGTTAGTCTCATGGAGCATTATTTTTCTTTTTACGACTTGTAAACGATTGTTGCAAGCACTTATGGTCTTTCTAATATTACCGCGCCCTATCAAAAGCTGCTTGTCATTTTGCAAGCAAGATTAGCCAGCAAAAGAATCTCCTTTCTCTGGTTAGTTTACTTTAGGGCTATAAGTTCTTACTATGATGAAAAATTTTATGTGAAAAATATAAAAAAAGTTAAATTATATAACTTTGCTTTCCAAAGCTTTTGTCTCTAAGCTTGGTTTAGTAGTATCCCTAATCTCCCAGGCTTTGAGCAAAATTAGATATTCGTAGAACATCTGTAATACACACCAAGCCAATCCAGCTCGTCCATCCCAGCAGCCACCCAGGATAAAATACATATACAAAAAACGTAGTAAAGGTCTAGCAGGTAATCGTAAGGATAAATCTTTCAAAGCACGGCGACGTTCAACCTCCGAGCTACCAAAAAACAAACTTTGCCAGTTAACTGTTCCATTTTCTAATTGATACAGCGTTTCTTTGGCTTCATCTGTAGAGTAACGATTGTGTTTCTCAATCCAACGGCTTAAACCTTTGCTACACGTGTAATGAGGATAAGTTTCTTTTAAAAAACCTGTTGCTCCGTCACAGACTTCTCGTTCTGTATGACCATAATCTGTAAACCAAACTTTGCCGTGCTGAAAAAGTCGCAGTTGGTAACGGGGATATTGTGTACTGTGACGAATCCATTGATTCAAGAAAATCACGCGTTCAGCAATATAGTAGCCAATATAGTCAGGATTTTGAATTGCTTGTTCGCATTCAGCAAATAATTCTAGTGTCATACGTTCATCAGCTTCGAGAATATATACCCATTCATGTTTAGGAGGTATATTTTCTAACATCCAAGTTCGCTGACGTCCATGACTTTCAAATTCATGTTCAACTATACGCACAGGGTAGCGACGAGCAATTTCCACAGTGCGATCGCTACTGCATGAGTCTACAATAATAATATCGTCCGATTGCATCGCCGACTCAATACAAGCAGCAATATCTATCTCTTCGTTGTAGGTCAATATGTAAATTGATAACATCTTAAAATTCTTAGTTCTATTATTAATCGTTGTGGCAGTATGAGATATCTCTTACTGCCCTAAAGTAGTTAATGAATTAGCGTATGCTAGTTTTAGGTACACCACCTTTGCCAGCATTCATACTTCTTAATCCTGTCCAACCAAGAATAATGTATCCGATGGACAGTAACAAACTATTCATCCCGATTCGCAATCCAGACTTCCAAGCTCTTTGTTTGGCTTGTTTTTCGGCTTCTTCTTTACTTTGACGAATTCGATTGAGTTGTTGAGTTGCAGCTTGCTGCGGATCGCTTTGTTGAGCAAGGAACTTGTCTAACTCTTGGGGATTGGCTTTAAACTTCTTGAGTAATTCTTTTTGAGCTGCGGGAAGATTGGGATTATTAAGTGCTTGTTGATATTTTTGTTCATCTTTCAGTAGTTCGGCAAATTGAGTTCTAACTTGATTTTTTTGTTTTTCTAACTCAGCTTTTACTTGTTCATTACTTAATTGAGCTTGCACCTGTGATAGCTGATTTTTCAGCTGAGTTTCTGCTTGTTCAGCTTCTTGATTGATTTGTTCAACTCTTTGATCGCTAACTTGACGTACATTATTTAAATGCAAGGGAAAAATTAGCAAAAATATCAAGCCTAAGATGCTCGATAATATTAACGCTGGAAATCTCAAGTCTATACCCGACGAACGTCCATCATCAGTACTATCAGCCCAATAGCCAGCAAAGAGCAAACCTAACCCTACCATCGGTACAATACCCCGATCTACTAACGCTGTTGCCAAATCGATTTGCCAAGTGCGATCGGTTGGTTGAAAGGGAAACAACAGAATTAAAACATCCAGTAAAAAGGACAAAATTAAGATTATCCCGGCTACCTTTAACGTACGGGCAGCGATGATGGCAGCTAAACGGTTATTCATAATCATCATCTCGCAGTTGATAAGAGTGATTGAATATTCTATGTCAAATTCAATGCAATATTGTTCCCTGTAACGAACCTAATTGTTGAAAAAACGGAGTATTCCTTGAGAGTAGCAAGTAAAAAATTTTTCCTTACTTTGTCAATACACCACCGTAGCATTTACATTTTCTAGTGTCTTCCGGAGAATCCTCATGTTAGAACTTGTAAGCAATGACAGTGCTAAATATACAAGGAGAAGGGTGTATTTCCCTCGCGCCCTCTGATGTGAAAGTCACCTTATCCCCTGCCTCTGTGCTTGGGAAACAGAGGGGTAGCGTAGCCGGGGTAAGGTTTTTCATACCTGGCTATCAAACTTGTTCTATAGAGATTGCCTCTGTCTTTTACTTAATTTTTTTATCTTTACTCGTTTGCAAGATATTTTCCCAAATCGATATATCCTCTGGGCGGTCAACATCAGCTAAGGTAGGTAAGTAGAATACTGACAAATTTAGTTGGTGAGCAATATCCACGGTTTGCTGGAATACTCTATCTGTTCCCCAGTCTATGTCGGTAAACAATTCTGGAATTGGATACTGCAAACCAATTAAATAATAGCCACCATCTATTGCTGGGCCAAGTACGAGATTACGTTGCTGAAGTTCTGCAAAAGCTTGTGCAAGAATATTAGTATTCAGACTGGGACAATCCGTGCCTATAATCACGGCTGATTCTGCTCCTGTTTGAAAAGCATTGACAAGCGATCGCTCCATCCGTTTCCCTAAATCTCCTCCACCTTGAGATTGATAAACCAGATCACTTCCTAACCAATCTTGCATTAATTGAGAATTCCCGCCTGCAAAACGTACTTCCAATGAAACGGGAATCACCTTTTGTAATTCTTTAACCTGCAATAAGGTATATTCTGTCATCTGGCGGTGAAGAGAAGCAGCACCTTCATTTCCCAAAGCAGGTATTAATCGAGTTTTGGTTTTACCTGATTCTGGATAGCGAGTAAAAATAATCAAGTGCTGTTTGGCGATTTCTGATAAATGCAGCACGCAATACCTTGTTTGAATTAGCCAACAATATCTTAATAGCAATATTTACCATTTGGATCGGGTTGAGCTTGTTCTTTAGCAGTTCGCATTGCTCCTAAAATTGTAGAGACAAAAACGCAGCGTTTAGCTTTGCCACCATGTTTACTAGATAGAGTTATCCTACCCAGAGGAGGTTTATCAACACTACCCATATAGTCAAATCGAATTCGCTTCACCCCACCAGACTCTTGTAAGATCGTTTCCCCATCTAAGCGAATATTAGAATCTAAATTATTCCAGTTAGCATTAGTTGGATTGATACTAGCAGGATGAACAGCCCATTGAACAATACCGTTATTGTTGCGAAAACTAGCTTGCCAAGTCAATTTTTCCTTTTTGGCTTCGCTTTGGGCTTGGCGCATGGCGCGGTAAACTTCGTTTTGAGCAACATTGAGACGGCGAGTATTCACAAAAGCTAGCCAACTGGGTGCTGCTACAGCCGATAATATCCCAATTATTAAAATAACGGTTAATGTTTCTAGCAGTGTAAAACCACTACTAAAATTAGTTTTGGAATATTTTATTGTTCGTAATAAATTATATAAGTTTTCGTATATCTTCATGTTTTTTGTCTAATTTCATATATTCGCTTTTTATGTTTTTATAAAATTACTTATTTTATTTTTAAATTATTCAAATAAATTATTCAAAAATATTATTTACTCTAAATATTAACAAATTTATTTCCTATTTTTTGTGCTTTAAATACCCATATTTCCAAAGATAAAAAGGACTAACTAAACTACTTAATAATAGTTGCATTTCACAATCTATTACTAAATCATTATTCAATTTCCAGCCATACTTAATCAGATGAAAAATAAGTTTTCGTAAGTCATTAAACATATAAGCTAAATATAAGAGTAATTTCATTTGAGGTCTTATATTCAGCATCCGAGTTACATGACGACTAAGTCCAATTCCACGGAAAAAGGGTATTAAATATTCCTTTGTTAAGCGAAATCTAGGAATTTTATGATAGATTTCCATTGCTGGATTATACCAAATTTCCCATCCGAATTTTTGGATATAAGACAACATCTCTAAGTCTTCGCTGGTAAGCATATTACCTACTACTCTACCAGTTAAAATAGGTTGATTAGGTACACTATCTAGCCAAGCTTGACGACGCACAACCAGTCCAGCAGAAGGGGGTAATAATTTTTTATGGGCTTTATACAGCAGAGGTAAGCTTCCTCGTTCTGTAATTGCTAAAAATGGAGCAATTCTCTCAAAATTTTCTGGTGGTTCTACTTCCCACTCAGGATGAATTTGGCTAGCATAAGCGCCTGTTTGGGGATGTTGTTTACCAAAAGCATAAGCAGCTGATACCCAAGTGGGTGTAGGATAATTATCATCATCTAGAAAACCTATAAATTGACCTTTAGCTTCCATAACTGCTCGTTTGCGTGCATATGCTGCTCCCTGTTTCTCTTCAAAAGAATACTTTAAAGGATAAGAACACTGCCAATTTTCTTGATAAGCTTGAATAACTTGAGATGTATTATCAGTACTATTATTGTCTACAACAATAATTTCCCAAGATAAATTTTCGGTATTAATTTGATTTCGTAGACATTCTAATAGTTTTGGTAGACGATTTGCTCCGTTATAAGTTGGGATTGCGACAGTAAATTCAAGACAATTATTCATAATGCACAAAATAAATTTTTATTAGAGTTCTTAACACAGCTAATAATAGATATTGAGTATCAAGTAGGTAGACTAATATCTTGCACCCTTTGATTGAAAGAGCTAGAGGCTCTAGTTCTCGTTACCAGGTTCAACCTGGTAACGAGGGTTTGTGGGCTGCCGCCTCCAGAATATTGGGATTGGTTCAAGATGTGAATTAACAAATTTATAAAAGTGAAAAATGCTCCTCATGTTTCAATTTTGCTATCAATAAGCAGTTAAATGTACCGCATTTTTACTGTTTTTATTTTTGGTAAAAATAAAATTTATTTAATTGCAATCAGTATCTTTTGCGGTTAACATTGAGCCTAAGAGAGTTTTGACAATCACGCATCGCTTAGTTGCGCTAGCTTCTGTTGTACTTCCCGCTTTGGGTACAGTTACTACAATTTTTAAACCAGGTGCAAGATCTGGATCTGTAGATCCAGCTGGTGGAGAACCAAAGTTGGCGTTTGGCAGAGCACCCATGTAGTCAAAGGTAATTTTTGTTGGAGTAGTTAAGTTGTAGCCTACGGAAGCACCGGCAGTGTTCTCAGAACTGAGATTTGCACCCAGTAGTAATTTCTTTGAATCGAATCCCACGCCTGAACCTAACGGCTTTGGGCTGGTTTCAGCAGCAGTTACATTGGAACCATCAGGTTTTTTAGTCGGATAAATAGCAACCTCGACAGCTTTGGTTGTATTATTTGTGCTAAAACTAACGCTGTAGCTACGTTTTGTCTTTTTAGCTTCTCGTTGGGCTTCTTGTAAAGCAGCTAAAACCAAGTCGTTAGCCTTATTAACCTGCTGGCGATTTACAAACCCTAGCCAGCTAGGAGCTACTATAGCTGATAAAATTCCTATCATTAGTACTACTACTACTATTTCTAGCAAACTAAAACCAGCATCTTGGTGATTGTATCCAGATGCAAAACTTCGTAGCTTGCTTTTTGCATTTCTGCTGTGAATCTGAAATAACTTGACATTCAGCTTCTTTATTATGTAATCAGCAGCCATTGCTTGCTCCTCCGATTTACAGCATTTACCTAAATAAAAATCCCCGCCCTTGAACTCTCACACTTGTTGTGGGGAAATAAGTTTTTTTACCAGCATTGTATTTGATTTTATTTACATCGCTTTCGATACGAGCTAGTGCATTACCTCGGATGAATACTTGTGCTGTTGTGTTGGCTCTATCTACGCAAACATAAAACCCTGTGATATTATTTGCTGGTGCTATTTTTGACCACGTAATTGGAGGCTTTGCTGATGGTAAGTCAGGAGGGCAAGTTGCATCTGGTCGTGTTGCCGTATCTGTGCTTTGATCTACATAGTCAATCAGAACTGTGGCATCAGTAGTATAATTTACAGACGCTTTTTTCTTCCATTTGTTCATCCCTTGCTCTAAACTGTCAGCCTCTTCAAACTGCTCTTCAAAGGGAGCAAAACCTGGACTAGGGCAGTTATCAGTATTTACATACTTAGCATCATATCCTGTACAACTTACACCACCACTTGTAGCTTGTACACCATCTTTAATTTGCCATCTAGCAATGCGAGCAGCTTTTGACCAAGTAGCATTACTATCTTTGATTAAATAGTAAACAACTAATGAGTAAACAAAAGTATCATCTTTTGAATTATCGGTTGCTGCTACTACATTACTAACTAATTCTCGCTTCCAAAAAACTAGTAATGGTAACTTCTGTGCGTCACTTGGATAACGTAATTGATATTTTATTGCCTCAATACCGGCAGCATCATAGATATACACAGCCTGCTGTAAATCACGGGAAATATAATTGAGTGCAGTTTGAATTTCTTGCTCTGAACTGGCTTTAGCTTGCTCCTGTCTGTCTGTACCCATCACATTAATCATGAAGCCTAATAATGGTGTGATGATTAAAACTGCGAGTATTAAAGCTACTAACAGTTCAATGAAAGTAAAACCACCGGATTTTTGAATGAATTTAGAGCTTTTGATTTGGCTCTTAAGTATAAATTGGAGTGTCTTCATCATGGGGTTATCCTTTTACTGAAGATGCACCGCTTGCACATTATCAGTTGTTTCAATTTTCTAAAGGGGCAAAAAGTTTGTAGAGGGATAAATCCCTCACTACAAAAAAGTTTTCCAATTTTCTAAAGAGGGAAAAAGTTTGTAGTCAGGATTTTAGTCCTAAAATTTATTTTCAGGAGGGATAAACCCCTTATACCATTTCACTTTTTGAGTGATTCATATTCAATCCCTCCCAACCTCCCCTTAGTAAGGGGAGATACCGTAGGCGGTGGGGTACATCCATATCAGCCTTTTCGTGAAATAGTATTACTACAAACAAGGGCTAATTATTGACAGTTTTGATTGTTTCCATCTTTGTCAGGCGCTAAACCAAGACGCCTACATAAAGCCTGGAATGTAGTGGTAATATTGCCAATATCTGCTGTTTTTTCTATTGCTGGTGCTTGCTTATTACCTATACTGCCAGTAACAGTTGTTGCTGTTTTTTTGGTGGAACTTTCAGTACTAGTTAGGAGAGGTTTATCAAAATCAACATCTGACCGATAAACTCGAATTGCTAGACGATAACCTTCATCGGCTCCACTTCCTTTAACTAGAATTTGACGAGCTTGAATGTAAAACTCTTCAGATGGGCTATCTGGGCTTTTTGTACAACCTGTCTCACTGGTATGGCAAATCATGCCATCTTTTTTCAAGAGATACAAATCACTATCATCCTTTGTATCAGGAACTGGCATTGTTGTGAGACTAATTAAATTATCTTCCAGACTTCTCGGAGCATCTTTGGTTGCTGGATCTAATTTAATTTTGTTGTCGTCACTGTATTCACCAGGTGCTTTAATTGACTTGGTTCTAACACCATCAATGAACGTAGTTGCAGCTTGATTTGCTTTTTCTATCCGTCGAGATTGGACACGGATAGATGCTGACATAACAAGGACTGGGGATATAGCTGCCAATAAAATGGCAACTACAATGATCGCTAAAAGTGACTCAATAATCGTAAAACCAGAATCACTGGAAGATGAAGTTTCTTGCTGTGGTTTGCGTTTAATCATGACTTATCACCAGCTTCTGTGTTTTATGATTTGCACATCGAAGGACGCTGATCTTGAGGTATGGCAAATTTAGTCTTGTCAGCGCTATTTTTAGCACATAACAATGTCTCAACCCATTTGTCATCTCTACCGACTTCGCGGAAATATTCATCCGGTAACTCAGGTGGTGTAAGTACCAGTTTGCTAGCAAATAAGTCAGGAGCCTGAGACAGCAGTGCTACATCATAACCCCATTGTCTTTTCGGAGGAAGGAAGCCAGTTCCTCTACCAGCATCAATATCAATGCGGTAATTATCAGCAGCTGCTCCATTATAGGGGCCTGTGGCGTAGGCGCTCTTTTTGACTTGCATGAAAGAACCGCTAATTATAGCTCTCCTGCTAGTGTTAGGAGGTTGCCAGTTTTCTATAAAGCGGACAAAGTTGTGCAAACCGCCGTTGTCTTCTGTCGGACGGGCTGGGCTATCTCCAGCAGCAACAATTAAGTTGAAAGTAGTGTCAGCACCTGCTGCTTGTAGCCATCCTCTGGTATCTTGTCTACCTGTACCTTCACCACCAATTTTGGTAGTATTGTTGGGATCAGAAGGCGTGGCGAAAGGTTGCTTAATTTGCAAGATTGGTGTGAGTGCCGAGATATAGCCACCACTTACAGTTGGCCTTAGCCAAGGCATAGATATGCCGTTAGGTGGGGGCATGAGATCTGAACCAGGATTTTCAAAATCGAAGATTTGGACTTTCCCACTTTTATTTACACCTAAAACTTTAAGTGGAGAGACTATGTTTCCTGTACTTAAATCTCTAACTAAGGCTATTCTGCGGGGAGCATTATCATCGAAACATTTTGGTCCTTGATTATTTTCCTGTCCAAACGCCTCTGGATCATCGAAGATATATCCGGTTTTAATCCTACTGTTTCCAGGATCTCCATTTTTGCCTACAATCTTGTCATTGAGATAGGTATTACCTCCACCGTTGTCACTACAGGATGTCTGAATAGTCCAGTTTTTAGGATCGCTACAATACTGTTCTACGTTAACTTGCTGGGCGTTACCTCCTTTTCCTACTGTTCCTTGTCCATTGCTGACATTGCTGACAGGACAAACTTCTGTCAAATATGAACCTGGTATTGTCCTAAAAACAATGGGTGTAACAAAGTTATTTAAATAGGAACTGGAATAGCTGGGTTTACCCGTATCGTCATACCATGTAGCTTGAGTAACAAAGTTATTAAACCTTGAGAAACCAGATGGTACTGAAGCCAGGGGATTTTGACTCCAGTCATAGTCACCCTCATTACGGTATCCCTCTTTAAAAGTTCCAGAAATTAAGGTAACAGAATCTGCTAACACAGTAGCAGGTCGCCATTCATCACCAATGGTGCAACTGGGTAATCTGGGATCGCTCTTACGACAAGCAAAGTTGGGATTGAGCGTAGTGCGATCGCTGTAGAACTTATTAGTAGTCCAATCCCCGTCGAGTTTTTGTGTAAACTCTTGTTGTTCGTTACCAGCAGAGTCTTGATGACGATTGAAGTTACCTTTTACATACACAGGCAAATTGGTAGCTAAAATCAATCCTTTCTCTACATCTCGGTAAGTTGGTGTACGCCCCAGTTTGTCACCCTCTACTAGCATAATGGCGTTAGCACGACGGGTAGGATCAAGTCTAAAGTCCACAGAACTGACTAGCTTGTTTGCCTCTGTTGGAGTTGAATTACTTGTGGGCAAAGGAAGTGCTGTGATATCTGCACTCATATCTGGCAAAGCATCATCACGAGTTGCATAGATAATACCGCTATTGGGTAGTAAGTATTCTTGGGATGGGGTAGCTCCACCAATGGTTTTTTTGCGAAGGAGATCAAGGTTTAGGACAGTGGCGCGAATTTCTAGCGGTTGTCTATCTATGACATCACGATTATAGTTATCGCTTGGTAAAACATTATTGTTAGTCCCACTGTTACCTTGAACTTCCCTTGGATCTAATAAGGATATTTCCCTAATAGCACCATGATCCATGACAGCATTTGTAGGGCTAAGACTGCCATCTAAAATTTGCAGGGCGCAAATCTGAGCATCTATCGCAGACTGCTCTGATAAAGTACGATTTGTTGCTGCTTTTGCTAATGCTCTTGCCAGTAGTCCATCATCTATTAAACGACCATTTGGATACCTTAATTGAGATTGATACGTTAGCACAGTCGAATAATCGGTGACAGTCTTGGTAGGTGCGGGGTAAACTATGCCGTTGTTGGATTTACCATTAGCATCCTTCTGAATACCATTAGCATTAGGTAGTATGTCTATATTCTTAGCCGTAGTGCTATTAGACGGAACATAAAAACTACTCACACACGCTATCGGTTTTGGCGCTTGCGGGCTGTAATTAGCAGATTTGTAGTGATAAACTGCTGTAGCCCGCATTTGCAAGCGAGGAACGTTGGTACTAGAAGGTTCTGCCCATGTATATGTGAGGGATGCTATGTTATTAGAATTACCTGCACCCATGTAAGCATACATCCAATATGGCTGGATAGTTTTTTTAGTTGGTGCTGTACCTGGAACTGGCATCGTATCCGGCCAAATAGTTGTGGTAGTGTTATCAAAACTACTAGGAGTGCCACCCTGATTTAAATAAATTCCTGCACCAGTTATGACTCGTAAACCACCCACAGGTTCTGTAGGATCTGCTGGTTTTTTAGCAGCGTCTAATTCCCAGTCGCCATCTCTTTCTGTAGATCCGACATCAGCTAATGTCTGCACTAAAGAACGGCGGTTACGAGTTTCATTTGTACTAGCTGGCTGATCCCATTTAATGCCACTTATATCTTGCGTATCTTCAACACCCGCTCCTACAAACTGCGCTTTATTTTTATCCCACCAGAGTTCAGGTAAGTTGTTACCAACTAGAACTCTGTCACCTAATTCTGCTTCTTTGCCACTATTTTTTTTGAGTTCTTTCGGCTCTGTGGCTTTTGGCTCTAGGGATGAACCACTGATATTGAGTGGTAGTGTAGTGTAAGTAGTACCTGTTTTGCCGTCGGTTGGATCTGTAGGATAAATCCACTTATCATTAGGACGTAGAGAATCACCACTACCTTGCAACAGTGGGCTAGGATCTGCATCTGTACCATTAAATCCAACTTCTCCGAAAGGAACACGACGGGTGCGTCTTTTAAAATACAGTTCCAATTGTTGACGGCGAATTGTATTAAGTTCTGCGGTTGTGAAGCTGGATAAGCCTAAACTTTTCTTTTTCTTTTCAATACCGTCTTTTACTTCTGATGGATCGCTATCTGCATTGTTAGCCATTTGAGCAGCAACTAGTCTATTGATGCGACTCACATAGGCTCGATTGTTATAAGCTATGTTTTGAGGACGTGCTGGGGCTGATATAGATCTTACCCATGATACCTCAGGAGGTTTAGTAGTCTTACCTTTGAATAAATCAACTTTAGTGTTTGAAGTATTGGGGCCACTATCATCAGATGTAAATCCACGAACTGTCAAATTGCCACCAACTACAATCTTGGCATTTCTAGCTTCATAAAAACAGGATTTTAAGGCACTAACTTGATATAACTTGATAGTACCGTGAGTGAGAAAGTTACTATTGGTAAAAATTGCCCCATTTAAATTGAATGCCGCACCTGGAGTAACTTCTAAATCATCTTCGTAAACAACAGCGTAGTTATTTGGTGGTATTTGGACGCGATCTTGTTGATACTCTACAGATGCAAAACCTTTATTGCCTTTGTACTGCTCATATTTATCTTTATCACCCGCAGCAATAGTGCTATCGTTTTGCGGGTTGGATGTAATTGGTACTGTGGCAGTATAAACAAAAAAGGATTTCTTTAACTCATTGTTTTGTTTAATCCATCCTGTATTACCTACTAAAACTGCACTCGTATTAGCACCACAGCTTGTATCCAGAGTACCTTGTGCCATCGGTGGAGTTCTGGCTTCTAAAGGATTTCTGGCACGCTCATATTTATTATCACTACTTACTGAAGGAGTTTTAAAGTAAATCCCATACAGGGTGTAGCTATCAAATTTCCCGTTGTTATCGGTATCAACGGGGAACCTCCAAGCAGTGTTGAGAGTTTCATTTTGATTTATGGGTGTATCTTCTAGTGGTTGGTCAATTTTGCCATTATTATTAATATCAAACCCTAGTTGCAGTGGGGTTTCGTCACCAAAGGTATATTCGTTTAACTTATCTGTCAGAACAGTGTATAAAGCTTCATCCGTTGGTGTTGCCCGTGGTAATCGTTTATCTAGAAACAGCTTATTTAATTTAGCTCTACCTCTATCAATTGCTGGAGTTGCAGCACTCAAAACAGCTTCATTGACACGGACATTGCTGGCGTTTTTAGCACGGTCAAATGACCGGAACATAATAGCAGTTGTGAGGAGAACAACCACTATTGATACCATTGCTACTGTTGGCAATACAAAACCAGCATTCCTCGTTTCTCTACATCTCCAAATAGTAAAAAAATTACGTAAAAACCGAAAAAATTGTTTTTTTATTTGAGATAAAAATCGCTTTTTATTCGCCTTGGCTCGTTGGCGGTTACGAGACATAGCCATGTTCCTATCTAAATGATGTTGTTACCCGAATAGATTTAGGATGCCCATTTTAAAAAAAAACATATCAACTAGTTGAAAAATTTATATGACTGATTTCTAACTTGAAAAAGGCAGAAGGGACAAATTTTCATTTCTTTTTTGTGAACTCATACCAATTTGAAAAAGAAATGCGACAAATAGACATTGTAGAGACGTGCCATGGCGCGTCTCTACATCAGGATGTGTTACAAACATTTTTTGAATCGGTATCAGCTTATAAATGTCCTGCATAATTTGATTGAGAAGAGAGCCAGAGGCTCTAGTTTTCGTTACCAGGTTCAACCTGGTAACGAGGGTAATGAAAGTTTAAAAAAACAAGATCCCCAGCTTTTATGAGAAGTCGGGGATCTGTATATTTTTTGAATTTGAAGCAGTTTAGAATTTATTAAGGTTAATCCCAGCTTCTTTTGCCATTGCCTGCAACCCTTTTGTTTCAAGGGTTTTGATGGCTTTAGTAGAAAGCTTGAGTCTCACCCAGCGATTACCTTCAGGCCACCATACGCGCTTGCTTTGCAGGTTGGCGTGTTGAAGGCGCTTGGTGCGACGGTGAGAGTGGGAAATTGCAAAGGCGTTGTTTGCCTTTTTGCCAGTTAGTTGACAGCGACGAGACATTGCTTGAATCTCCAATTTATTTTGACCACGATCTTCTATTTTATTCACATCTGGCGTCAATCGCTCGCTGTAAAATTCGCCCTCAGACTAGAAGTCTGGGGCTACACGAACGAAGCCTGCGGAGGCAGGCTATATTGAGCGATTAAAAATCGCCAAAATTTTTCTATCTAGTAGCTTTTTCTGTCAACTGTGTGAGTACTTCATTAGAACGCTCAACAAAGGCTTTCATTCCTTCTGCATCAAATCCTTTCTGAGACATCAATGCCAAGTCGTATATGTGATGACAAATCATGTTGACTAATAACGTTGTAGGCGATTCTCCATCTCCTTGAATAATACTGCCTTGACTGAGATTTGCTAAATTTTGAATCAATGGATGAGCAGTATTTACCACTAAGATATGATCTTCAGGAAATTCGGCTGCTTGTTGTTGCATTAGAGCATTCATTTCCCGCAGACGGCGCAGAATTTCTGGTAGTAATACCATCGCTGGCGGTGTTCCTTGCGGATCGTCAGATTTTAGAGCTTCAGTACGGATATTAACTTTGGGTTTGTTGAGAGCTTTCTCGAATAGCTCTTTGATAACTTCGCTACGGGTTTTATTGGTTTTTGGATCAACAATTTCTCCAGCTTTGTCTTTATCCAAAAGGGTTTGATCCAGATCCGAATCTACCCGCGTAAATTTAACATCTGTGTATTCCCGCTCTAAGAAGTTGATGAAGTGAGTGTCGATGAAGGAGTCCATAAACAGGACTTCCAAACCTTGTTTTTTATGTAGTTCTACGTAAGCTGCTTGTGCGCTTTCGTCTGTGCAGTAGAAAACGCGGTTTTGATGATGTTCTTTGTTGCGTTCTAAATACTCTTGGATAGTTGTGTATTGATATTTGAGATTTTCTTGTCCCCCAGTTGTGGAAGTGACATCTTGCCAAGCGTCCCCTTCTTCGGATTGAACTTGTACTGCGGGAGTTTCTGAAACGGCTTGTTCTGGCTGCTTGGCAGTGGTGCGAAAGATGATAAATTCTTCGATTTGTTTTTTAAATTTCTCATCATTCATGACCCCGAATTTCATAAAGGTGCCGAGGTCTTTCCAAGCGCTGATATACTGTTCGCGGTTATCGCGGTAAAGTTCTTTGAGGCGATCGCCTACTTTTTTGGCGATGTAGTCACCAATTTTGCGGACTGTGCGATCAGTTTGCAAAGCACTCCGCGATACATTCAGAGGAATATCACTGCTGTCAATCACACCCCGCATGGGTAAAAGAAATTGAGGAATTATTTCTTCACAGTGATCACTTACAAAAACTTGATTGCAGAATAACTTAATCTGCCCTTTGGTTACATCTACATCTGGTCTCAATCTGGGAAAATACAAAATACCGTTAATGATAAACGGATAGTCTGTATTCAGATGTACCCACAATAGAGGTTCTTCCTG
Source organism: Chlorogloeopsis sp. ULAP01 (assembly GCF_030381805.1). Taxonomy (NCBI): domain Bacteria; kingdom Bacillati; phylum Cyanobacteriota; class Cyanophyceae; order Nostocales; family Chlorogloeopsidaceae; genus Chlorogloeopsis; species Chlorogloeopsis sp. ULAP01. Next base: position 365,835 of record NZ_JAUDRH010000004.1, read on the forward strand.
GAAAGGATACAGGTAGCGATAAAACTCTAAATAATCTTCTTGACTTAAACTATTTGGAGACTCACGCCATGGTGCCTTTTGCCTATTTAACACCTCGCCATCTAGTTTGATGGGTACTGACATGAAGTCACAGTAAGTCTTGACAAGATTAGTAATTCGTGCTGATTCTAAATATTCTAATTCCTCTTCCATGAGATGGAGAGTAATTGTCGTACCGCGAGTGGTGCGGGATGATTCTGCCAAGGTGAACTCTGGAGAACCATCACAAGTCCAATGAACTGCCTGCGCTCCTTCTTTGTAGGATAATGTATCGATTTCGACTTGTTTTGCCACCATGAAGGAGGAGTAAAAACCTAGCCCAAAGTTACCAATTATTGGTTGCTCTGATACATTTTTATACTTGTGAATAAATTCTTCAGCACTAGAAAAAGCAACTTGATTAATATATTTCTTGACCTCGTCGGCTGTCATGCCGATGCCATTATCGGTAATGGAGAGAGTATTTTGATTTTTATCTATGGAAATTTGAATTTCTGGTTCGCCAATATCGCCAGAATACTCTCCTGCGCGGGATACCATTTTCAGCTTTTGGATCGCATCAACGGCATTAGATACTAGTTCTCGCAGGAATATTTGGTGATCTGAGTACAGGGACTTCTTAATAATCGGGAAAATGTTCTCAGTATGAATACTGATAGTGCCTTGTTCTAGCATAACTTGAGTTTAACAAAATTTGCCTACTGTGAATTTTAAGAGCATAATGGTGGCGATAGTTTACCCTATTAGGTTTTGTTTACACCATACTGCTGATGCGGATTTCCCTACTCGCTCATAGTAGCTAAAAAAAGTGATAGCAAAGTCAACAGTTTACGAAGCGTCTAGAAGAGGAACCATCGCACAATCAATAATTATTAATTTAAGGTAGGTAATTTTTGATGAAAATTATTGCCTGGCCGGCATTTAAAACAAAGTATAAAAATCCCTACAACTGGCTGTTGTATTCACATATGCTTGAGTTGGGTGTAACAGTTGAGGAATTCACTTTTAGTAAGTTGCTGCTTCAACACTATGATATTTTTCACCTACACTGGCCAACTGAAACTATATTACGTCACCCTAACTTAGTTGTGGCTCTGTTACGGGTAATTACGATGTTATTAACTATAAAGTGGGCTAAGGTCAGGGGAACAAAAATTATTTGGACTATTCACGATGAGTATCCTCATTCTCTATTACATCCTCAACTGGCAAATTGGTTTCAGTCCAAATTTATCAAGGAATTAGATGGATGTATTAGTCATAGTCAAGTAGGTAAAGAATTAACTCTAAAAAATTTTCCTAGCTTGCAGCATCTTCCTCATCTTGTTATTTTTCATGGTCATTATCGACAGGTTTACCCTAACAATATTACTCGTGAGACAGCTAGGACAAATTTAGATATTCCCCCTGATTGTCATTTACTTTTATTTCTGGGTTATATTGACTACTACAAAAATGTTCCTCATTTAGTACAGGTATTTCGAGAATTAAACCCAACTGATTGGCTATTGTTGATAGCAGGTAAAATTGAAGTTCCAGAACTTGGTACTGAGATATTAAACTTAGCAGTTAATGATTTCAAGGTAAAATTGCGTTTCGGGTTCGTGCCAGATGAACAGTTACAACTGTATTTTAAGGCTGCTGATTTAGTAGTTTTACCTTTTCAAGAAATTTTGAACTCAGGTAGTGCAATACTCTCTTTGTCTTTTGATTCTCCTATCTTAGTAACTGATAAAGGATCTATGGCAGAGCTACAAGAACAGGTTGGGGATGAATGGGTAAAGTTGTACTCTGGAGAGTTGACTACAGAAGTTCTAGCTACAGGCTTAGATTGGGCGATTGAAGGAAAGCGATCGCGACAAGCTAATTTAGAGAAGTTAGGATGGTCAAGGTTAGCGGAAAAAACTGTCCAATATTTTGAACATATTTGTAATCAGAATTTATAACAAGGGTAGTATATGAGAATTGCTTATGTTACCACTTATGATGTTCAACATCCTACTAGTTGGCAAAAATATCATGGCGGGAACTATGGCGCAAGTAATTTTATTGCTCAGATATTAACAAACCAAAATATTTTAATTGATTATTTAGGGCCGCTACAAAAAAATTTTTCTTGGTTAACTAGAGGTAAATGGCTATTTTATAATCACTTGATTAAAAAAGATTATTATAGTTGGGCTGAACCAATTGTCTGTCAAAATTATGCCAATCAGGTAGCAAAAAAACTAGCTCATTTAGATAGTGAGATTGTTATTTCTCCAGAAGGAGCAATCCCTACTGCCTATCTAGAATGCCAGCAGCCAATAGTTCTGTGGATAGATACAACTCTAACAGAATTAATTAACTTTTTTCCTCACCTCAGTAATCTGTGTCAGGAAACTAGAAATAATATTTATAAAATGGAAAAAGCTGCATTGGAAAAATGCAAAATACTCATAGTCACCTCAGAATGGGCAGTGGAAACTGTAGTTAAAACTTATGGAATAGATAAATCAAAAATTTATGTTATTCCTAGAGGCGCAAATATAGAAATAAAGCCAGAAAGAACATTCGCAGATATTACAGAATTAGTTAAGTCAAGAAATAAAAAAATATGTAAGTTAATTTACTCTGGAGTTGATTGGCAGCGCAAGGGTGGAGATATTGCTCTCGCAGTTGCTAAAAAATTAAATGAAATAGGTTTGGAGACTGAACTGACAGTCATAGGATGCCAACCTATTTCTAAAGAACCTTTGCCAAGTTTTGTCAAGCCACTGGGATATATTAACAAGTATCAACCTGATGGTTTATCTCAGATGTGTCAGTTAATAGGTGATTCTCATTTTCTGATGTTACCTACTAGAGCAGATACCAATCCTCATGTTTTAGTCGAAGCAAATGCTTTTGGTGTCCCTTGTTTAACAACAAATATAGCAGGAATACCAACTGTAATTAAAGATAATATTAATGGTAAAACTTTTGCGGTTGATGCACCGATAGACGACTATTGTAACTACATACTTAACTATTTTACTCATTACCACGAATATGAACGATTAGCTATGTCATCATTCAATGAGTATGTATATCGTCTTAATTGGGAAGTTGCTGGTCGTACAGCTAAACAGTTATTTTTAGACTATCTCTAAAAAAGCAATTTTATAGACTAGTGGTTCTGTAGTCTTTAAGTAAGGGCTAAAGCCCTCACTACAAACTTTTTTCCAACAGCTTTACAGTGGGTGACCAAATTCTGATTTTAAGTGGCAATATTTAAGTCGCTGTCTTTAGAGAAAAATTATTCACCAGTAACTTACTGGCGATCGCTTTCTCTACTTTTGCTTGAATCGCTCGTACATCTTAGTGAACGAGCGATTCTAGTCCTTGATCAAGGGCAATGGTGTCTTTTTTATTATTGCCCCTGACTTTTTAAGACTCGCGAGAAGCTTCTAATATATGAGTTGTGTTTGTTGGTGCTGGGACTGTAACTACTTTTTTCTTACTAAAGTTCAGCCCTTTATCTCCTTTGTCAATAACAATCGTGTCACCACCAATAAAGGTATTCTCTAAAATTTTGGTGGCGATCGCATTTTCCACTTCTCTTTGGATTGCCCGTTTGATGGGGCGTGCGCCGTAAACAGGATCGTAACCTACTTCTACAAGGTAATCGCAAGCACTTGGAGAGATTTCCAAGGAAATTTTTTGATCGGAAAGCAGATTTTCCACTCGCTTGAGTTGGATGCGAACAATTTGCCGCATTTCACTGCGATTGAGGGGATGGAAAATAATCAAATCATCAACGCGATTGAGAAATTCAGGGCGGAAGTGCGATCGCAAAGCATCCATCACCCGATTTCGCATTTTTTCATACTGGGAGTCATCACCAGATATATCTAAGATATATTCGCTACCAATGTTACTTGTCATCACGATCACAGTATTGCGAAAATCAACAGTTCTGCCTTGTGAATCAGTGATTCTACCATCATCTAATACTTGCAAGAGTATATTAAATACATCAGGGTGCGCTTTTTCAACTTCATCTAAAAGCACCACAGAGTAAGGACGGCGGCGAATTGCCTCGGAAAGTTGTCCGCCTTCTTCATAACCTACGTATCCTGGAGGCGCTCCTACCAAGCGAGATACTGAGTGCTTTTCCATATACTCAGACATATCCAAACGCACGAGGGCGTCGTCCGAATCAAAGAGAAACTGAGCCAGAGCGCGGGCAAGTTCGGTTTTGCCGACTCCTGTCGGCCCCATCAATAAAAATGAGCCAATGGGGCGACTCGGATCTTTCATGCCAGCACGGGCGCGGCGAATCGCTGCTGCTACTGCTGCTGTTGCTTCCTCTTGTCCTACAACTCGTTCGTGCAGGTGACTTTCCAGTTGCAGCAGTTTTTGTCGTTCCGATTCCAGCAGGCGATTTACCGGAATCCCCGTCCATTTAGCAACGATTTCGGCAATATCAGCTTCTGTAACTTGTTCTCGCAACAGAGTTTTACCCTGCGCTTGGATTTTCAGTAATTCGGCTTCTTTGACTTCGCGATCGCGCTGTACTCCCTCCAATTTGCCATACTTTAACTGGGCAGCTTTGTTGAGATCGTAGGCACGTTCTGCCTGTTCAATTTGTACCCGTAGCTTTTCTTCTTCTTGCTTCAAAGTACTAATTGCCTCTAATAGCAGCTTTTCACCTTGCCACTGCCCATTAAATTCCTGCTGTTTCTCTGTCAAATTAGCAATTTCTCGCTCAATTCGCTGCAAACGTTCTTGAGTTTGGATTGTCGCCTTTTCTTCTCCAGCCAACGACAGCTTTTCCATTTCTAGCTGCATCAAGCGACGATCAATCGCTTCCAATTCTGCTGGTTTGGATGTAATCTCCATTTTTAATTGGGCTGCTGCTTCATCTACCAAGTCAATGGCTTTATCAGGCAAGAAGCGATCATTAATATATCTGGCTGAGAGGGTAGCAGCTGCTACTAAGGCTGAATCAGAAATTTTGACGTTGTGATGGACTTCGTAACGCTCTTTCAGTCCTCGCAAAATAGAAATTGTATTTTCTACGCTGGGCTGATCTACATACACTTGTTGAAAGCGTCTTTCTAAAGCTGCGTCTTTTTCAATATATTTACGATATTCGTCTAGAGTAGTTGCTCCAATACAGCGCAGTTCTCCCCGTGCCAGCATTGGTTTGAGCAAATTGCCTGCATCCATCGAACCTTGTTGCCCGGAACCTGCGCCAACAACTGTATGTAGTTCGTCAATAAACAGGACTATTTGACCGTTAGATTCGATTACTTCCTTCAGAACTGATTTTAAACGGTCTTCAAATTCACCTCGGTATTTAGCACCAGCAATCAAACTACCCATATCCAGGGCAATGAGTTGGCGATTTTTCAAAGATTCAGGTACATCGCCATTCACAATTCGCTGTGCTAAAGCTTCTGCGATCGCAGTCTTACCAACTCCAGGTTCACCAATTAAAACTGGATTATTCTTGCTACGACGAGATAATACCTGAATTACCCGACGGATTTCATCATCTCGCCCAATCACTGGATCGAGTTTTCCAGCTTTTGCTTGCTCTGTCAAGTCTCTACCAAACTTTTGTAGAGCTTCATAGCGAGATTCTGGATTTTGGTCTGTTACTTTTTGACTACCGCGAATCACTTTAATTGTAGCTTCTAACTTTGCTGTATCTAGATTAAAGCTTTTCAGCATCCGCCGACCGATACGTTCATCTTCTACAAAACCCAAAAGTAAGTGTTCCACAGAGATATAGGAATCATTCATCCGCACTCTGGCTTCCTCGGCTAAGTCTAGCATTGCGTCTAAATAGCGCCCAAGGTAAAGTTGATCGCTTCTACCGACTTTGGGTTGACGGCGGGCAAATTCTTCAAGTTGCTGTTGCAAACGGTTAGCATCTACACCAGCACGGTTGAGGATACGTGCTGCTAAACCATTTTCTTGCTGGAATAAAGCAAGTATTAAATGTTCAACATCTAATTGCTGTTGTTGATATGCGCGTACTATATCCTGAGATTTGACAATTGCTTCCCAGGCTTTATCTGTAAATTTATCCGGATCTGTAGGCTGCATCTTTACAATTTTTGATTTGGAATTTTAAATCTTAAACTACGGAAAGTATGTCCTAAATATTTATCCAATCATTATCAGGCCGCATCTGCTTGTATCTACAGTTGCAATTTGAGACTGGGTATCGGGGATTGGTGATTGGGGGTTGGGTAATGGGAAGAGGACACGGGGACAAAGAAACACGGTGAGCAGCGCGTTGCACAAAGAAGCGCCGTGCGCGGGGGTCTCCCCCCAACCCCAACGCCAGTCGCTACCCTCCGGGAAGCCGCCCTGACGGGCGTCTACAAGTCGGGAAACCCGCCCATGGCGCTGGCTCCTCCGTGGGTGGGCCAAAGCCCCCGTTGTAGCGACTGCGTACACGCGAAGCGGGTTCTCGTTAGAGTACCCGAAGGAGGACGCGGAGAATTATGATTCACGTTCTTGCCCCAAGTCTTGTTGTCTCCCCCTCCCCTTGTCGTCTTCAAGCGTCCCTAGTCCCCAATCCAATTTAAAACGAAAACACACTTCTGAGGGTGCTTTGCCAAATAGTACCTTTAGAGCTATCGTTATCAGGATTTGTGACTAGTGAAAATGTGGGGGTAATACTAAGGTTGTCACTAAGTTGGAGATTGTAGAATGCCTCAAAATTAGTTTGAGTGGCGCTGCCTAGATCATTGCTGACAAAGGGTTGACCAATAGCTATACCTGCAACAGTACCAGGAAGCATAAAGTTACGAGAACCCAAACCAACCGCCCAACTAAAGGGATGTAAATCTAAATTTTCATTGATGGCAGTGTTGAATCCATTATAACTACCAAATCCGAAGCGACCGAAGATGCCTGTATTGCGGTTTAATGCATACTCAGCATTAATACCAAAGGCGTTAATATCAGTATTATTAATTAAAGCATTTGTATATTGTAATCTTAGAGTTATCTGATTACTGGGTGAGTATTCGACTTCTACACTTGCTTGATAGCGATCGCCAAATAAACCACCTTCTGTAGTATTGCCATTGGGTAGATTCGCATCAGCCGCAATGTAGAGCGATCGCAAAGTCAAGTTACTGCCACTAGGATTCCACAAAATAGCAGCGCCTGCACCACCATTGCGATCAATTTGGTTTTGAACAATTAGGGGATTATTCAAAAAAAAGCTAGAACTAAAATCTATGGCCTCGTTATTAGCATATCTGTTGCGATCAATAAAATCTCGCGGCAACATTTTGGCACCAAAGGTTAATGCTACATCTTGCCAAGGGCGAAAAGTGTAGTACAAGCGTCTGAGCTTGACAGAAGATTCAACTTCTGCATAATCAAGTCCACCACCGTTGGCAATCAAACCAGTAACTCCTAAAAGGTTGCGCTGTTCTTGTTGCGCCAAACCAGTGGCATCACCACCATTGTTGCCAGATTCTAATTGAGTTACTAATAAATCTTGTTGGTTGAAGCTTGTAGAAAGGGTTAAGCGGGAACGGGAGATAACAGTTTTGTTAGCATCACTACCATCACTAAGAGCAATAATTTGTTGACCTTGCAGCTTGGTCGTGGTAGAAAATTGATTCGCATTTAGTTCAAGGGTGCGTGCATCTATTCTATTGATACGCTGCTGTAAATCTTCCAAAGCCAATCTATAGTCTGTTTGCAACCGCCTTAAAACGATCGCGTCTTCTTGGATATAGCGATCGTCCTCACCATTGGCAATCAAACCTTCTACTTGTTCTAGGGTAGCGGCGAGGGCTGCTGCAAACTCGTAGCGGCTGAGAGGACGGTTACCGCGAAAGGTGCCATCTGCGTAACCAAAGATGACACCATAACGTTCGATGAGCGCTCGCAACGCCTGATAAGCCCAATCTGTCGGCTTAATATCAGATAGTTCAGAAACTGAAGTTTGCTTATTTTGCAAATCAGAATCCGTGCCAATATTAATAGACTGAGAGTGAGAATGGGGTAATAACTCGGCTTGCCAAGAACTAATCTTAGTTACTGGAGATAGTCGCTTTTGAGGTAGCAAAGAGTTTGCTGGTGCAGGTAAACAGATTTGGCTGAAAATACTCCAACTAGCTAGCCCTCCCGCTAATAATCTTGGTACATAAATCCTTTGGCGCAGGCATTGCTTGACGCTCAAGTTTATCTCCTAAAATATTTCCTCAAAATCACTGAGTCACAAGTTTTTGTTCTGTTTCCTGCTTGAGGGCAGAACCTTGAGTACCTAGTTGAATCAGTTCTACTTTATATCCATCTGGGTCTTCTACAAAAGCAATTACCGTGGAACCGTGTTTCATCGGTCCTGGTTCACGCACTACCTTACCACCACGATTTTTAATGTCATCACAGGTAGCATAAATATCATCAACTCCTATGGCAATATGACCGTAAGCATTGCCTAATTCATACTTGTCCACACCCCAGTTATAAGTTAGTTCAATGACTGTGTTGTCACTTTCGTCACCATAACCAATAAAAGCGAGGGTAAATTTTCCTCCTGGATAATCTTTTCGCCGCAGTAGCTTCATTCCCAGAACTTCACAATAGAATTTAAGGGACTCTTCAAGATTGCCAACTCGCAGCATCGTGTGTAGTAGGCGCATAGTGCTCTCCAGATTTTTTGACTACTAATTCTTGATTTTAAAGTGGGATGTGAAAAACAGAGAAAGCCTAAATGTAGGCGACTAAGGATTGGGTACTGGTGATTGGGGATTGGGAAGAAGACACGGGGACAAAAGGACGCGGGGACGCGGAGAAGGATTTTCCCCTTGCCCCCCATCTCCCCCTCTCCCCCTCCTCTTCCTAGCCCCTAGTCCCCCAGTTCCAGCCGTCCTCGATAACCAGTGATAATTCGACTACCATCTTTGAAAATATGAATCTCTATCTGATCGCTTGCCCAAGTAATATTCTGTTCTAAAGCTGGATTGAAGACGTGAACCCTTTGATTGCTAGAGGAAACAGGAGAATCAGGAGAATTCAATGCTAGCGATTCGATATAGGGGCCATCAATCAGAATATCTAACTGATCTAACAGGTCTTGAGCGCCAGATGGGGCATAATCGGATTGTAATTGCTCTAAGGTAAAACCACTAAATGACATCACATTCAGTCCAGCAGCTTTGACTTTACGAGCTAGAGTTGCTAGCGCAGGAGCTTGCCAAAATGGTTCGCCACCAGAAAAAGTCACCCCCTGATTGCGAGGATTGCTAAGAATTTTTTCGGCAAGGCTGTCAACAGATACTAGTTGATTAACCTCAAATGACCAAGATTCTTCATTAAAGCAGCCTGGGCATTCTCGCAAGCACCCCTGTACCCAAACCACAGCACGACATCCAGGACCATTTACTTCAGATTCATCGACATAACCCATAATATTGAGATAGCCAGGGGGGATTTGCATTAGTTTCATGTATGAATCTGTTTTATTTTGAGTCATAGTTTTTTCTCTACAGGGCATGAATTATTGTCTGTCTAGTTGAAATTCACTGGGGTAAGCTCAAAACAACTTCTCTAAGCTAATACAGACTTTTCAACTTATAGTTGACAGATTGCTAGCTTCTAGGCTAAGGGCAAAAGATGAGGAATTTGTGAAGAATTAGCATCCATAGTGGGAGGGGATTGCTTTAATTTATCGGTGTGCATCAACGTTTATCTGTGGTTTCCTAGACAAAAAGTAGAGGCTAGGGATTAGGGACTGGGGACTAGTGACTGGCAAAAGCGTAATTCTTCCCAATACTCAGTACCCAACCACCACTACCTAAGAACCAGAGCAAAAATCTTCGTTAATCTCTGCCTATAGTGTCCCCTCAAAAGCCTATGCTAGATTGTCGGATCTGCAACTGTTAATGTTTGTGTTCAGCAGTGAGAACGCACTCATAAGAAGGACAAAAGACTGATGATTGATACAGCCATTGAAGCAATTGTCGCCCGTGAAATTCTGGACTCGCGGGGTAGACCAACCATAGAAGCAGAAGTACATGTGTTAAATGGTGCTGTAGGACTGGCACAAGTTCCTAGTGGTGCGTCTACTGGCACTTTTGAGGCACATGAATTGCGGGATAATGATAAAAGTCGTTACGGTGGGAAGGGCGTACTTAAGGCGGTACAAAATGTAAAGGAGGTACTTGCTCCAAAGTTGTTGCAAATGGATGCCCTCAACCAAGAACTTCTAGACCGTACAATGATTGCTCTAGATGGTTCTGTGAATAAATCGAATCTGGGCGCTAACGCGATTTTGGCGATTTCTCTAGCTGCGGCTAAAGCTGGTGCCGAATCTTTGGATATTCCCCTGTATCGTTATTTGGGCGGCCCTTTAGCTAACTTGCTGCCTGTACCATTAATGAATGTGATTAATGGCGGTGCTCATGCAGCCAATAATGTGGATTTCCAGGAGTTTATGATTGTCCCGATAGGGGCATCTTCCTTCCGAGAAGCATTGCGTTGGGGTGCGGAGGTTTTTGCTACCCTGAGCAAAGTTTTGGATGAGAAGGGTTTACTTACTGGTGTAGGGGATGAAGGTGGTTTTGCCCCTAATCTAGAGTCAAATCAGGTAGCATTAGAATTGCTAGTTGCTGCAATTGAAAAAGCTGGATACAAGCCTGGAGAGCAAGTGGCTTTGGCTTTGGATGTTGCTGCGAGTGAGTTTTACAAAAATGGCCAGTACGTCTATGATGGTAAACCCCACTCTCCGGCTGAGTTTATTGATTATCTTGCTCAACTGGTGGATCGATATCCAATTGTCTCTATAGAAGACGGCTTGCACGAGGAAGACTGGCAAAGTTGGCAGTCACTAACTCAAAAGTTGGGTTCCCGCGTGCAGTTGGTGGGAGATGACTTATTTGTTACTAATGCGACGCGCTTACAAAAAGGTATTGAGTTGCAAGCAGGTAATGCGATTCTGATTAAACTCAATCAAATTGGTTCTTTAACTGAAACTTTGGAAACAATTGATCTCGCTACTCGTAATGGTTTCCGCTCAGTAATCAGTCACCGTTCTGGTGAAACAGAAGACACTACTATTGCGGATCTAGCGGTGGCAACTCGCGCCGGACAAATCAAAACTGGCTCCCTTTGCCGCAGCGAACGAGTAGCAAAATATAACCGTCTGCTGCGAATTGAAGATGAGTTAGGCGATCACGCTATTTATGCTGGCACTGTCGGACTAGGACCGAAATAGGGGCTAGGGGCTAGGGGCTAGGGCTATGGGTATGGGGCATAGAGCATAGGGCAATGCCCAACTCCCAATTCGCTATGTCCAAATTAAATACCCAATCCCCAGTACCCAGTACCCAATCCCTGATTTATGGATAAAATCCTAACTTTGGCAACCCCACAGTCTCATCCCAACCCATCATAATGTTCATACACTGAATTGCTTGACCCGCTTGTCCTTTAATTAGGTTGTCAATTGCTGACATCACAATTATCCTACCTGTACGCGGGTCAACTTCTATACCAATATAACAAAGATTGCTACCACAAGCCCATTTAGTTTGAGGGTAAATGCCAGGCTCGCAAATTTTTACCCAAGGAGAGTTGCGGTAAAAGGCTTTGTAAATAGTTATTAAATCATCTCTTACTAAACCGGGATCTCTTAAAGTGGCATACACAGTTGCTAAAATGCCACGTACCATCGGGATCAGATGAGGAGTAAATTGTACGGTTACCTCATGACCTGCTAGTTCACTACAAATCTGTTCTATTTCTGGTGTATGGCGGTGACGAACCACACCATAGGCTGCCAGCGAATTGTCTGCTTCAGCCAATAACATATTGATTTTAGCTTCTCGTCCGCCGCCTGATGTGCCAGATTTGGCATCAATAATGGCAGTTTCAGGGATAATTAGCCCTTGTTTGAGGAGTGGAGAAAGTGCGAGAAGGCTGGCGGTAGGATAGCAGCCAGGACAACCTATTAATTGAGCTTCGGCAATGCGATCGCGAAACATTTCTGGTAATCCATAAACTGCTGTGGCAGCAGTTGTATTATCTTGCCGCTCTTTACCATACCAAGCTGTATAAGTTGCTAGGTTGCTAAAACGATAGTCGGCACTTAAATCGAGTACCTTGCATCCTTTTTCCAGTAATTTTGGAGCGAGTTGGCAAGCCAAACCATTTGGTACAGAGAGAAAAACTACTTCACAACGGTGAGCAATAAGTTCTGGATCTACCGCTTCTATTGATAAGTTCACTGTCTGAGCTAGATGCGGGTAAATATCCGCAAATGACTTACCAGCACTACTATCACCACCTAAATAAACTAGCTCTACTTCTGGGTGATCCATCAGTAGGCGCACCAACTGTACTCCGCCATAGCCTGACGCGCCAACAATCCCAACTGGTACGCGTCTAAAATTGCCCATGATAATGAAATCCTTATCCGCTTTGTGGTTAATTTGTTTTTAGATATTAACAATCTGCAAACAGCAAAAAGCTATTAGCTTTTAGCATATATGACGGTTGAAGGTTTAATGCCAACCGTTCATAATCTGATTATGAAAGTTGTATTGCATTTGAGTACTAAAACCCAATTTTAGCGATAGAATCTTTTGCTACGTCATTTCAACCAACCCACAAGTAGGAAAAATTTTAGTTGTGTTCTGTGGAGTCCATTACTCCTAAATTTTGGTATGGTATCGTAATTATTATGTAGGCGCTCATTTACCCTAAGTCGTTAAAAAAATCAAGTAGTGCAAAAGTGCAAAAAACTAGGATAGAGTAAAAAAATGCAGCTAAAGCACTCTAAACTAGATAAATTAGCTACAAAATTCAACAATTTGAAAATTTCTGACCGAAGCAGCATTTATTTTTATAATCCCTGCCAGAAGAATTAAAGATTACCAAGATAGTTCCAATCAAAAAATTTACAGCCAGGCATGAAAATTGAGCTTTCTTGTGTACCACATACCCAATTTCAAAGCAAAGCTGACAAATCATTACTTCTATAGTTTTCAAGCCTTATAAAAAGGTACAATTGAAATAAAGTTTTTGTAAGAAAAATTTATATTTGGTGGCTAAAATCTGTGTCTGAGTCTAAGACTAATTCAACCCAAGCCTTTAAATTTGATTCGATTGATACAGCTCTTGCAGATTTAAAAGCTGGTCGTATCATTGTGGTGGTCGATGACGAAAACCGAGAGAATGAAGGCGACTTAATTTGTGCAGCTCAATTTGCTACCCCCGACACAATTAATTTTATGGCGGTAGAAGCGCGGGGGTTGATTTGTCTAGCAATGACGGGCGATCGCTTGGATGAATTAGATTTACCTTTAATGGTAAGTAACATCACAGATACAAACCAAACTGCTTTTACCGTTAGTATTGATGCTGGGCCGCATTTGGGAGTGACTACTGGAATCTCAGCAGAAGACAGAGCTCGCACAATTCAAGTTGCTATTAACCCTAGTACAAAAGCTTCAGATTTACGTCGTCCCGGTCATATTTTTCCGATTCGTGCTAAGGAAGGAGGAGTACTTAAACGAGCAGGACATACAGAAGCAGCTGTTGATTTAGCCCGACTAGCTGGATTGTATCCATCCGGGGTAATTTGCGAGATTCAAAATCCCGATGGCTCAATGGCACGGTTAGCTCAATTAGTAGAGTATGCTAAACATCACAACTTGAAGATTATTAGCATTGCCGACTTAATTAGCTACCGTCTCCGGCATGATCGCATTGTCATCCGCGAAACTGTGGCCGATCTCCCCACTCAATTCGGCCTGTTTCAAATCTACGCTTATCGCCATACACTTGATGGTTCCGAACACGTTGCGATTGTCAAGGGCGATCCTTCCCAATTCGGAGATCAGCCAGTCATGGTACGGATGCACTCTGAATGTTTAACTGGGGATGCCTTGGGTTCCTTGCGCTGTGATTGTCGGATGCAGTTGCAAGCAGCTCTGAAAATGATTGAAAATGCTGGTCAAGGTGTTGTAGTTTATCTGCGCCAAGAAGGACGGGGAATTGGGCTGATTAATAAGTTGAAAGCCTATTCTTTGCAGGATATGGGACTGGATACGGTAGAGGCAAACGAACGCTTGGGCTTCCCTGCCGATTTACGAGACTATGGGATGGGAGCGCAAATCCTCATGGACTTAGGCGTGCATAAAATCCGCTTGATTACCAACAATCCCCGAAAAATTGCTGGTGTTAAAGGCTACAACATGGAAGTAGTTGACCGTGTGCCATTATTAATTGAATCGAATAACTATAATTCCAATTATTTGGCGACAAAAGCGAAAAAGTTGGGTCATATGCTGTTGCAGACTTACTTAGTAACAGTAGCGATTCACTGGCAAGACGATCCGCAAGCTGTAACCGAACGTTACGAACGCTTAGAAAAACTGCGGCATTTGGTAAAAAGCCACGATCTGTTGTTACAAGAAGAAGCACGTCCTCTTGCGATCGCCTTATTTGACAAACCATCTTTAACAGTACACTTAGGATTTGACCAAGCAAGATTGGCAACTCATGATTGGTACACACAAAAAAGTCATCCTTATGTGCAGGCGATCGGGCAAATTCTCGACTATCTAGTTACCTTGCCTTACATTCAAAAGCTAGAATTTCTTATTTCTCCTGGTGTAGATCCCCTGAGTAATCTGCAAGTGCAATTGGATCGGCAGACGTTCTCCCCAGGTACCTTGCCTTCATCTATCTGTTGCGAGCAATTAGAAACACAGAAAATTTATAGTTTTAGTCGATAGTTCTTGCCAAACTTTTAGGAAATTGGCTGACGAAAAGAATGAAGCAAGCTAAAAAATTTATTGAAATCAAAACTCCTGGGGTCATTTTTTTGACCTGATCTATCTACTGCTTTATGTGTAGTAATTCGCTCATCTGGAACGCTACTTTGAGCAATTAACCAAGCCAAAGAATAATATTGAGCATCAGTATAACCAACATGAGTTGGTTGTTCATTGTGGCCTTCCGGTGGTGTTTCTAAAGATACGTGATAAGCAAAGTTATTTACAGAGGGTGGCAAATTAGAATTAGTTTGCACTGTTTCAGAACCATTTGGGCCGTCAAAAACTGAGTTAGCTGCACCAAAAGCTCGCTTTTCTGGAGAAACGATATAAACAACCGTTCCGTCTAGCTTGACTAAGGTATGGTAACTCACTTGCCGATCATCATCCTCATGAGGAACTTGAAAGGTATTAATTGCACTTGATGCAGAACCGCCTGTTTCATGAAGTACTATAATTGCTTGATTATTGACAGATATGCCATTAATATCGGTACTATGACGCTCTCCATAGTTGTTTGGGTGAGCTAATGCAATTTCATATCTAGGTCTATACTCTTTAAAAGCTTGAGTAATTTGAAAAGAATATTGAGGAAGATTTTTAAGTTTGCTTTGTTGATTATTGGTTGATTCGAGTTGTGCCTTAGGCTTTGGGCTAGGTGTTGTCTTGACTGAGGATTTGGAAAAAGATTGAAGTTTTTCTTTTTGTTGTGCAGTTTGCTGAGGAAGATGAGATGGACTCCAGGCAGCAGATTCTGAGCTTAGATCGGATGCAATTTGCTTATTTGATTGTAGTTGTACTCTTCCACTGATCAGAATAATAACGGTGGTAATGAGCATAAGCGAAATTAATAGCAATCTTTTTATCCAGATGCTAAAACTCATATCTTTAAAAATTGCAATTTCGTTTAAATTTATACTAATATTTTAGTTTGTAGTAAAAAATTGGCTAATACTACAACCAAGCACAGTAACAAAAATTCCACTAGTTATTACTCTTTCTAAAGAACGATTCAAACTCCATAGCTTAAAATTATCTAAACTATCTATCAAATCCACACAGAAATGGACACAATATGAACTCCTTTCCTGCTTGGTACTTTGATGAATCTCAAATGGCTGGTATTAATTTTGAGGACATAGCTCAAGTTGAAGCCTTTGACTGCAAGCAAACATCAAGTACCCCCCAGAAGGAACAGGCTTTAGTGAAGCGATTGGGAATTTCTTTAGGGCATACCGTAATCGATTTAGGAGCAGGCACGGGTACTTTTGCAATCCAGGCTGCACTTGAAGGGGCATTTGTACACGCTATTGATATTTCTCAAAGTATGCTGGCTTATGCTCAACAAAAAGCTCGAAAAATGGGCGCTAGCACCATCAAATTTCACCGAGCTGGTTTCTTAACTTATGAACATAATGACAATCTGGGTGATTTTGTGATTACAAAAGCTGCGCTGCATATTCTGCCAGACTTCTGGAAAATGGTTGCTTTGATGCGAATGGCTTCAATGCTGAAACCTAACGGCATTCTTTACTTACGTGATGCTATATTCTCATTCCCAATTAGTGAGCATAAAACCTTTATTGATGAGTGGATTGAGCATTCATCAAAGCCTGAAGGTGAGGGCTGGACAGATAAAGACTACCATATGCACGTGCGGGAGGAACACAGTACCTTTGCGTGGATTATTGAAGGTATGCTAACGCGGGCTGGATTTGAAATCACACAAGCAAACTACCTTACACCTACTGCTGCTGAATATATATGCATCAAGATAGCCTAATCAGCTATGATACAGGGCTGTGTAAGATGCGATCGCCCAACCACAGAATTACTCCAGTTAACAGTAAACATACTATTCCCGCAACACCAGCTAAGGGTTTTTTATTCTTACCTGTTAACCATTCTGAGGTTTTATCGGTATACTCGATTAGTTGTGCTGTATCTAAGGTGGCGATCGCCCATACCCATCCCGCGTGCAATCCCCAAGCCAAGCCCAACTTCCCACCATCAGCAAATCTTGCTAGTACCAGTACCATCCCCATTAGCCACAATCCCGGTAGTTGGGGTATGGTTTCTCGTTGTTCCCAAACTAAATGTAGTACAGCAAATATAAAACCAGAAATAATCGCTGCTCCCCAACTTGGGTAATCCTGCTCTAATTGCGTGAATAGAAAACCTCGAAAAACTAACTCTTCTACACCTCCTACAAATAAAGCTATCAAAAAGATAGGTAGGGTAATAGATAATATTTGCTTGATATTAAACTCTTGAAATTTACACCAACCCAGCCATAATTGCCAAGAAAATACAAAAGCTAGGCTCATTACTCCTAAACTAAAACCCAGGGTTACAGAACCTAGCATTGAAACTTCAGTAATAAAGCCGTAATCTAACAATGATGTGTCGGTAAGCCAACTGACTGCCCAAACAATAAGTGGTGCTAATAGGTAGAGCGATACGAGTAAAGGCAGCTTTTTTTGTGGAGGCAAAGGCTGGTTTGGTTGCCAATTTTGAAAGATAACTGTTAATGCTGCCATTGGTAACCAGCACACCACCCACAATATGAAAAAAGTGGTTACCACAACCAATCCTGGCGCATTTTCCAGAAATGACCTTAAAGTATTGACTGTTAACTCAAATAACACTCTCAAATTCATTAAAAACACGACAGACTTCTTGCAATTATAATTTTTTGTTTGGAAAGAGAAAAACTTTCTCTATTGTCTGGGCAAATTTTAATTTTGTTGGGTGTAACGATGCGATCGCTTATTCAAAACTCCAAACAATACACTTTTGCTCTACCTTTCTTCTATTTTGGAACAAGCCTCTACCAAAATAGGTATTTTCTGCAAGAGGTCTAATCGTATTTTTCGGAATGAAGAAAATTTTTAACTACAGTAGCAAATTCTACTGACTCTAGGGATAAGTTTTCCAGTGTTCACTTTCAACTTATCCTTATCATCAGATCAATTTACTCTTCTTCTTCTTCGATGTCTTCTTCGTCTGATTCGATATCTAAGTCAGACGAGGTTCCTTTTTTATCAGTGTCAACTTGAATTAAGTGAATATGTTTGTATCCCAGCTTAATTTCAAATTCATCACCAGGTTGTAAACCCATCGCTTTGGTGTATGTTGCACCAATTACAATCTGACCGTTTTGATGAACACTAACCCGATAAGTTGGTTCGCGCCCACGGCCATCTTTAGGTGCTTCCGGACTTAGGGGAATGCCTCTAGCCGATAATAATGCGTCATAAAAATCGGTTAAATTTACACGAACCTGGTTGTTTTTTGTAACTGTATAATAGCCACACTGCTTTGCTCTTTCTCGTCGTGGTAAATTGGAAAGTTCTTTTACTTTAGCAAGCAGTGCTTTGCCGGTTAATGGTGCGGTTGCGGTTTCAGTCATTACGCTCAAAATATCCTTAATCTCTCCAAACTATTCAAAGATGACGTCTTTTGCCAATTAGTTGGCTTTTCGAGTTTATACAATGAAGAACGCTAACCCTTACAAAGGGCAAATTCCCGTTTATAACAGACCAACAACCTCTTTTGTGGTTGCCCATTATTTATGAGAGATTGTGGTTGTACAGGCATTAAATCTGCTGATTTCACGGCACTTTTAACCATCATTTGCCATTGAAAATGAAATATTTTTCTTTTTTGGCATTACTGTGACGGTGTAATTTTAAGCCAACTTTACAAAGCAGGTAAGCCCTACTACTATTATTTAGTCGTAGAACTCAGAAATAACAGGCTTCTGATTTTGGTGCTTGCCTTTATTACCCTTGACTCATAAGGTTTTCCTTATGCATACTTTTAGCTTCTAACAGCATAGTATTTGCATAAGGTTGACAGACATACACCTTTTTATCCTGCTAAATGAGACGACTTTTTTGCGTCTCTACACTACGATGAAACAAAGCTGTATTGGCCGCTCTTATACGGCTATTTATACTGGTTTTGTTACCTCGTAATTTTATATTAAATACTAACATGCAATAATAATAGCAAAATTATTGTTTAAGTTTGAATTAATTTTACTACTATACTTTAATATCTTAATATCTGACCTTGAGAAGGCAAAAAGCGGTGAGGATTTTCTTACCGCTTTATTGCCGTTGTGAGGATTGTGGCTTAGATTTTATAAAAATTCATGTAATTTAGACAAGTAGTTTTGGCAAGTTGAGTTACATTATCAAGCTTGTTGATTGAGAAGAGGCAAAAAAACTATCGTAGTATTCTGTCGTTGATTCATTAGCCAAGATGTTCATTAAAAGCTTGAACAATTCTATATAACCAAGAAATGGTAGTCTGCTACCTATTAATACATTTTTCCTATAGCAGGTTTACTTTTGTTAGCATCAAAATACAGTGATATCCTTAGACAACTGGGTGTAGAGGTTGACAAAACAGTCGTAAACCCCATTCAGTGCTTCTACAATTAAATTTTTATGCTTATCCTCAAACAAGAATCACTAGCTCTTGAATGAACAGCATATTAACAGCTAGCTGTAATTAAGAGAGACAATTTTATCGCTGATTGGGTAAGGAAGCTGCGTGTAGGAATGATTTTTAAGCCAGATGTGGTGATTTCAAGACATAGGTTGATAGCAATGGAAGTACTTTTTAAGGTTATTCGTCAACAAAAAAATTCTTCTCCTGTTGTACAAACTTACCTTTTGCAGGCAGAACCAGGTAATACAATCTTAGATTGCCTGAATCAGATTAAGTGGGAACAAGATGGAACATTAGCGTTTCGTAAAAATTGTCGTAATACAATTTGTGGTAGCTGCGCTATGCGAATCAATGGGCGTTCAGCTTTAGCTTGTAAGGAAAATGTTGGTAGTGAAATTGCCAGAGTACAACAGCTAGCAGAACTAAAAAATAGCGCAAATAATATTCCAGAAATCATAATTGCTCCACTTGGCAATATGCCCGTGATCAAAGATTTAGTAGTAGATATGAGCAATTTTTGGAGCAATTTAGAAGCGATCACTCCTTATGTAAGTACTGCTGCCCGCCAAGTACCAGAAAGAGAATTTCTACAAACATCAGAAGAGCGATCGCGCCTGGATCAAACTGGTAATTGTATTATGTGTGGAGCTTGCTTCTCTGAGTGTAATGCCTTTGAAGTCAATCCTGATTTTGTTGGCCCTCATGCTCTGGCCAAAGCTTATCGAATGGTCGAAGATTCCCGCGACAGCGAAACAGAAAATCGCTTAGAAAAATATAACGAAGGAACAAAAGGAGTTTGGGGTTGTACACGTTGCTTATACTGCAACTCAGTTTGTCCAATGGATGTAGCTCCGCTTGATCAAATCACCAAAATTAAACAAGTAATTCTTGATCATAAACAAAAAAGCGACAGCCGTTCTATTCGCCATCGCAAAGTTTTAATAGAACTAGTCAAAGAAGGTGGCTGGATTGATGAACGGCAATTTGGTTTACAAGTGGTTGGGAACTATTTTAGAGATTTAAGAGGATTGCTTGGTATTGTACCCCTTGGTTTGCGAATGCTAGCTAGGCGCAAATTCCCTTTGTCATTTGAACCTTCAGAAGGCACAGGGCAAGTGCGATCGCTAATCGAAGCTGTGCAAAAAGAGGAAGTAGGGATTAGGGATTAGGGACTGGAAGATAGGGAAGATGGGGAAGAATTTACTCCGATCGCTTCTTCACCTCCCTCACCTCCCTCTACTCTTTGTCCCCGCGTCTCCTATCTCACCGTGGGTCTTGAGGTATATTTAATGGTTGCCCTGAAGTTTTATAGACTAAAATATCCCATTGCCCATTGTTACTGTACTCAAAAGCAATTCTGCTGCCATCAGCGCTGATTGTGGGATTGCGAACTTCTGCTTGTAGATTGGTAGTTAAATTACGTGATTGTCTTGTTTCTCGGTCGTACAGGAAAATAGCTGTTCGCCCCTGACGAGAAGCAGCAAAAACAATATAACGACCATTGTCTGAAATACTGGGATGAGAGGCGATCGCATCAAAAGAATTTAAACCAGGTAAATCAATTAAACTGCGAGTCACCATATCAAACATATAGACATCTTGGCTGCCTCGTCGGTCAGAAGTAAAAACAATAAATCTTCCAGAAACTTGCGGCGTTAATTCTGAAGCAGTACTGTTAAGACTTCTTCCTCCAGGATCAAAAGGATAGCTCAAAAGACGGGGATAGCCACCACAGCCATTTAATAAAGTTGTTAGTGTAAGTATAGGTAGAAAAATATAGCATTTGGTCATTAGTCATTAGTAATTGGTCATTTGTTAGTGGTGAGGCAGCACTGCAAAGAGAAGTCGGTAGACGCTTCTGCGGCTTTCCGCAGGCTAGGGCGGCTTCAAGGTAGAGTACCCGGAGGGTTAGTGGTTAGGTTAGTTGTTTATTACTCCCCTTGTCTCTGTGTCTCCACCTCCCCGTGTCCTCTTGCTACTGCGGAGGTGGAGTTATAGTTGCACCATTAGGAATGTCTAACTCAATATTTGGGCCTCGATCTAGTACTTCAGTATCCCACTGACCGCGACTAGCGGATTCAAAGACTACATAGCGCCCATTGGGACTGATATTAGGATTTCTAATCCAACCGCGATATGTAGGAGTAAGGATTTGTGATTGCTGTATGGCGCGATCGTAAAGCGCCACCACTGGTCTACCTTGATCGCTAGTAATATAAGTTATGTAACGTCCGTTGTAGCTAAGGCTTGGGCTTTCAGCGATTGTCTCCGGACGATTTAAACGTGGTGTACGCACAAAAGACTGCTGCTGCAAATCGTACAGCAGTATCTGGTGAGCGCCATTTCGATTAGATACAAATGCCAAAAGCCGCCCGTTTCCACTCAAAGTCGGTTGTGCTTCAGTGTAGCGACTATTAACAGAAGTGGGGCCAATAGGAATATTATCGGAGCTACAAGAGATTAGTAAACCTGTCAATCCAAAAATGAGACTCCAATTAAGTGGTCTTTGGAGCCAAAATCTAGGTGTAATTTTTTTCACCTCACCTGTTTTCTGTTACCTTTTTGTAACTTCCTCCCTAGTTTATTTAAACATCATCAAAATTTACCGAATTATCTGGTTCTTCTTCTGAATTTTTTACTGGTTTATATTCTACATAGTCAGTAGATATAACATCGTCGTCAGTCCGCTCTGGTTGCGGTTCTGAGCTGCTCGATGGGCGACGTCTTCTCGGTGGTCTGGACGTATTATCTACAATATCCTCAGCGCGACTTTCTGGACGGAAAGAGCCGTTATTACTACGCCGAGGAGTTCTTCTTTCTTCGCTAGTTGGGGTATCCCAATCATCAACTTTTCTGCTGGAAGCACCCCAATCATCTTCAATTTTTTCAGGAGTGCGCTTTGTCGGACGCGTAGTACCACGTCTGCGCTGTCTATCTGTCAATTCTGGTCTTTCACTTACATTCCGGCGCTCTGGGCGACGGGGAGATTCTTCTTCATAAAATTCTTCGCGAGAAGAACGATTTTCTCTACTACCTGGAATGCGGGGACGAGGTTGCTCCTCCTCATACTCGTCATCGTAAGGTAGTGGGTCATAATCATAGTCCACCTGAGCCTTATAGGGGGATCTTTTTTCATAGTTATAACGAGGGCTAACCTCCCGCTCATCATCCACAATTGGGGTATTGCGCTTGGCTTGCTGAGTCGCGATTCCACGCAGGCGAATACTTTCGACAGCAAAAAAGACTGTTGAGCCAACTAGAAGCAACTGACCAAATTGGAGAATTGGGTCTAAACGCCAGCCCTGGAAAATAAGAATAAAGCCGCAGAGCAAGCCTACAGCTGCAAAAAAGATATCCTGATCTCGTGATAGTTCTGGACGTACAGTACGGAGAAAATAAAGTGCTGCTCCAGCCACAGCTAAGAATATTCCCAGGATACTGGCTGAGTTTGCTCCAAAATTTACTTGAGCCAGAACACTGGCTGAGTTCAGCCAAAAAGTTATCATTGTTCTTTTCCCAATATCAAATCTATGTTATCCAGTCAGAATTTAAATCTCTACTCTAACAAGACATAAATATATTGTAGAGACGCGAAACTCATAGTAGCGCCGTGCAGACGTTATATCCGCCCGTGCGACTGCGATCGCGTCTCTACATTATTACCCAAAGCTAAAAAGCCATTATCTGCTGATTTGGTCTGATTAACCTTGAGAAAGATAAATTGCAAAATGTCAGCAATTATGCAATTAACTGATTTGCAAGTAGTTTTGAGAGTCAATTTGACTCTCATGAGATGATTAAGAACGCTGGATTTTATCTCTTTGGCTAATCAAAATCAACCCAACAGTAGCAGGGATAACGACAATTAAAGTACCCCAAAGCAAGCTCCAAAGAAAATTTGCTAAAGAAGGCGTCATAGTTCTCAACCTTTTTTTACAGTCTTCATACTAATTTTAATGGTCTATCACACTGTTAGAGTACAACCATACATCTGTTGTATTTGTAGTTGACTCATTTGGTGTGTTAGCGTCAAATCGCAATTATGCTATTTGCATTGAATTGATTTTACTACGGGAAATTGATTCTCCCATGAACTTGCGATTTCTAAATTTTGGTCACTAAGCTTGCTTACTGCCTTCACAAATTAGATAATTGACAGTCAGTACACTCAAATTCTTTCACCCTAAGGGTTGGAACATTTAGTTAAAATAATATTGGAATAGCTTTACAAAGCTTAAATATTTCGGCTCTCCCCAGGTTTTTATTTTTCATAAAGAGTGAGAAGCAATAGACAATGATCGGTGTTAACCTTACTGCTTGGATTCTCGGTCTCGGCTTGGGACTGATGACACTTTTGTTTATTTTCCGCATAGTTCTAACTTGGTATCCCCAAGCCGATCTAAATCGTTTTCCTTTGAATTTAGTGGCTTGGCCTACGGAACCTTTTTTGGTACCAATGCGGAAGTTGATCCCACCTTTAGGGGGAGTAGACATTACACCGATTATTTGGGTTGGTATCTTCAGTTTAATTAGGGAAATTCTCCTTGGTCAGCAAGGACTGTTGACTATGATGTCTAGGGTAAATTAGGGATGAGTTAGTGGTTAGTACAGACGCGATTAATCGCGTCTGTACTTTAGTGCTTAGGGTTATTATCCCCATCTCCCCAGTCCCCTAGACCCTCACCCTAGCTTTGAAGTTCTTGCACGAAATTAGTATAGATATTACCCTGTAGAAATTGTGGGTTTTCCATAATTTTTTGATGGAATCCGATGGTGGTGGGTAGTCCTGTAATTGCACATTCGCGCAGTGCTCGTTTCATGCGCGTAATGGCTGTAGAACGGTCTGGCCCCCAAACTATTAACTTACCAATGAGAGAATCATAATATGGAGGAATCTGATAATCAGTATAAACATGGGAGTCAATTCTCACTCCAGGGCCTCCAGGCGGTAGATAACCACTTATCCTTCCAGGAGAAGGGCGAAAGTCATGATCGGGATCTTCGGCATTGATTCGGCATTCGATCGCATGTCCTCTTAAAACCACTTTATCCTGAGTCAGCTTTAGTCTTTCTCCTTGAGCAACACGGATTTGTTCAACAACCAAGTCTACTCCAGTAATCATTTCGGTTACTGGATGCTCAACTTGAATCCGCGTATTCATTTCCATAAAGTAAAAATTTCCAGATTTATCTAGGAGAAACTCAATTGTTCCGGCTCCCGTATAGTTGATGAACTGAGCTGCTTTTACTGCTGCTTGTCCCATCTTTTCTCGTAAGTCTAAGTCTAGGGCGGGGCTGGGTGCTTCTTCTAGCAGCTTTTGGTTGCGGCGCTGAATTGAGCAATCTCGTTCACCCAGGTGGATAACATTGCCATAGTTATCCGCCAAAACTTGAAATTCTATGTGACGGGGACGTTCGATAAATTTTTCTAGATATACTCCAGAGTTACCAAATGCTGCTCCTGCTTCGCCAGCAGCTGCTTGAAAACATTTCACAAATTCGTTTTCCGATCGCACTAAGCGCATACCCCGACCACCGCCACCAGCTGTAGCCTTAATCATGACAGGGTAACCAATTTTTTTGGCGATCGCTAATCCTTCTTTTTCTGACTCCAGCAACCCTTCACTTCCCGGTACTGTTGGTACTCCTGCCTTTTGCATCGTTTCTTTGGCTGTTGATTTATCACCCATCAACCGGATTGCTTCCGGAGAAGGGCCGATAAAAGCAATGTGATGATCGGCACAAATTTCTGCAAATCGAGCATTTTCTGCTAAAAAACCATAGCCGGGATGAATAGCACTGGCATTACGAGTTAAGGCGGCAGCAATAATATTGGGAATATTCAAATAACTTTTACTACTGGCAGGATCGCCAATGCAAACCGCTTCATCAGCAAGTTGGACGTGGAGCGCATTACGGTCAACGGTTGAGTGTACCGCGACAGTCGCAATTCCCATTTCTTCACAAGCCCGGAGAATGCGAAGCGCGATTTCTCCCCGATTAGCAATTAATATCTTGTCAAACTTCATCTTCTAGCTTCGATATCAGTTTAGTAAATTGACATTTTCTCCCGGCAATTTAGAAACAACGCTCTCGCCTGATTTCACATTATGACAGGAGATGACCAAGTCCAAACCATTGACTTCACTGCTTTTACGGGTTTCACTAGCTTACCAATGCTTAGTGCTGGTATTTCCCGCTCCAGACGATTAAGGCGCACTGTGCATCCACAGTGTACCTAACTTCTGTGTTGCATCTATGTAGTTCTGGCTGTACCCCTTTTTAAGAACACTTCGATTTAATATCACTTCGATACAATTTTGTTGTCAGTTAGACATAAATTATGTGAGAGTTTTGTGCATATGGATGGTTGATTTTGTAAAAGGGACTAGGGACTGGGTACTCGTGACTGGGAATTGGGTGGAAAGCGGAAAAATTATGGAAGGGGCTTTAAACCCCTCCCAAATTTTGCAACCTCCCCCAGTACCCAGTACCCAGTACCCAGTACCGGGAGCGGCGTTCCTCCCCCACCTTTAGGTGGGCGAGCGGTGGGGGACTCCTCGCCGTTACCTGTTGAAATATCTAAGTATTACTCCACTATAGATATTTTTTTGTGCTATATTTGATATTCAGCAAAACCTTGCGGATGTGGCGGAATTGGTATACGCGCACGTTTGAGGGGCGTGTGGCTTTGCCTTGCGAGTTCGAGTCTCGCCATCCGCATTTAAAATTTCCAGTCAAGAGTCGAAATTTTCCTTATTTGCCTATATAGCCTTATTTCATTATTGGGTGTGTGGGTTTTTTGTGCTTTGATAGAAATAAGTGAAGATTTGTAAAGGAAATTGACTGCTACTTTTGCACAAACAAACAACTTAACGTTGCCTACGGGTTGGCACCGCCTAACTCCCATCTGGCAAGGAGGGGAGGAAGTTATTCAACAAGGTTTGCCACACGCTCAATTAGCTCCGGCTTGGCAATTGCTACTTTTAGGCGATGGTTCCCCAACGAGACACTTACAATTGCTCACGAGTGAGCCAACAGAAGTGGATGTTATTGATATGTCATTGATTGGCATGGATTTGGATGGTGCTCCTGAGTTGATTAAAGCCGTGCCAGGGCCAAGACTACGGCGACAAGTCTGGCTGCGTACTGCCTCTGGTCAAAGATTGGCTTATGCTACCTCATGGTGGGAGGCTTCCCATGTAGATGAGTATTTACAAAATCGTTCATTGCCTATTTGGGCTAGTCTAGCTCGTCTACGTACAGAGCTATATCGAGATATCCAAGGTCTTTATTATGGTTATTCGGATGGATTGGAGTCTGGTTTCGATGAAAAAGGCCCATTTTGGGGACGCCATTATTTGTTTTGGCATCATGGACAGCCCTTGACTTTAATTTATGAAGTCTTTTCGCCTTATTTAACAAAATATTTGGGATCGACACAGTCAGCTTGAATAGTTGACTTCTAATTCCAGTCAAATTAAATCAAAATTTGAGCACAAAGGTAACTACGGTTGAGCGATCGCTATTCTAAAGATTCGCTGAGATTACTGTTGACTATCTGTGTTTACTTCTTGTTGCATTTATTAACACAAGTTTGAAGTAAAAATTGTTATTAAATAATCAAACCTATATAGCTGTTGGAGCCAGGTTAAACATATGAGTTGTTACGATTACTCATTGCGGCATAATTTAAGTAGCCGTCATGAAATGCGTACACTAAAAGGGTACCAGGTATTAGGGATTGGGTACTGGGGTACAGGGTACTGGTAATTGGGTATCGGGGATTAGGTATTGCTCCTGGTGCTCCTAGTCCCTAGTCCCTATTGATTTCTTCTGCCATCTGACTTGAAAGAGCAGGGGGAGCAGGGGAATCTGGGGAAGCTGGGTGAGAAAAGCACTTTCATGCAAGGCTTGTGAAATTTTTTCATCTGGACTGCCTACTTATTGATATACCGCTAGCCAATGAAACGCTTACGGCGGGTGTATCTATACGTATCTACTGTGGTGCCTCTGATATCTCTTTTTTCAAGCCAGCCATTCACACCCGGTTTGGACACAAACCTTGCTATAAAAATACCTCTTCCATGTTCCCCAACTCTGTTAAGAGTTCCTATTTTCAGGCTAGTAATTTCTTATACTAATAGAGTATTATTTTATTTTTGCGTTTGAAAAAATAATCAAGTTTTACCAATAGTGATATTCAATACAATTTAGCAAGATTAATATTTTCTAGTTGTCCATCAACTTGTAGATATTAAATTAGATCATATTTAATATTGATGGCATGATTAATAAACTTTCACAAGTTGGAGAAATGATCTCGAAAATGCTAACGAATAAGTATATTTAAAGGATTTACAACAGAAATTAAAATTTAGTAAGCTTTAGCCGAAATTTGGATAGTTAACCATGAGGATTAGCTTTCATAAAACGTGTCAAGCTTAGAAAACAATGGTAACTTATTACCGAAGTATTATTAACTTCTAGAGCCAATAAATAATTTAGTATGATTCACACCCCAGACGGGGGAAACTTTTTGGTTTGCTTTGGCAACAAAGCAACTAACAAATTCGCTATGATGAGGTATTTGTTTCAATGGCGCTGCCCGTCCTATCTGTTTCGTCGATGAAGAAGAAAAAGAAACCATCTCTGGTACTCACACTCTCATCAGCTGGGTTATTAATTGGTGGTGGTGTGGCAGCATACTGGCTGTTAGCTCAGGGGCAACTATTTTCCAGAAATTTACCAGTGGGTGCAAATATAATCCCCCAAGATGCTTTATTTGCGGTTTCTCTGACTACTGATCCTGCTCAATGGCAGCAATTGCGGGAGTTTGGCACACAAGAAACTCAAGCCGAACTAGATCGATATCTAGTGCAGTTGCGCGATCGCTTTATCAATAGTAAAGGTTATGACTTTCAAAAAGATATCAAACCATGGGTTGGCGAGCAAGTAACGATTGCAATCATGGCTCCACAAGCAAGTAAACCCACTCTCAAACCCATAGCTACAAATGGAAGTATTGCTAATCAGCAGTCGTTAGTAGTGGTGCTGCCAATCAAAAATCAACAAAAAGCTCAGAGCATTTTAGCACAACCGAAAACACTCAAAGGAGGAGAATGGAGCGAGCGCACTTACGAAGGTATTGCCATCAAAGAAAAGAACTCAACATCTGGAGAAAATTTATCAGCAGCAGTAATCAATGGGCGTTTTCTGGTGCTTGCTGACGATTCTAAAACTATAGAACAAGCAATTCAAGCATATAAAAATAGAACATCCCTAGCTACAAGTGCAGGTTTTACGGATAACTTTCCCAAAATTGCTAGCTCTCAACCTTTTGCTCAATATTATGTGAATGTACCCTACTCTGCTAAGATTGCTGCCGCATCTGGTAACCGTCATTTACCCGCCCAAGTTTTAGCACAACTGCAAAATAACCAAGGTTTAGCAGGAACAGTTAGTCTGGATTCACAAGGAATACGTGTTAAGGGTGTTTCGTGGTTAAACCCTAATAGTCAGCGCGTATTAGCAGTTGAAAACAAAGCTGGGAATATGCAAAATCGCGTGCCATCTGAAACCTTGATGATGCTTTCTGGTGGTAACTTGCAACGTTTTTGGGCAGACTACGTTTCAACATCCCAAGGAAATCCGCTCTCGCCCATCGCACCCGAACAGTTACGCGGAGGCGTGAAATCTCTTGTGAATCTCGATTTAGAACGAGATTTATTGAGCTGGATGAGTGGAGAGTTTTCTGTTTCGGTAATTCCCAATACTCCCAACAGTTCATCAGACGATTTTCGTGCTTCTTTGCTGTTTATGGTACAAGCACGCGATCGCGCTCGTGCAGAAACTTCCTTAAAGCAGCTCGATGAAGTCATGAAAACTCAATACCAATTCCAGATTCAACAGGCAACAGTTGCTGGTAAGCCTATTGTTAACTGGATTGGGCCTTTAGGTACCTTAACTGCTACTCACGGTTGGTTAGATGGAGATGTTGCTTTCTTGGCATTGGGCGCTCCCATCAGCGATCGAATTATCCCAAAACCTAACAATGCATTAGCTAGTAATCTTTTATTCCAAGCAACAGTTCCCTTAGAAAAAAATCCTAAAAATAGCCAGTTTTTCTTGGATGTGGAACGTACCGCCAAAAATTTTCCGTTACCAACTCTGTTGCCAAATCAACAAGCATGGTTAAAAGCAACACGCTCGATTGGCATAACAACTACAATCGAGGATAGTCGTACTAATCGTTACGAAATTATTTTAGGACTCAAAAAAACTGGAAAACCAGCCTCCAATAGTTCCCTAAACAATCCCACCTCTTTTGTTACTCCTTTGCCGACTCTACCTAAGGCTTCTAGCATACCCTTACCTGCAACACCACCATCTCCCTAAAAAGAGGAGGGGGAGAGAGGGAGACAAACAGATAAGGGGAGCAGGGGGCAATAAGGGCAGAGGAGATAGGGAGAATAACTAACTACTAACCACTGTACGGGCGGGTTTAAAAGATAAATTGTCGGTTTTCACCCAAAGAAAATCAACAAAACCCACCCTTCCCAATGACTAATGACAATCACCAATCATTAGCCAGAAACAGATAGGATCAAAACTGTCAGAAAAAATATTTTTAGGAATCCACGGGGGAGAACATTTTATGAATCTGGTTGAACTCCAGAACTGGTTAGATAATGCCTCCTTTGCCATCCTCTTTATAACGATGCTAGTTTATTGGTTTGGGGCGGCTTTTGGAAACGTGCCATATTTACCGATTTTGGGAACGGCAGGGATGGCGATCGCTAATTTGTGCATCGCAACTTTGTTAGGAGCACGATGGTTAGAGGCTGGCTATTTTCCTCTCAGCAATTTGTATGAATCTCTATTTTTCTTAGCTTGGGGAATCACAACCATCCATTTGATTGCTGAAAACAGCAGCCGCAGTCGTTTGGTAGGAGTTGTTACTGCCCCAGTTGCGATGGGCATTACTGCTTTTGCTACCCTCACACTACCAGCAGAAATGCAAGTAGCAGAACCATTAGTACCTGCATTGAAATCAAATTGGTTGATGATGCACGTCAGCGTCATGATGTTGAGTTATGCGGCTTTGATGGTAGGTTCACTGTTGGCGATCGCTTTCCTCGTCGTTACCCGTGGGCAAGAGATCCAACTCCAAGGTAGTTCTGTTGGTACTGGTGGTTATCGCAGCAACGGCTTCCGCTTACAAAAAGCAGGTGAACTAGTTTCTCAATCCTCAACAGTGGCAGTAGAAAATAATGGCTTGGCTCGTTATGAAAGTAACACTAACGGTAAAACTGCTGTTTTAGATTTAGTTACTGCTTCTGAGCCTCAAACAGTAACCTCTGGTGAACCCCTTTCACCTCAACGCCTTAGCCTTGCTGAAACCTTAGATAATATCAGCTATCGAGTCATCGGACTTGGATTTCCTCTATTGACGATTGGTATTATTGCTGGTGCTGTTTGGGCTAACGAAGCTTGGGGTTCTTACTGGAGTTGGGATCCTAAAGAAACTTGGGCATTAATTACCTGGTTAGTTTTTGCAGCATACCTCCACGCCCGCATTACTCGTGGTTGGCAAGGGCGTCGCCCTGCAATTTTAGCTGCTAGTGGTTTTGTTGTAGTCTGGGTTTGCTATTTAGGGGTGAATCTTTTGGGTAAGGGTTTACACTCATACGGTTGGTTTTTTTAGCATATTTGTCTCTCACCTCCCTCTCTGCAAGCCTACCGTGTATACACAAGTCTATTTTTCTCATTACCATGCTCTGCATGGTAATGAAAATTGGAAGGCTCTGCCTGAAAAGGAGGCGGAGCCTCAATCATGTTTTCCCAGGCTGGAGCCTTGGGTAAGAGAAAAAATGGGATTTGGGGTGATTAAATCATTTGTGTGTACACCGTAGCTCTGCAAGCGGAGAGGGTAGCTATAGATTTAGTCTTAATTTATACTTATTATTGTATCCAAGCAATAATGTAACAAAATCTTAATTTTAAGAATAATCTAGAGCAATATTAAATATGGCTGATGGGCTATCAAATCTAATTTATGGAGTAATTGGAGGTGGTATCTTTACTTTTATGATGAAGGTTACAGAAACTTATCTAATCGCTCCTCGCTTGCAAGAATCAATCGAAGCTCGTAAAAAATTAGATCTCTATGCAAAACCACTATGGTTAGCTTGTCATGAATTAGAGTTTCGCTTAATTTCCATAAAAGATAAAATTAATGAACCATATGGCCCTAGTCATTCGCTAAAGTTATCTCCTAAAACTGCCTCATCTTTGGATTGGTTTACTAAAGATGGTTACTATATTACCTCTACAGCTTATTTAATGGCATCTGTTAGTTGCTGGATTGCTTTATATGAAAGAGATGTTGTATTTCTGCCTTTCAGTAAAAAATCATTAACTACTGAGTTTTTTTACTTAATTGAAGATTTTAAAAGAGCGATTTCCAGCAAAGGGAGTATTCTTTGGTTTCATTATGTAAACGGTATTGGGGATAATCTAGTAGATAAAGGAACAAAGTACCCCATTACTCTGTCTGAGTTTAGCTACAAATTATACAAAGATGAATTATTTAGAGATTACTATGACCAGTTATTTCAGTTCCTGCATAGAGTAGCTTGTAATGAATTTATGGAGAGCGTTGAAGAAACAATTCAAATTCTTGGAAAGATCCAAAAATTCCTAGAAAAGAATAGAATATCAATCAAAATGGTTAGAGAAAATTATACTAAATCATCAGTTATCTAATCTATAAAATAGTATTAGCCGTTTAGTAGGTCATAGATCCCGTCATGGATTCATTGTCTTGACGGTTATCTGAATTCAAAATGTTATGGACTCCCCTACACGCAAAAATCCATCGCACTATTCGCTCACGTCACCTATTTGAACGTAACCAGCGTTTATTAGTTGCTGTATCTGGTGGACAAGATTCCTTGTGTTTAATTAAATTACTATTAGATTTACAAGCCAAATGGGGATGGCATTTAGGTATAGCTCATTGCGATCATCGCTGGCGTACCGACTCGCAAGCAAATGCCCAACACGTAGAAAGTTTAGCTAAAACTTGGGAAATTCCCTTTTATTTAGCAACTATAGAGACGCAAGATCTGCCATCTTTACAAAGTGAAGCTGCTGCACGTAACTGGCGCTATCAAGCTTTAAGTGCGATCGCTCAACAACATAATTACAACTGCATTATCACAGGACATACAGCAAGCGATCGGGCAGAAACCCTACTTTATAACTTAATTCGCGGCACTGGCGCTGATGGCTTGCAAGCTTTAACCTGGCGACGTTCGCTAATTGGTGACATTGTGCTAGTGCGTCCCCTGTTAGAATTGACTCGCACAGAAACAGAAAGATTTTGTCAAGAAAATCAGTTGCCAATATGGGAAGATTCTACCAATCAAGATTTGAAGTATGCTCGTAACCGCATTCGCCAAGAGCTAATACCATATTTACGCGAGCATTTTAACCCTCAAGCTGAATCAGCTTTAGCCCAAACAGCAGAACTACTGCAAGCAGAAGTCGAATATTTAGAAAAAGCTGCCCAAAAGTTAAGAGAAGAAGTGATGAGTGAAGAAGAGAAAGACGCAAAGAAGTTATCAGAAATTCTCTACGTGTCTCCGTGTCCCCCCGTCCCCACGTCATCTTCCCCTCTTCCTCTCAAATTAAATCGTCACATCTTACGAAAAGCACCACTCGCTTTACAACGTCGTGTGATGCGACAGGTATTGCAACAAATACTTGCAGATGCTCCCAACTTCGAGCAAATAGAAAAACTCACGGCTTTAATTACAGCGCCCAATCGATCGCAAACCGATCCATTTCCTGGTGGTGCGATCGCCCAAGTACAAGGCGATTGGATCTGGATTGGGAAGTAGGGATTAGAGGCTAAAAAGAGGACTGGGGGAGACGGAGACAAGGAGACACGGGGAATTTTTCTCTCTGTGCATCTTACACTCTCCCAATCCCCCATCTCTCCCACTTTCTTCATTTATTCCTAATCCCTAGTAACGAGTCCCTAGTCCCTAATCCTAATTTGCTGCTAATTGCGGTTGAGAGATCAAATCCACAAAAACCTGACGTATCTGGTTAATAACCTGAAGCTGATCATCACCTGTTTGTTGGACTTCAGTAATGCCTTGTAACTTCTGCCGCAATCCATCAAGAGAATCCTGAATTGGTTGTAAAGCCTCTTGATATAAATTCACTCTGCCTGAACATTCCGCAGTAGCAGTTCGCAAAGACAACAAATCTTGCTCCATCATTTGCAGTTCTTGGCGCTTTGTCTGTTGCTGTTGAGTCTGTTGTTCTATTATTTCCTGGGTTTGTTCAATACTAGCCTGAATCTGCTCAATTTCTCGTTCCAAGTTTTGCAGTGCTTCTGACTGTCGTTGTCGCTGCTTTTCGAGCTGTAGCAGTATAGAATTGAAATCCAATTTGTCTTCTTGCAAGTAGGCGTAAACCTGTTCTTGCCGATTTAGCAGTACTGCTTTGTGTTGTTTGAGCAGCCCTCGACAGTCAAGCAAATGGCGACGTTGTCCAACGAGTGTTTCGTTTAGCATTTGGTAGTGATCTTTTTCGTCTGCCAGTTCAACCTCTAATGCACTCCGCTCAGTTTTAGATGTCTGATTTATCTTTCTTTGTAGTTCTTCTATAGTTTCTTGTTTATCTTTAAATTCTTGTTCTTGTTCTTTTACAAAATTAAAGTCTATATTTAATTTTCCCTGCAAGTCCTGCACTATCTTGTGCAATTCTTCCAGAGGCATTTTTTCTAAAGCTGCCACATCCACTTCTTGGCTAGTAAATCCATCACCGGACATTGCTGCCAAGAATTGAATCTGCTGGTATAGTTCTTCTTGGTGTCGCAATTGCTTTTTCAGTTGATAAGCATACTCTTGCTTACAGTTGAGACTAACTGTATTCATCCTCAACTGTGCTATTTGCTGTTCTAGAGAATCTTGCGCTTGTTGCCATTCGTTTTGACGCTCAGGTAAAACTTGTGACAAGCGATCTACTTCTGCTTGTTGTTCGCCAACCGCTATTTTTTGCTGCTCCAGTTTTTCCCAATGAGAGTTGAGAAGGGACTGTTGCTTTTCCAGCATTTCCAATGCTAATTGCAGATGTTCCCGCACTGTTTCTGTAGGAGCAACGTTGCCAGAGAGCCGATCTAGTAATTCATTAACTAGACGGCTTTGCTGTTCATCCAGCATCTTTCCCTGCTGTAAATTTGCTTGAGACTCTTCTAGGCGGCGCTGCTCACCCCGCAAATGTTCCCAAGCTCCTTCTAGCTCTTGACGGTTGCGCTCAACTTCTTCTCGCAACTTTTCCATTTCTGCACAAGATGTCTCAACTACTTGCTTTTGTGTCTCCAAGCGTTGAAACTCATCTTCCATGTTTTCTAATTGTTCCAAGCGCGTCTCAATTTCTAGTTCGCGACGATTAAGTTCCTGTGCTTGAAACGTGAGTGATTCTTTCCACTGATCAATTTCTTCTTCTTTGACTTTAATTTTTTCCAACTGACGAGAAAAATTCTGCAAAATATTTACTAACGGACGCCCCGCCTCTTGAATCCGCTGCACTTGACGCTGAGGAGTCATTTCCACCAATATAAGTGCGCCATCATTTAATTTACTGGCTTCCTCAGCAGCGATTACGTCTTCTGATACGGTACTCCAACTTTGGTCTGTTCGCTGACAAGCTAACAGTTTTAATTCTGTTTTGCCAGCACCAGTAAGTAAACTGCCTTTCTGTTTTTGTACTTCTGCTAAATACAGCACACCCTTAATCCTTCTGATGGACTTATATATCAGTGTTTGTTATACGAATTTAATTTCGGTAAGCTGCCTTGTTTAAAACTTAAGCTAGGGGGAAACAAGGCAGGCAAAATTTTCTATTCTATAGACGCGAAATTGGAGGCAGCGTGCTGCTCTGTTTCCCAGAGTTGTAGCGACTGCCGTCACGTCTTAAGATTTATACAACCAAATTGTCGCTTCTTTATATTTTCTACTGCTATCAGTTACACTGACTACCGTGTTATCACCCAGGTTATCTAGGAAGATTAATGTCTCTCAAAAGATAGAAATTGGAATTGATTAGGTTATTACCTTGTCGAAAATACAGGATAAGAGCTAGTATAAAAATTTTCTCTAATTCTTTAACTGTAAATTCCAATACATTTACTGAAAGGATAGAAAAACAAAAGGGCAAAATTAAAAAACTGGATTCCACAAATTGTCCCTTAATTCACATCTTGTGTTGGTTCCAATAGGAGCCGTCATTACCAGGTTGAATCTAGTAACAAGAACCAGAGTGAACTGGCTCTTTATATCGTAAGCAAAAGGGACGTAAGTCTTACAAATAAAATTGACAAAATTAAAAGGAGTACTTTTTCGCTAAATGCAAGGAAATTTAAATGAAATTGATATTCGTAGTATCCTGCAATTGATTGAGTTGGGGCAACGCACTGGACAATTATTTGTAGAAATCCATAGTGACTACAAATGCTCCGGATTATGTGTAGATGAAATAGACAGACATCATGATTGCGGCGATCGCCAGTTTTGGTTTGTTTTTTTTCTCAACGGTCAAATTATTTATGCAGCTAATGGCGATAACAGTCTATCGCGTTTGAGTGATAATTTGCGCCACTATCAAATTAAAGTACAACTCGATGAACGAGAACTAAATCAGATAAGAGCTATAAATGCACTCGAATATGCATACCTATGGATGTTGTTAGAGCAAAATATCATTAATCCAACCCAAGCTCGCAGTATAATCCACAGCTTGGTGCATGAGACTCTCTTCGATCTACTGAATTTACAGCAAGGTAACTTTATTTTTGAGGTGGGTTCGGCACTGACTCCGCAATTAACTACTCTAGAGATTGCCCCCGCACTGACTGAGATGATCAAGCAGGTGCAAAATTGGAAGTTACTGTATCCTCATATTCAATCTCCCGATCAAATTCCCGTCATCGCTGACATAGTTAATCTACGCTCTTCACTACCAGCAGTAACTGTAAATAAGCTACAGCGTTGGGCAGATGGTAAAACTTCTCTGCGTCAATTAGCTCGCTATCTGAATCGAGATATTGTGACATTAGCTAAAGCTATACATCCTTACATCCAACAAGGTTGGGTACAATTACTGACACATAAATCCGAAAAAATACCCAATTTAGAGGAAAACCGAAAGCGATGCATATTATGTATTGATGATGCGATCACTATCTGTACGGCAGTAGAAAGTATTTTGCGTAACCAAGGATACGAAGCAATTTCTCAGAGGGATCCCCTAGAAGCACTGAGTCTAATTTTTAAGCTTAAACCCGATCTAATTTTGTGTGATATTACTATGCCAGATTTAGACGGGTATGAAATTTGTGCTATGTTGCGCCATTCTCAAGCATTTCGGCAAGTTCCAATCATTATGCTTACCGCTAAAGAAGGATTTTTTGACCGAGTCAAAGCAAAAATGGTGGGAGCAACCGATTATTTAACAAAGCCATTTGGGAATAATGAATTGGTTATCTTAGTGGAGAAATATTTGTTACCCTTTTGTATTAAAAGTAACAAAAGAGATACACCACTTGTTGATTCAGTAAAAGATAGAGTAAAAATATTATCACAGAATTAGTCAACATTAGAGTTCAGTTTGGGAAACTTAAGTAGTGTGAATAAAGTGATTTTTTACATTAAATGCTTGCGGTAAATTCGGAGACGTTCCAAGTCGGAACCTTTACATCAGGAGGTAGATTAGGCATTTATGAGTACAGTTCTGATTGTGGAAGACAGTATTGCCCAAAGGGAGATGATCACAGACCTCCTGAAAGCAAGTGGCTTAACAGTAACCCATGCCAGCGACGGATTAGAAGCGTTGGAAGCAATTCAAACTGCTCCGCCCGATTTAGTGGTATTGGATATCGTTATGCCTCGAATGAATGGCTATGAAGTATGCCGTCGATTAAAATCCGATCCTAAAACCCAAAATGTTCCCGTGGTGATGTGTTCTTCTAAAGGCGAAGAATTTGATCGCTATTGGGGGATGAAGCAAGGTGCGGATGCCTACATAGCCAAACCATTCCAACCAACAGAATTGGTGGGAACAGTCAAACAACTGCTGCGAGGATAAGGATGAGTATAAGATGATGAGCAAGCCGGACTTTTTAGGGGGCAGTGGACAAGATCACTTTCGTCCTGAATTACAAGTAGAAAGTCCTGAAGGTGAATTACACCTGCGGTTTTTCATTCCTTCGCATCAGGAGTTTGCACTATTAGCTACAGGTATTCGTGAGGTAATTGAACTCAGTCCTGACAAAATTACTCCAATTCCTAATGCTTCTCCTTTACTTTTGGGTACTCTAAATTTACGAGGTCGAGTAATTTGGGTAGCTGATTTGGGTCAATTTCTGGGAGGAACAACAGCATTAAACACCGATCGCGCAGAGATTCCGGTGATAGCGATTGAAGAGCAAGACACAATTGTGGGCTTGGCAGTAGAAGAAATTGGCGGTATGCACTGGCTTGATGTGCAGCATTTGATGGCACCAACGAATGTGCCGGATACGATGGCTCCTTTTTTGCGGGGAGAGTGGTTATTAGATGCTCACAAAAAACAGTTTTTGCGACTGTTAGATCAAACGGCAATTTTACGAAGTGCGCGCTGGGCGGGATGAAATAGGGAGGCAGGAAATGGCAGCGAGTGTAGATGATTACGCGCAGACATATCAACAGGCTCTAACAGCCTACGCGCAACAAAATTATGAAGAAGCAGCCACTCTTATTGATGAGGTGGTGCAAAATTTACCACACGATCCCAATACTCATTTGCTGAGGGGTCACATTTATTATGTTTTGCAGCAGTACGGTATAGCAAAAGCGGAATATCAAGAGGTATTAAAGTTAACTGAAGATCCAGAAATTGTTAATTTTGCTAAAAATGGTCTAGAGCATATCGCTCACTACCAACAAGGATTAGAAGCTGATTTTGAGGTAAATGATCACTCTGAAGCAAATTTCCCTAACTTGTCTGATTTTGGGGAAGATGGACAACAAGAATTAGAAG
Source organism: Chlorogloeopsis sp. ULAP01 (assembly GCF_030381805.1). NCBI lineage: Bacteria > Bacillati > Cyanobacteriota > Cyanophyceae > Nostocales > Chlorogloeopsidaceae > Chlorogloeopsis > Chlorogloeopsis sp. ULAP01. Next base: position 404,213 of record NZ_JAUDRH010000004.1, read on the forward strand.
ATTTGGCAGCAATAGGAGACTCTAGCGACCAAAACTTTGATTTTAGTGCCTTTGAGCAGCAAGAGGTTCTGGAGGGGCCACAAGAGGATTCCTTAGATAGTAATCCATTTGATATAGCCGTAGATATTAGTTTATTTGATACAACATTAGAGTCATCAGAAAATTCTGATGAAAATCCTTTTGCTTTTAGTTCCGAAGAGGCAGAAGATTCACAGATAAACATTTGGAATAAACAAACTGAACTAAAATTCCCTGCCTTCTTAGAAGAAGATATATCCGTAGAATCAGAAAAAGAAGCAGAAGAACCTAACAATTTATTCATAGATAGTACAGATTCTGTTTCTGAAGATTCAGAATTTCATCAGGAGAAGAATAGAGATTCTTTGCCATTTCTACCAGACGATTCCTTTGCTACACCTGAATTAGAAAATCAAGTAAATTTACCTGAACAAACAGTTCCAAAACCAGTTGAACCGCATTCTAATTTTCTATTAAATCGGTTTGAGGATGAGACTTTACTGGTACAAGAAGCAGGTACCAGTGGTGATTTATCAGGAATAAATAGTTTAGGTTACACTAGCAAAGAAAAGCTCTCATCAACAAATTCAAACAGCACTTTCAATTTAGAAAACCAAAAATCTCACTCAAGCTCTGATGTAAAACAAAGTTATAGTTTTGAGGAAAATGACAGCTTTGATATAGAGGCATTTGAATCTGCCTTTGGATCGGAGACGTTTGCAGATAGTGAAGACACAAGCAGCCTTTTAAATGGCAAATCTTCTCAGGGAAGCAATATAGAGTTTTTAGATGACTTTGATGACTTTGACGATCTAGGGAATATTCAAGCAGAGTTTGACTTTGTTGCAGACTCTAATTTGGGTGACTCTCAACTGCATTCTGGAGCGATCGCCCTAGATAGCAAAAATCACAGCAGAGCATTTGAAAACAACAAAAGTAGTCAAAAAAATCAGGCTGCTGGCAGCAACACAGACAAGGATCGCGATGATGAGCTATTTAGTATCACCGGTTCGCAAGAAGCAGTGCCAATTTTTACTCAAGGTAGTGCTGCTAATATTGAACCACAAGTCGGTGTTGAGCAAGGTTTATTAGCTCCCTTTGAAAATGCTCCACTCACAACTAAGCAATGGATAATTGGTAGTACTGCGGGTATTGTTTCGGCAGTGGTTGTAGCTGCGGTTAGCTTCACCGCTACGACAATGTCCCCTGCCCAACAACGGGCATCACTGCGAAATACAGGTTGGGCAATGGCATTAGCAGCAGGAATGGCCAGTTTTGCAACCGCAGGTGTGATGGGTAATCTCAGCATTAGGCAATTGCGCCGCACCACCAAAGATTTACAAGCCCAATTTGATGCAGTACGGCAAGGAAATCTTAATGTCAAAGCCACCGTTTATTCTCAAGATGAATTAGGGCAATTAGCGGCAGGCTTCAATGAAATGACTCGTGTAATTTTCACGACTACACATGAAGCTACACGCAAAGCTCAAGAACAGGAAGAAGCTAAAGAAAACTTGCAACGCCAAGTAATTCGCTTGCTGGATGATGTCGAAGGAGCGGCTAGAGGAGATTTGACTGTACAAGCCGAAGTGACTGCTGACGTATTGGGAGCAGTTGCCGATGCTTTTAACCTGACTATTCAAAACTTGCGCGATATTGTGCAGCAGGTAAAAGTAGCAGCACGGGAAGTTACTAAAGGGGCTACCAACTCCGAGACATTTGCGAGGGCATTATCTAGTGATGCCTTACGGCAGGCAGAAGAGTTGGCAGTTACCTTAAATTCCGTACAGGTAATGACTGATTCTATTCAGAGGGTGGCAGAAGCAGCACGGGAAGCGGAAGCTGTCGCCCGCGATGCCAGCAGTATCGCTCTTAAAGGTGGGGAAGCAGTGGAAAATACCGTGGCAGGTATTTTAGAAATTCGGGAAACTGTAGCTGAGACTACTCGCAAAGTCAAGCGCTTGGCAGAATCTTCTCAAGAAATTTCTAAAATTGTGGCGTTGATTTCCCAAATTGCCTCCAGAACCAACTTGTTAGCACTCAATGCCAGTATTGAGGCGGCAAGGGCAGGAGAAGCCGGCAGGGGCTTTGCAATTGTGGCGGATGAAGTACGCCAGTTAGCGGACAGATCGGCTAAATCACTCAAAGAAATAGAAGAAATTGTCCGCCAAATACAGAGCGAAACCAGCTCGGTAATGACAGCAATGGAGGAAGGCACACAACAGGTAATCCAAGGAACCATCTTGGCAGAAGAAGCCAAGCGATCGCTCGAAAACATCATTCAAGTAGCGAATCGTATCGATATTCTCGTGCGCTCTATCACTACCGACACAGTTGAGCAAACAGAAACCTCCCGTGCTGTAGCTCAGGTAATGCAATCAGTCGAACTAACAGCCCAAGAAACTTCCCAAGAAGCACAAAGGGTTTCTGGTGCTTTGCAAAACTTGGTGGGTGTTTCCCGTGACTTAATCTCCTCTGTAGAACGTTTCCGAGTGGAAGCCTCCGAAACTAGGTAAAGAATGAAGTATGAAATTATGAAGTATGAAGTTTCGTTCATTCTTCATTACTCATTCTTCATCTTGCTTCTTAATCCTCCATCCTTTATCCTTCATCTTGTCCTATGCTGCCAGAACAACAACAGCGTATTCTAGGTTACTTTATTGAGGAAGCTAAAGAGCACCTGAATACAATTGAGCAGGGATTGCTAAACCTTCAAAGTACCATCAAAGACCCAGAAATGCTCAACGAAATCTTCAGAGCCGCTCACTCAATTAAAGGAGGAGCTGCGATGCTGGGTTTAAGTAGTATTCAGTTAACTGCTCACCGTTTGGAAGACTGTTTTAAAGTTTTAAAAGAGAATTCAGTTCAAGTAGATCAAAAACTTGAATCTTTGTTTCTTGATGTGTCTGATGCTCTCAAAGCACTGCTAGAAAATTTACAAGGGCCGTTTGGTTTAACAGAAGATACTGCTAATCAAATTATCTCAAAAGTAGAACCAACTTTTGGCTGGTTGAACCAACATTTAAATTTTCTTGTACAACAAGAAAGCGGTGGAGAAAATTCTAGAGATAGTGATTGCTGGCAAAATCACCAAAACCTGGTGATGCAAACTTTGCGCGAGATGTTGCAGTTATTTAAACAAGACTCTACGCCAGAAACACGAAAAAGTCTTCAGAATTGTTGCAATAAATTAGCTGAACTAGGTACACAATTTAGTTGCCAAAATTGGTCTAATTTGTGTGATGCGGCAGGAATGGCGATCGCTAATCAAGAAAATACTTTTCTGACTTTAGCAAAAATCATTATTACAGATATTAAAAAAGCGCTAGAACTTGCTTTAGCAGCAAAGGAACACGAAATTACTATTAGTCAGCAATTAGAAGTATTAATTCCTCAAATAGTTGAATCTTTAGATAATGCCACTAATATTGGAAATGATAAGTCTGAACTGGAATTAACACTATCTTCACAAACACCAGAAGAATTGTTGTCTCCAAATCCTTTTGAGATAGTTAGCGCTGACGAATTCATTATTTCAAACACCGATGATTTCAGCGAGTTTACTGCCGAATCTGAATTAATAGACTATGAATCAGACGACAGTATTACTAGTCTATCTGAACTATCTGACCAAATTATCAATAATACCGATGGTAATATAGACAATTTTGATGAATTTAATGCTGAACCACAGCTAATAGATTTTGACTTACAGGACTCTAGTACTAACTTACCTGAACTATCATATCAATTTAATAATGATGATGAAGACGAAGCTTCAATATATAGTAGCTTTGATACTAATGCTCATGGGCCAGAGGTAGGAGTTGCTGAACTGAGTACCCTTGCTCAATTATTTGAAAGAGAAACTCCTGATTTCAATGACAATTGGGATATAGAAGAGGAAATTATCGAACCTGATCCCGTTAGTAACGAAGTTGAACTTAAAATTGATGATAGTGAAACAGAAGATATTAGTAACGATTTTGCAGAATTATTATCTGTAGAGGGAGAAAAAAGTCTTAAAGATAATCAGAACATAAATACTAAAGAAGATTTAACTTTGGTACAGTTATTTGGTGATGATTTTTTAGAAGAAGAAAGTGTAAATCAACAAAATAAAATTACTAATGAAATTCTCCAAAGCAGTAACTTACAATCTACAAAAGAATTAAATTCGTTAGAAATAGATATAGAAGATAATTTTGATGAATTGTTTTCATTAAAAGATAATCAGAATTCTATAGAAGAAAGTAATTCTGAAAATACGCCACAAACACAAATAAATTGGAATTTAGACAATCTGTTTAACCAAGCAGAAGAAAATAGTAGCTTAAATGTAAAAATTGATGAATCTGAGTTTGGGGATTTCTTTGATACAGTTTCTGCAACATCTTCCTTGTTTTCTCCTGTTGAAGAGGATCTGAATATATGGATACCAGAAGACACGGGTAAACAACAGCCGCAATTGCAGGAACCCCTTGAGCAAGATACAGCTAAAGCTTTAGAAGAGCTTTTGTTTGCAGCGACGAGTGCTAATGATATGTTTGGCGATCGCCAACAGTCTGCACCTGCATCAGAGCCAGTTCTGGGAGATTTGGACATAGATTTATCCCAGGAACAACACTCAAATCTAACGCTTTCAGTTGATGGTGGTGCTGATAATTTATTTGAAGAGTTGGTAATCAATGACTCAATTACTGCGCTACCTGGAAGCGATCGCGAATTTGCTGACACACGAATTCAGATTATTTCACAACAACCAGAAGCTCTGGAATTGTCTCCTGCATTTACTGACTTATCTACAGAAATTTCACAGGTTGATTTATCACAGCCACCAGTTGGGCAAGAACCTAGTTGGTTAGATGCCATAGAAGAGGATAATAACGAGAGTCTGGAAATTTTATTTGAAGATTCACCAGCACCTAATTTTCATGATTTACAGGCTGATAATACAGATTTTTCCATTGCCACACCACAACAGCAGTGGACTGACGATAAATTCTCCACAATTACTGAACCTGATCTCAATTTTACAGATGCTTCTGAATCCCAAGTATTGCAAACATCCTCGGAGATTGCAGATATTGAGGCTAACACTAGCTTAGTGGATGTCTGGCAGTCAACTGAAACGATAGTTTTTGAGACTGAACAAGAAGCTGATGCTGCCAAAGTTGATTTTAGCGAAGATATATCGGCAACAAAAATTCCTCAAATCCAGGAAACAACTCAGGATGATGAGCATACAGCAGTAGAAGAAGATATTGCTATTGCACCTACAGAATTGGTAGGAGTTGCCCTAGATTTTCCCAAGGCTTCAGAAATTGATGCTGGAGAAAATATACTTGCTGACTTCGATGAGTTGCCCGAAGAAGAAGTTACATCAAATACTAGTGTTCAGTCTATCTCTGAGCAAGAATTCATTGGTTTCAATGAGTTGTCCGAAGAGGATGTTGCACCAAACATTGATGTCGAATCTGTTGAAAATCAAGAATTTGGCGATTTAGATGATTTGCTTAAAGAGGATGTTGCACCAAACATTGATGTTGAATCTGTTGAAAATCAAGAATTTAGTGATTTAGATGATTTGCTTAAAGAGGATGTGGCATCAAATCTTGATGTCGAATCTGTTGAAAATCAAGAATTTAGTGATTTAGAAGAATTGCTGGCTACAAATCAAAATGAGGATATGGCAGCCCAGCCTAGTGCAACTGATTTTTCAAAAGCTGCTAACAAACCTGTTTCCTCTCCAGAAATTGACAACGAATTTAGGGATTTGGAGGGGATGGTAGGAAGAGCCATGACACCCGGTGCAAGAAATTTACCAGGTGGACGTAACTCTGGTTGGAGTGCTTCCAGATTTGAACAGTTGATGAAAGTTCCGGTTAAACATCTCGACGATCTGAGCAATTTGGTTGGGGAATTGGTAGTTAACCGCAATACCTTAGAGCAAGATCAAGAACGTCTGCGTCAGTCGCTCGATAACTTACTGATTCAGGTGCATCAACTCTCGGATGTGGGAGCAAAAATGCAGGAATTGTATGAGCGATCGCTCCTAGAAGCTTCTCTGTTAGCCAGCCGTAAAAACAGTGGTTTTACCCCAGCAGATACAGATCGGGGCTTTAGCGAATTGGAAATGGATCGCTTTACGCCATTTCATATCCTGACTCAGGAAATCATTGAATTAATCGTGCGAGTACGTGAGTCTGCAAGTGACATTGACTTTGTTACCGAAGAAACCGAACGTGTAGCCCGGCAATTTAGGCAGGTAACAAGCCAGCTGCAAGAGGGGCTGACAAGAGCGCGAATGGAGCCTTTTTCTCAAGCTACCGATTTACTACCGCGAGGTGTGCGCGACAACGCAATTAAGTATGGCAAGCAAGTGGAACTGATCGTTCAAGGTCGGGATACTTTGATTGACAAGATGATTTTAGAACATCTCAAGACACCACTCACACACTTGCTCAACAACGCGATCGCTCACGGTGTAGAAACGCCAAACCAAAGGCAAGCTCAAGGCAAGCGAACTGTGGGAGTTATTACCCTCAATGCTTTTCATCAAGGCAACCAAACCGTAATTTCTGTCAGTGATGATGGTGCAGGTATCGATCCTGAACGGGTGAAAGCAAAGGCGATGAAAGTAGGCTTAATAACCCCAGCCCAAGCCAAAATCATGTCCCCGATAGAAGTTTACGATTTACTTTTCCAACCGGGTTTTAGCACCAAAGATCAAGCTGACGATCTGGCGGGCAGGGGTGTTGGTTTAGATGTAGTTCGCACCAAAATCAGCGAAATTAGGGGAACAATTACTATTGATTCAACTATAGGAAAGGGAACAACCTTTACTATTCGTCTGCCATTGACATTGAGTATTTGCAAAGCTCTCTGCTGCGTGTCTGATAAAGCCAGAATTGCCTTCCCTATGGATGGCGTAGAAGATACTCTGGATTTACCTGTCAGAAATATTCAAGAGGGTGCCGACGGGCAAAAATTTATTTCCTGGCGCGATCGCGTACTGCCATTTAAACCTTTGAAAGAACTTTTAACCTTAAATCGTCAACTAAGTCGCGGCAACGTTTATGGCGGCAACCGAGACGATGATATGGTTTCTGTAATTGTCGTGCGATCGGCAACTACAATGGTTGCATTACAGGTTGATCAAGTATTAAGCGAACAAGAAATCGTGATCAAGCAATTTGAAGGCCCGGCACCTAAGCCTGTTGGTGTAGCAGGTGCTACCGTTCTTGGTGATGGTCGGATTATGCCCATTGCCGATGTCTTAGAAATTATCGACATCTTCCAAGGACGGACGGCTAAACAAAGTGCTGTTAGTATTCTAAATCAGAAAGGAACTCCCGATCAAACACAAGTACCTGCTACTAAGATTGATCCAACAGTACTAATTATTGATGATTCAATTACAGTTAGAGAACTGCTGTCGTTGACCTTTAATAAGGCAGGTTATCGGGTAGAACAGGCACGTGACGGGCAAGAAGCGTGGGATAAGCTTCGTTCTGGTTTACCTTGCGATCTCGTCTTCTGTGATATTGAAATGCCGCGCTGCGATGGTTTAGAGTTACTTTCTCGCATCCAAAAAGACTCGAATCTCAACCATCTGCCCATTGCCATGCTCACCTCACGGGGTGCAGACAAGCACAGGCAAATGGCAATCTCCTTGGGAGCAAGTGGCTATTTCACCAAGCCCTATCTGGAAGAAGCTCTACTGGAAGCAGCATCGCGGATGCTCAAAGGTGAGAAATTGATTAGTAGTACTAATGCTTAAAAGTCAGTAGCTCGTAGTAAAGATGCGATGTTAATAAAAGACATTAAACTGTCTGACCTGCCATCAGTTTCTTTATTAGAAAAAAATAATCTTCCTAGTTGTGCAGCTATATACTTTGTATCTGACAGTAAAGGTCAAGTTCTTTATATCGGCAGAACAGTTAACTTGGTTGAACGATGGAGAGAACACCATAGATTTAATCAACTAAAAAGGTTAAATCGGAAAGACTGTATCAGAATTAGTTGGATGACTTGTAGTAACGATATAAAAACTCTTTCAAATCTCGAAAATGAGTTCATCAAGTTACACAAGCCGCCGTTGAACTGGGCAAAAGTTGTATCGCCAATTAAAAGAATAACTCCCTCTGAGACAGCACTACAGCAGAGCCTTCAGCAACTAGCCAAGTTGAATACTATGATATTTGGCTTTGACCCAATAGCTGACGAAGAACCACCGACAATATACTTAATGTATCCTGTATATGGTAGATGTAGTTTAACGGGCAGCATACGTAGTTTGCTGAGAAATATCAACAAAAAAGCTAGCGCTTTGAAGTGGAAAGAGTACCACACAGATCCTAAGCATTTAGGTAAATTCGGATACTGGGAAACTAATTACAACGGTATAAGAATAGACTTAAGTCCATTTCAAGGCTTAGTTAATTTTATGGATAATTCGACTCATAGAACTGTCGCTGGTGTAGGTTTATGGCTTTTGGTCGCAAGCAGCTAGAAATGCTTTTAGAAAATACACCAGAGTTTAAAAACAATATTTTAGGTTTAGATGCCTTAGAAGATGATCCTATTCCTGTCAAGCTTGTTGATAAATATCAGCATGGCAAAGAGAAGAATAAAAATGTCGTTGAAGTAGAGCCTTGGGAGGAATTAGAGCCAATGCCTGAAGGTGAAGTGAGAATCATGACTCGCCAGTTCTTGTATGTAGACGGCGTAGAAGTAGAAGTATGTACTAATACAAATGGTAAATATTTTGTCAGGCACAATGTTTACTGGTGGATAATGCACAGACAAAAAAACCCCGATCCACACTATAACCGTATAATAGAGAACTTAAAGAACAGAGTAGATGGACTACCTACTATCAGATGGTCTGGTTATAGGTTTAGATTTGAAACTATTGTTTTTGAAGAAGATGACGTAGAAGTTGAAAGCGTATTGCTTCCACTGACTATGTTTGAGGACTTGATCAAGAATGATGCCAAACCAGGAGATTATAAGATTCTCGAAGAAATTCAAAACGGTGAATACAAATCAAAGCCAAATGACAATGTATCTCTAAAACTCTTTGCTTGGCTAAATTCTAATTTATTATTCTCACTACTACAAACTAAAAATAGCTAAACAAATATATAGCAAACCTATTTAATTCATGAAAATTATTTTGGCTACGAACCACAAAGGACGCATTAGACGCGGAGCGGCTACTTACCCTACGGGAAGCCGGGCAAAGCCCGTCTACAGAAGCCACTACTCTACCTTGAAGCCGGACTACGTCCGTCTACGTGTCTACCCGTAAGGGTAGGACACAAAGAGTAGAAATTGCCCGTTTTACCTATGTTTTAGCAATTTCCACTATGGCTCAAATTCAATACTTTCATAGATATCTGCTAAACGAATTTCAAAGGGAATCGATGAGAGGGAAATATACGATTCTGGATCGTCATATTCAGTAAAGATCCATTTGCGGGAGTCTGTTTTAGAGTATTGTTCAACATGAGCAGTATATTGATCGATTAATAAATATTCTTGAAACGTTGGAATGGTACGATACGCTGAAAATTTTTCATCCCTATCGTAGCTTTTGGTTGATTTTGAAAGCACTTCGGCGATCATCACCGGGTTAGTAATCGTATCAGCTCGTCCCTGTTGTCGTTCGAGTGGGCGGGGGACAGCCATGACATCCGGGTAGGTGTAAAGCGTGCGTGCAGGAATCCAAAGCCGTTGATCTGCTACAAAAATACTGTATGGTTTCCCTTTCAAACTGACTCTTAAGGCGGCATTGAGAATACTGGCAATTTCATTATGTTCGGGAGTGCCGCCAGTCATAGGGATGATTTCTCCATTAATATACTCATGCCGAATATCTGAATTTACCTCAAAATCGAGATACTCTTCGGGTGTATAGATTTTCTTTGCTTCAGCCTGCATAATCATGTCAGTCTTACCCCCAAGGCTTCAAGTTGCTGGTTCATCCATCCTGTTTTAGCAATTTCACTCAAATGCTTGAAAAATCGATATTTTCGTAAAGTTCTGCAATTTGGATTTGCACCTTAAAGGTACTCAAACAAAGGGTGATATTTGGGTCGTCGTATTCTGAAAATAGCCACTGATGAGGCGCTGTTTTGATATGATGCTCAACGTGTATGCGATATTGATCGATCAGCAGATATTCTTGGAAGGTGGGAATTGTACGATAGGCAACAAATTTCTCACCGCGATCGCAGTTTTGGGTGGACTTAGACAACACTTCAGCGATAAAGCAGGGATTAACCAAAGTATCTTTGCGTCCAGTTTGAAGTTCTAAGGGTTTGGGCAGAACCATCACATCGGGGTAAGTATAGAGATTTGCACCGGGAATCCAGAGTCGCTGATCCAGGATAAATACACGGTAGGGCTTTCCCCGCAAAGCTACTTTCAGGATAGCCACAAGGTTGCTGGCAATATCATTATGGTCTGGGGTTCCACCCGTCATAGGAACAATTTCTCCATCGCGGTATTCGTTGCGGATGTCGGAGGCGACTTCGAGTTCCAGGTACTCTTCAACGGTGTAGTGTTTTGTCTCAGGTTGAGCAATCATGACAGGTTTACCTCCAAGGCTTCAAGTTGCTGGTTTATCCAAGTTGTGGCTGTCGCTTCATCAGTCTCAATCGCCTGTTCTACTCCTGTTTTAGCAATTTCTAGCTATTGTCTTTGATATCATCTTGATCGGTAAGCGTCCGTTGCTCATAGTCTGTAATGATGCTCTGAATGTCATCTGCGGCAATATCGACTTGTTCAGATTTTGTGTAAATGGTTAGTAAAATGATTCCTGTTGCTGTTTTGACATAGTAAATTAAACGATAGCCACCACTTTTACCTTTTTGAGTGTCGCTATTTCGGACTCTCAACTTGAAGACTGTATAACCAATTCCAGGTACTTGATCTCCTGGTAACTCTCCCTGCTCAAGTTGTGCGATAACAGGTTGTATGTCATTCCTAATACTGCGATATTTCTTAGCAAGAGCGCGTAGATTTCGTTTAAAAGTTGGCGAGGCTTCAACTTGAATAAAAGGCTGATCAACCATCTTCAAGATCTTCCCAAAGTTGAGCCACCGGGATTGTTTGCCCAGTCATGGCTTCATACCAAGCTTGCCGGAAATCTGCTAAGACTTCTGTTTGAGATTGATCATCCAGAACTTCTTCTTCTTCAGGAATTAGCACAATGACTTCTACTCGGCTATTTTTATCAGTTAAAAGCGGATGATCTAAAGTTAGTTGTCCCTCCTCATTAATCGTTGCCATGACTTTCAGTGCTTTCATGATTACTCCCAGATGGTTTAAGTGGTAGTAGTTAGGGTGATGCCTAATGCTTCAAGTTGCTGGTTTATCCAAGTTGTTGCTGCGGCTTCATCAGTTTCTATCGCCTGTTCTACTCCTGTTTTAGCAATTTCTAGCAGTTGTTTGGATTGCTCCCGCGCTTTGCGAGATGCCCTGACCTTTTCTGTAATTTTCTGGCGAGTAGATTCTTTTGGCAACGTGATCGGAATATTTAACAAGTCTTCAGTGGAAATTGCCGGATACATACTGGCAGTTGTATGAAGATCAAGGATTTCGCAGACAATGGGCGATCGCAAATAAACCAGTAAAACTTCTGGCTCAATTTTGGTTGGTTTTAAAACAGCAAAACCAGATGAACAAATGTAATTATTTTGCTCTGTTTCAATCAGGGCTAAAAGTCTGCGAATGGGGCGAACGGTTGACGTAATTACATCGTTAGTTTTGACAATCCACTGCGCTCGACTTGGGGCTTCTTCTATTGCTACTACTTCACTATTAGCAAAGCCTTCTCCGCTTTCTTCATACCACGGAGGTGATCGCTCCGGCACATCTAACACACATTAAGTATTTATAGTGCGTTTTACTACCCACTTATTTGGGAATACTGGAGTTGTAGGTATCCCTTAGATATCCAGCGCTCCCCACCATGATGTTGAAATTATTAAGTTATTCCTTACACTCAAATGGTTTCATACCCCACGGGCATTGTTATCTCTGGAAAACAGGACTCGTTTGGCTCCACATTCTAGCTGATGCTACGATCGCTCTTGCTTATTATTCAATTCCCTTCTTACTTATCTACTTTATTTCCAAACGCAAAGATGTTCCTTTTAATGGAGTATTTCTGTTGTTTGGTGCTTTTATTATTGCCTGTGGTACTGGCCACTTAATGGAAATTTGGACGCTGTGGCATCCAAATTACTGGATTGCAGGTATTCTTAAGGCTTTTACTGCGATTATTTCAATATATACGACGTTTGCGTTAATTAATCTCATCCCACAAGCTCTAATGCTACCCAGCCCTGCTCAGTTAGAAGCTGTCAACCGATCGCTCGCTAGTGAAATTGTTCAACGTAAGCGAATTGAGCAAGAGCTACGCCAAGCAGAGGAAGTTGCGACAAACTCCAGCCAAGCCAAGAGTGAATTCCTCGCCAATATGAGTCACGAGCTACGCACACCCCTCAATGGCATTCTGGGTTATACGCAGATCCTTCAACGTACGGAACCTTTGACTAATAAAGGGCGCAAAGGGGTAGAAATCATTCAGCAGTGCGGTTCTCATCTATTGACTCTCATTAATGATGTCCTAGATCTCTCCAAAATTGAAGCTCGAAAATTGGAGCTAAATCCTGTTGATTTCTACTTTCCTGCCTTTCTAGATAGTGTGACGGAAATTTGCCGTATCCGGGCAGAACAGAAAAGCATCGCGCTTCAGATTGAATTGGAATCAGATTTGCCTGTGGGCATTCGTGCTGACGAAAAACGCTTGCGTCAAGTTCTGATCAATCTACTTGGTAATGCAATTAAATTTACCGAGCAGGGCAGTGTCACTTTCAAAGTTAAGGTCATAAGTCAACAGTCATCAATTATTGCTCAAGAAAAGCAACAAACTACAAACTACAAAATTCGCTTTGAAGTGACTGATACTGGAGTGGGCATGAGTGCCGAGCAACTCAACAAAATTTTTCAGCCCTTTGAACAGGTAGGAGATCGGAAACGACAGGCTGAAGGCACAGGCTTGGGATTAGCAATTAGCCAAAAGATTGTCTGTTTAATGGGCAGTCAAATTGAGGTGGAAAGTGAGTTTGGCAAAGGCAGCACTTTTTACTTTGAGGTGGATTTGCAGGAAGCCAAAGACTGGGCTAAGACTTCTAGAGTAATGCAACAGGGAACAGTTGTAGGCTATCGAGGGGAAAAGCGAACAATTCTAGTAGTGGACGACAAATGGGAAAACCGCTCGGTGCTTGTCAATTTGTTAGAGCCAATTGGATTTGTCGTAGTGGAAGCTAGTCAAGGTGAGGAAGCATTACAACAGGCGATCGCCCACAAGCCAGACTTAATTATCACAGACTTGATGATGCCTGTAATGGATGGATTTGAGTTAATCAATCGTCTGCATCAGTCTCCCCAATTTGAGAAAATTGTTGTGATTGCCTCTTCTGCCAGTGTGTTTGAAACTGATCAATATAAAAGTATTGATGCTGGTGCAAATGCGTTTCTACCAAAGCCTATAGAAACTGAAACGCTGCTGGAACTGCTGCGAAAATATTTGCAATTGGAATGGGTATATGAAAATAAGGTAGAGACAAAGACAAAAGCAAATTTTGCCAGTTCAAATCATCCAGCAGAGATAATTGCTCCTGCCAAGGAGATTTTACAGCAGTTACTCAATCTAGTGCAGGATGGCGATATTCAAAAAATTCAAGAAATGGCTCCGCAACTATCTGCATCCGATGACAAGCTGACTTTATTTGCCCAGCAAGTTGTGCAGCTTGCTAGCAATTTCCAAGTCAAGCGCCTGGAAACCTTCATTAAGCAATACATCAATTAATTCAAACTTCATCCCATTTTTTTGACGCTTAAACCCTCAACCAGGAGCAGATAGATTATGACAACGGACTTAGACACTGGATTTATTTTACTTGTGGATGACAACCCCACAAACTTATCCGTTCTTTCCGAAGCTCTAAGCAATGCTGGTTTTCGGTACCGAATTGCAGTTGATGGAGAAAGTGCGATCGCTCAAGCCCAACGCAATCCACCAGAGTTAATCTTACTGGATGTTCAAATGCCAGGAATTGACGGATTTGAAACTTGCCGTCGCCTCAAAGCTAATCCTGTTACCCAAAATATTCCAGTGATTTTCACTACAGCCTTGGCGGATACAGACAGCAAAACTCAAGGATTTTCCCTTGGTGCAGTCGATTATATTCCTAAACCGTTTGCACAGGAGGAAGTTCTTGCCAGAGTGCGCGTACATTTGCAACTGAAACGACTTACTGAGTCATTGGAGCGGCAAGTAAGCGATCGCACCACTGCCTTGCAAAAAGCACAGGTTCAAATGGTGCAACAAGAAAAACTATCAACACTGGGAGAGTTAATCGCCGGAGTTGCCCACGAAATCAACAACCCCATCAACTTTATAGCCAATAATATCCCGCCCTTAGAAGAATACATTGCAGCAGTAATTGAAATTCTGCAATTGTATCAACAAGAGTATCCAAATCCGACAGCTAAAATTACTACTGCTATTAAAGACTTGGAGCTAGAATTTGCTCTCGAAGATATGGCAAAAATTTTGTACTCACTCAAGCTAGGCACAGAGCAAATAGAGAATCTGTCTATATCACTGCGTACCTTCTCGCGTTCGGATCAAGATGTCAAAATACTTGCGGATTTGCACAAAGGACTTGATAGTACGTTAATGATTTTGCAACATCGTCTCAAAGCTAGCGGCGATCGCCCCTGTATCGAAGTCATCAAAAGTTATGGCACATTGCCAGAGGTAAACTGCTATCCAGGGCAGATGAATCAAGTGTTTATGAATATTTTGGCAAATGCAATTGATGCCCTTGACGACGCCATAAAACTTGACAAATTGAGCAATTGGGTTGCTCAGATTCAGATTGCAACAGAGATAGATGCTGATGGCTGGGTTATAATTCGGATTGCTGACAATGGCTTAGGTATGCCAGAATCAATCAAACAAAGATTATTTGAGCCTTTGTTTACCACAAAGCCTGTTGGTAAAGGAACCGGGCTTGGCTTATCAATCGCTCATCAGATTGTTGTGGAAAAACACAATGGGACATTGGAAGTAAACTCTCAGCCAGGGAGAGGAGCCGAGTTTACAATCAAAGTTCCAATCATGAACGTAATTGATGATTAAATTGCTTTTCGGTTCGCGACTATATTTAGTATTTTTTTTGACAACAATTTTAGTATTTTGCTGGTTGCCAACTCCTAATATTACATTATTTCCACTGATACCAATTTAAAAAATAATTAAGGGCAGGTGAATTCACCTAACTCGGATACACCAAGGCGATTTCCAATTCCAGTTTCCAAAATCCGAAATCTAAAATGGTATGAGCGATCGCTCCAAGTCTTCATCTTCTAAGTACCATGTACAAAGAAGATTTCCATTCCAGACTATGCCAGCTGCAAAACCTCTCATCTACCCATCTACCCGCAAAAGCAATCAAGTAGACAATTACCACGGCACTGCGGTGGTAGATCCTTATCGGTGGTTAGAAGATCCAGACTCAGAAGAAACTAAAGCTTGGGTGGAGGCACAAAACAAAGTTACTTTTGGCTATCTTGAAGAAATTCCTGCTAAGGAAAAAATTAAACAACGCCTTACCAAGCTGTGGGACTATGAAAAATACAGTGTTCCTTTTAAAGAAGGAGAGCGCTACTTTTACTTTAAAAATGACGGACTACAAAATCAAAGCGTACTTTACACCCTCAAATCTCTCGACGAAGAACCAACAATTCTACTCGATCCCAATACTCTTTCTGAAGATGGCACTGTCGCTCTTTCGGGATTAGCAATTAGCGAAAATGGTAAACTTTTAGCTTATGGTTTATCTACTGCTGGTTCTGACTGGCAAGAGTGGAAAGTACGCGATATCGAAACTTGCCAAGACTTAGAAGACCATCTACAGTGGATTAAATTCTCTGGTGCATCGTGGACAAATGACAATAAAGGCTTTTTCTATAGCCGCTACGATGAGCCGAATGAAAAATCTAAATTAGCAGATGTTAACTACTATCAAAAGCTTTACTATCATCGTTTGGGTACATCTCAATCTGAAGATACTTTAATTTACCATTGTCCTGACGAGAAAGAATGGGGTTTTGATGGTAGCGTTACAGAAGATGGACGCTATTTAATTATTTCCGTTTGGTTGGGAACAGATCCCAAAAATTTGGTTTTCTACAAGGATTTAACTAATCCAAATTCAGAAGTAATAGAACTGATTAACAAGTTTGAAGCAAATTATAGTTTTATTGATAATGATGGAAATGTTTTTTATTTTCGCACTGATTTAGATGCTCCACGCGGACGAATGATTGCCATTGATACTCAAAAACCTACTTTAGAAAATTGGCAAGAAATTATTCCGCAAGTAACAGAAACTTTAGAAAGCGTTGGCATTATCAATAACCAATTTGTTGCTGATTATCTTAAAGATGCTCACAGCCAAATCAAAATTTTTAATCTTAGTGGTGAATTTGTACGTGAGGTAGAATTACCTGGTATTGGCTCGGCAGGTGGCTTTGGTGGCAAGCGCTACGACACCGAAACTTTTTATAGTTTTACCAGCTTTACGACGCCAGCAACTATTTATCGCTATGACATGGTGAGCGGCAAAAGTGAAATTTTCCGTCAACCAAATGTAGATTTTAACCCTGCTGATTACGAAACAAAGCAAATTTTTTATCAAAGTAAAGATGGTACACAAGTGCCGATGTTTATCACCCATAAAAAGGGTATTAAATTAGATGGCAATAATCCCACCTATCTTTATGGTTATGGTGGTTTCAATGCTTCTCTTACTCCAAGTTTTTCTGTTAGTAATTTGGTATGGATGGAAATGGGTGGTGTTTATGCCGTTCCCAGTCTTCGTGGTGGAGGTGAGTATGGGGAAGAATGGCATCAAGCAGGGATGAAACTGAAAAAGCAGAATGTGTTTGATGATTTTATTGCTGCTGCTGAGTGGTTGATTGCCAATGACTACACTAAAACTATAAAATTGGCGGTTGGGGGTGGAAGCAATGGCGGATTATTAGTCGGTGCTTGCATGACTCAGCGCCCTGATTTATTTGCTGCGGCGTTGCCAGCAGTCGGTGTGATGGATATGTTGCGCTTCCCCAAATTTACTATTGGTTGGGCTTGGGTTTGTGAGTATGGTTCGCCGGAAAACCCGGAGGAATTTAAAGTACTTTATGCTTACTCGCCATTGCACAACCTCAAGCCTAGTACTGCTTACCCAGCGACTTTAATTACCACTGCCGATCACGACGATCGCGTTGTTCCAGCTCATAGTTTCAAGTTTGCTGCTGCTCTGCAAACCGTTCATGCTGGTGATGCGCCAGTGTTAATTAGAATTGAGACGAAGGCGGGACATGGAGCTGGCAAACCTACAACTAAGATGATTGAAGAAGTAGCAGATAAGTGGGCTTTTTTGGTGCGTACTTTGAATATGCAAGTTGATATTTAGAACATGCACGTTCTCGGCATTTGCAGTCTAATGCTAATTTTGGTATTAGACTAGCATTTTTATTTTTCGTCTTAACGCAGAGTAACGCAAAGGAAGCGCTGAGGTACGCAGAGTTTCCCCAGTTGTGAGAGTTAATGCAGGACAGGAAGATTGGCGATCGCCTACTGGGAAGTTTGAGTCAAGCAACTTTTCATTTTGACTCGATGGACATTGTCATAGTGTGAAAGGAGTTAATGCTTGATTTTGCAGAATTACGCTCTTTGTGGCTTTCTAATGCCTAATAAGACGGCAAACACCACCAAAGCGTTACGGTTCACCCCCAACCCTGACAGTATTAATTCTCATACATTAGACACAGTGAAAGCAAATCAATTTATATGAGCCGACTGGAAACATGAAGCATAACCGTCCTTTCTAAGGTTCGGAAAACCACCCTTCATGGACTGGCTACACAGGCTCAGTATATATATCAGCATAGTATTGGGTTTTGACCTTAGTAAAACCAAAGGTATTGATGCTGGACTGGCTGCTTTCTAAATCCAGTTAGTTCAAAAACCAGCCTTTATACTCTCATTCATTTGTAGTTATACGGAGCCAGCGCTGACAATGGCAAAAGTAGTTGGAATAGACTTAGGTACAACAAACTCCTGCGTAGCAGTAATGGAAGGTGGTAAGCCCACGGTTATTGCTAACGCAGAAGGTTTTAGGACAACGCCTTCTGTGGTGGCGTTTGCTAAAAATGGCGATCGCTTAGTTGGGCAAATCGCAAAGCGGCAAGCGGTGATGAACCCGGAAAACACCTTTTATTCTGTCAAACGCTTCATTGGCCGAAAATTTGATGAAATCACCCACGAAGCAACAGAAGTTTCATACAAAGTGTTGCGGGATGGCAGTGGTAATGTTAAATTAGATTGCCCCGTTGCTGGCAAACAGTTTGCTCCCGAAGAAATTTCAGCACAAGTTCTCCGCAAGCTGGTAGAAGATGCTAGCAAATATTTGGGCGAACAGGTAACTCAAGCGGTAATTACTGTTCCGGCATACTTTAATGACTCTCAGCGTCAAGCTACCAAAGACGCTGGTAAAATTGCTGGTGTTGAAGTGTTGCGGATTATCAACGAACCTACCGCAGCTTCTTTGGCATACGGGTTAGACAAAAAGAGTAACGAAACTATTCTCGTATTTGACCTTGGTGGTGGTACATTTGACGTGTCTATCCTCGAAGTAGGGGACGGCGTGTTTGAAGTACTATCTACTTCTGGTGATACTCACCTTGGTGGTGACGATTTCGATAAGAAAATCGTTGACTTTTTAGCAGAAGAATTCAGAAGACAAGAAGGTATCGATCTACGTAAAGACAGACAAGCTTTACAACGTCTGACTGAAGCCGCAGAAAAAGCTAAAATTGAACTTTCTAGCGTCACCCAAGCAGAGATTAACCTACCATTTATTACTGCTACTCAGGATGGCCCCAAGCACCTGGATACTACACTGACTCGTGCCAAATTTGAAGAACTCTGCTCTGACTTGATTGATCGCTGCCGCATTCCTGTAGAAAACTCACTTCGCGACGCTAAGTTAAGCAAAAACGATATTGATGAGGTTGTTTTAGTCGGTGGTTCTACCCGCATTCCCGCAGTACAAGAGTTAGTAAAGCGGGTCATTGGTAAAGATCCTAACCAAAGCGTCAACCCTGATGAAGTTGTAGCAGTTGGTGCTGCTATTCAAGCTGGTGTGCTTGCTGGTGATGTCACGGGTATCTTGTTGTTAGATGTAACACCACTGTCATTGGGTGTAGAAACCTTGGGTGGCGTTATGACTAAGATTATTCCTCGTAACACCACTATTCCTACCAAGAAATCGGAAGTATTCTCTACTGCCGTGGATGGGCAAACTAACGTTGAAATTCACGTTCTCCAAGGTGAACGGGAAATGGCTTCTGACAACAAGAGCCTTGGAACCTTCCGCCTTGATGGTATTCCTCCTGCACCCCGTGGCGTACCCCAAATCGAAGTTGTATTCGATATCGATGCCAACGGTATTTTGAACGTTACCGCCAAAGATAAAGGTACTGGTAAGGAACAGTCTATTAGCATTACTGGTGCTTCTACCCTCGATAAGTCCGAAGTCGAGCGGATGGTTAACGAAGCCGAGAAAAACGCTTCTAATGACAAAGATCGTCGGGAGAAAATTGATCGTAAGAACCAAGCTGACTCTTTGGCATATCAAGCCGAGAAACAGTTACAGGACTTAGGTGATAAAGTCAATGCAGCCGACAAGAGCAAAGTCGAAGGTTTGGTGAAAGATCTGCGCGAAGCCATCACCAAAGAAGACGACGAGCAAATCAAAAAGTTGATGCCAGAATTGCAACAGGCACTATTCGCGGTTGGTAGTAATATATATCAACAAGCTGGTGGTGCTGCTCCTGGTGCTGGTACTGGTGCTGCCGATGATGGTACTTCCACACCTGGTGGTAGCGGTGATGATGTAATTGACGCTGATTTTACTGAAAGCAAATAAAACAGTAGAGGTACGGCAATTGCTGTGCCTTTACTTATAAATGTTTCATCCTAAAGGTATATCTTAGGGTGGGCATTTTTTTTGAGTTTAGGTTTTAAAGTGGTTACTGGTTAGTGATAGTGGATAGTAAAGGTGGGTTTTGTTGATGATGTTTCGGTTGTAACCGATAATTTATCTTTTAAATCCGCCTTTACAGTATTTAGTAGCTAGAAAAACTACTAACTGCTAACAAATCCTTTCCGGGCGCAAGGCTTTGCGCCTTTCACAATAATCAACTACTAGTAATTCCTAATGTTTTATCCTCCAGCACCTTGGATACTACAAGGTTATGCACTCATTTCCTTACATCTATTAAATATTGACCGAGTGCGTCACCTCATCCCCTCCGAATTAGAAATAATTTCTGTATGGTCTGGTAAAACGGTAGGTGGTGTATATTTGTCCTATTATGGTTCCGAGTCTGAACTGGAGTACAGTGAGTTAATTGTTGTACCCGCATTTGTGGGTTATCGAGGTACAGTAGGTGGTTGGGTTTCCCATATTTATGTAGATAATCCTGATTCTGTGGCTGGCGGTCGAGAAATTTGGGGACTACCGAAGGAATTAGCCCAGTTTACTTGGGAAAAAGATAACAGTGTTATTGTTCGTCAAAACAATCAAATACTGTGTAATTTGAAATATGATCAGCCATTATTTGCGTGGCGACAGTGGCTAGGTGGATCTAGTTTTAGTACTAAAAATTCTGAACTTTTGACTTTTATTGCTGAACTAGAATCAAATTTAGGGTTGATTAGTTCTAAGTTAGAAGTTCCAGTAGAAAGTCCGTTTTCAAGTCTTGGTTTTGCTCAACCTTTTTTGAGCGTGCAGTGCGATCGCATGAGTTTGAGAGTGCGATCGCCCGAAGTCTTAGGACAAACAGCAGTTGCATATAGTTAGTGGAAATAAAGGTGTAGATTGTTATAGACTAGTCTACGCAGAACAATCAAATCTATGGTTAATCAGGATGTAATTGGTGTTGCAGTTGTCGGCACAGGATTTGGTCAAAAAGTCCATATTCCTGGATTCCAGGCACATCCTCGCACCCAGGTAGTTGCTGTTTATCATCGAGATTTGGATCAAGCCAAAGCGATCGCCCAATCCCACAATATTCCCCACGCCTGCAACACAATTGCAGATATTGTTTCCTTAAGCGAAGTGCAAGCAGTCAGCATTGCTACTCCACCATTTTTGCATTATGAAATGGCAAAGGAAGTTCTGCAAGCTGGGAAACACGTGTTAATAGAAAAACCAGTAACTCTTAATGCAACTGAAGCCAAAGAACTTTACTTGTTAGCAAAACAAAAAGGTGTTGTTGCTACTGTAGATTTTGAATTTCGGTTTGTGCCGGGATGGCAATTGTTTGCTGAACTGTTATCACAAGGATATGTCGGCAATAAACGTCTAATTAGAATTGATTGGTTGGGTTCTTCTCGCGCCGATGCCGTAAGAGCTTGGAACTGGTATTCTCAAAAAGAAAAAGGAGGGGGTGCATTGGGATCTTTAGGTTCCCACACCTTTGACTATATTAATTGGCTATTTGGCCCGATCCGCAGATTAAACGCCCATTTTAATACTGCTATTCCTCAGCGCAGCGATCCCAGCACAGGTGAATTCAAGCCAGTTGATACAGATGACACCTGCATGTTGATGCTGGAATTAGCTGATGGTACACCCTGCCAAGTTTCCATCAGTGCGGTAGTATATGCACCACGAACTCATTGGTTAGAGGTATATGGCGATCGCGGTACTTTAGTATTAGGCAGCGAAAATCAAAAAGATTATATACATGGCTTCCGTGTTTGGGCATCCCAACCCGGTAAACCTTTAACGGAAATAGAAATTCCCAACAGGTTGTTATTTCCCAAAAATTATGCCGATGGTCGCATTTCTGCTTTTATTAGAGTAGTAGACCAATGGGTGCAGGGAATCACAAAGTGTGAGCAAATAACACCATCACTGCAAGAAGGAGTTTATTCCCAGCTTTTGATGGATTTATCTCATGAATCGAATGAAACATCAAACTGGGTAAATGTACCAGATTTAGAAGCATTTTTGAGAAGTTAATCTTACAGTTGTTATATCATTTCACTTTTTGAGTGATTCATATTCAACCCCTCCCAACCTCCCCTTAGTAAGGGGAGGTGCCGTAGGCGGTGGGGTACATCCATATCAGCCTTTTCGTGAAATAGTATTAGAGCACAATATCATTCCAATCCCCTCCCTGCGAATTCGGAGAGGGCAGGGTGAGGTTTAAAAAACCGCTGTAATTATAGCTGTAGGAAGAAATTTTCTTATTCTCTTACACCCACCCCTAATTAGATTCACCCGATCAGGTGAGTCAACTGGATGAAGAAAGACTTATATCTTTTATCTTAATCTAGATAATAATATGTGCTGAGTCACTAACATAAGACTATGAGCGAGCAAGCAAATGCAGATATCAAACTGGCATATCAAAAGGCAGCAGAAGCCACTTTTGTGATCGCCCAAGCTATAAGTCAAATCAAAGACAAACAGGTGAGAGACGAAATTATCGCCAAGTTGGTAAATGATTGCGATCGCTAAAGAAATTTCTGCAAAAAAATTCAAAATTACGATTTGATTTGGGAAGTGTTAGATACTGGTTTGGAGCGCTGCTGCTGATAATAATCAACTACTTTTTGCACGTAGGCTCCAGTCAAACCATCTTTGCAGCCTGTGTAATAGCCAGTCATCCACCAACAAGCAACCCCCCGCATAGCAGCAATTTCATTGTTTTGACGAGCGGTATACTGATTGTTTAACTCCCGGCGCATAATGCATGAAACAACTTGACGTGCCAGTGCAGGGTTGTTTTCAAACTGCATTGGTGTCACTTCTTTTTTCAAACAATATTTTGACCAACTTTTGAGGGTTTCTGGCTTAACTTGCCATGCGCTATAAAGCCCATCGTTGCTGGTATCAGTTTTTGGTGCAGCCAGTCGCAATGCTTCTACCATTGTAGAAACTTGGTAATCAGATACTGGCTTTTGTGCTTGTGCTAGCGATGGTAAAAATCCTAAGCTAACAATCATTCCAGCAACTAACAGTTGCATATTCTTTCTCATAACTATGTCAATACTTCAGCGTTGACGTAATTCCAGTTCTTTTTCCATGATTTTAACGTCATAATTGCTGAAAAAATCGTGTCCCAACAATCCAACGCTGGCTTTTGGAGCGATCGCCACCTGTAAATTATTAGCTACGGCTCTACCAACAGCTATAGACTCTACCTTACTCGTTAAAAATTGTACTTTGCTACCATCAGCTATGTGTGCTTCTACCATTCCCGTAGCTTTTAATTTCAAAGCGTCAGCCATACCCATAGTTATCAATGTATTACTAGCTCCTGTATCAAAAATCATTTCAAAGCTTTGCTTCCCATTGAAAGTAACACTAACAACAGGAGTTCTACCAATACGGCGTTTAATAGGAACCCGAATTACTCCACTGTCTACAGGAGTGACACCACAAAGCTTTCCTAAACCAATGGTTCTACCAGAAGAAGTAACCATAAAACAAGCTCCTGGATCTACAGCTGTTGTCCGTGGAGGAAATGCCAAAAATATCAGCGTGGGTACTACTGCAAAAGCTCTAATCCATTGCCTGCTAGTATTGAACATGGGATTTTTGAGATACATCTATTCTTAAAGTACCCAAATTGAGTAATTCTCAATCATTTGTGAGCAGCAAGAACTCCGACTTCTTCAATTCTTTAAGGAATTCAGATTTTCAATTTCTTGTTTTATAAATAAAATGGAATTGTTTAATGACAAAATAATTAAAAACTAACAAAACATCCAAATAATTAAAATATTTGTAAGGCAGACTCATCAGAAAAATTGGAAGTATATAAAATTTTTGCAATATTTCTCTGATATTACAAACTTGAAAATAGAAATAAAAGAAGTAAAAGAAGTATTAATATACTTAACCTAATAAACAAATATCGGAAAGTAACTCTTTTTTCTTCGTCACGAAGCAGTAGATAAGAATAAAAGCAACGCACGTTAAGGAATATAAAATAGCTGTAACTATTACTAATGACTAGTAACTAATAAAAACCTTAACTAGTTAATTTTATTTTTACCAACCTACTTATGTTCTTGTAATATGTTTCAATTGGCTAAGATTTTCGTTGCTAATAGAGTAAGCTGCTCCAAAACCAGTTACAAAACGCCCTTGTTGAGGAGTGAGTTGGAAAATCCGAAAATCAGCTAAATCGCGTAATATATCGATAATTTCTCCAAAACGAGCTTGGAATTGATAAACAATTTCTTGCCATGCATCTGTCTGCCGTTCTATTAAAGTTGCCATACAATCAAAGGTTAAGCGACAACGGGCAAAGATTTGCTCTGTTTTACCTTCATCCTCAATTAACATCACACTGACACGAGGATTAGCAGAAAGGTTTTGAGTATGAGTCGAAAGCTCGCTGACATAAATATATATATTCTTGGATTCATCCATGACGAAAGGAGCATAACTAGCATTTGGTACTCCTTGCGTATTCACAGTACTGATAATAACGCTTTGAAACTGGTGAATAAAATTTTCATACTCTGCTTGGGCTTTTTCGAGATTGTGCATAAGAAATATAAATAAGGGACATACTTATTAGTTTGCCCCTTATTTTCTCATTTTACGAGTTTATAATTCAAGTAAAAATTAAAGCCTATGCAAAGTGGTATATCAAAGAACTCCCAGATTATTTGCTTTCAAGACTATTGTCTATACTGTGCAGCTTTTTGATTTTTACGCTTCCACAAGAAGATACCACCTACAGCCATAATACCTAAAGCTGTACTTGGCTCAGGCACAGATTTAGGATCAAAGCCTGTAAATCTTCCCGTTCCTTTATGAAAAGAGTGGTTGTCAGTTTCAAATCCACCTCCTCCAACTTGTGAGATCACAATTTTGTTAAAAATATCGTTGCTGCTTTCTGAGTAAAAGTGAACGTAACCATTACCCTGATAGTATTGGGTGTTAACTAATTTGGCACCTGCTTCGTTGTTACCAGGATGCAAAGGAGAGTAGATAGCAAAACCACCAGCTTGATCGATATCGGCAGTCGAGAAAGACTTCACAAGCGTGTCGCCATTATAGAAGGAGTAAATGTTACCTGAGTGAGCAGCACCCCAATTGATAGCGAAGTAGTTTAAATAATCATCCAATTCAATAACAGCATTTTGACCCTCAAAAATTGCTAAATATTTAGAGGTGTTTTTCTCCCCGTTAGGCCCAACTGGAGCCCACATATCTGCTCGAACGCTGCTGCTGCCATTGCCAACTAGTGAGTATTTGGCAAACCCACTGGTTGGTAGTTGGCCATTATTGAAGTCAACCGTTTTGAAATCCGAAAGTCCAGAAAACTCAGACCAGGCACCTTGATCTGTTTTACCATCAGGACTTGCTATTCCTGTAGTCATTTTGAATGTAATCGCGTGTGCTGATCCTGCACAACAAAGTATAGCGAGAGTAGATAAAGTGGTTATAAAAGCAGATTTTTTAAACAGCACGATTTAATGCCTCATTACTTCTTACTTAGCCTCTATATTCACAATTTTTCTTTTAAACAGGATTAGAGGCTTTACTGATTTTTGTATCCTCATACAATCAAAGTTTTATGTAAAAAAGAGAATTAATAATTAGATATAAACCAGTAGTTTTACTGAAAATAAATAAAAATATGTTGCCTGTTTTCGGCAAATCAATAAGTTTTTGCTAAATCAGCATAGATTAACTTACATAATATTTAAATTTGATGGCCATCTTATAATTCAGTTTTATGATTTGTTAATAATTAATTGTTGTTTTTCAAGTTTGATAATTTATTTACTTACATAAACCTACTTGGAGTAGCAAGTGTATTGCTTTGCTAGAGGATTTCAGGACAAATATTACCAAATCCCCCTCCCCCAGGAGTTTCTATCACAAACACATCCCCAGGTTGCATTTCGACTGTTGCTGTACTATCTAAATCCTCTTTAGTTCCATTCTGACGTTGTATCCAATTGCATCCCACAATTCCGGCTTCCCCACCATTTAATCCAAAAGGAGGAATCAAACGATGGCTAGAGAGAATATTAGCTGTCATTGGTTCTATAAATCTGATGCGACGAATAACCCCATTGCCACCCGAATACTTTCCTTTGCCGCCGCTATGGGGACGAAGACTAAAGCTTTCTACCTGCACAGGATAACGGGTTTCTAAAACTTCTGGATCGGTTAAGCGGGAGTTAGTCATATGGGTATGAACAGCATCAGTACCATCAAAGTTAGCCCCTGCCCCAGAACCACCACAGATAGTTTCATAGTACTGGTATTGCTCATTACCAAATGTAAAATTATTCATCGTTCCGGCAGACGCAGCCATTACACCCAAAGCACCATACAAAGCATCAACAATAGTTTGAGAAGTCTCCACATTACCCGCTACCACTGCTGCCGGATAGGTTGGGTTCAGCATACAGCCTTGAGGAATTATAATTTCTAAAGGTTTTAGACACCCAGCATTGAGAGGAATATTATCATCGACAAGAGTGCGGAACACATATAAAACTGCTGCTTGAGTGACAGCTTTAGGAGCATTAAAGTTACTATTTAATTGACGAGATGTGCCAGTAAAATCAATTGTGGCACTGCGATTTTCTCGGTGAATTGTCACTTTAACTTGAATTCTTGCTCCATTATCCATTTCATAAATAAATGAACCATCTCTGAGAACATCAATTGCCCGCCTAACTGACTCTTCGGCATTGTCTTGCACAAATTTCATGTAAGCTTGGACTGTTTCAATTCCAGATTGAGAAACCATTTTACGGAGTTCTTGTACTCCTCTTTCATTGGCAGCAATTTGTGCTTGAAAATCAGCAATATTTTGGTTAGGATTGCGAGCAGGATAGGGATGGTTTAAAAGTATCTCTCGAACTTGGATTTCCCGAAAGTTTCCTTGTTCAACTAAAAGAAAATTATCAAAAATAATTCCTTCCTCTTCTACTGTGTTACTGTGAGGAGGCATTGAACCGGGAGTAATGCCACCAATATCTGCTTGGTGTCCACGAGAAGCAACATAAAAAAGGGGACTGATGATTGGGGGCTGGGGATTGGGAAATGAGATATTATTGCCACTGTCTATAAAAACGGGGGTAATTGCAGTCACATCAGGAAGATGAGTTCCGCCGTTATAAGGATTATTAGATAGATAGACATTTCCTGGTTGTATTGTGTCGCCTTTATCATTAATTAAACTGCGGACACTTTCACTCATGGAACCTAAATGTACAGGAATGTGGGGTGCATTGGCAACTAATAATCCAGAAGAATCAAAAATAGCACAGGAAAAATCTAGTCTCTCTTTGATATTTACCGACGCTGCCGTATTTTGGAGAACAATCCCCATTTGTTCGGCAATAAATTGATATAGATTTTTAAATATTTCTAAACGGACTGGATCGGGTTGAGATGTAATGTACATTTTTGATTTCTGTTTGTTGATATATGACGATTAAAGGAAATTACGAATAGACTTGGTTTAAATTATTCAGTAAAAAATACCTATCTAGCGAAATTAGGTTTATGTTAACTGTTGCCAAAATCCTTGGTTTGCTGCTATATGTGATTTTAATAGGCTATCTGACTTTTTTTTAGTGCTAGGTGCGATTGGTTTAGCATTTTATTCATCTGAAACCTTCCGAACCTCGATACTTATCCTAGTAGGTCTTGGGGTAGCTAGTATTGGAGGAGCCTGGTTGGCTAGAATTTTGCAAAAAGTACCAACTGCGGCGATCGCTCTTGGGATGGTAAGTTTAGCAGCGTCGCTAGGAATAGTGGTTTTAGGATAGACTGCGACGACTGCATTCTTGAGTGGTATGCAGAAGCAACTGTTGTCGGCTGGTATTGCGATCGCATTTACACTCCTGGCTTTAGGAATAGCAGGTTTTAGTGGCTGGCGATCGCTGCTTCAAATCAAAAACTGGTTACTTTAACTCAGATAAAAAGGTATAGGTAGACATAATTAAATGTAAGATTAGAGTTTTGTTCCTAGTAAGCGGCTCAAGCCTGTACTAGGAACTTTAATTTAATTCAATCCTTCTACTTACCTTCTGCATAAAATTAAATGATTGCGTTCAGTTAATATTGCTTCCCAGTCAGGTTCAACTACAATCGTGCTAATTTTTTCAACAATAATTGCAGGGCCGTTAATAGTATCTTCTGGTTGTAAATCTTCCCGTCGATAAATGGGAGTGTCATGCCATTTTTCGGCAGTAAACATCTTGACTGTTTTAACAGATTGGGCAGGTTCACCAATAGAACGAGTACGACTAATAAAGGGTTCTTCGGGAGTATCCATTTTCTGAATTACTTCCACTGATGCAGATTCAACAATTAAGTTTTTCTCTACTTGAATGAAACCATAACGAGATTTATGTTCAGCCTCAAATTCTTGTCGCATCAATTCCACATCCGAGGCAAAATTAACTGTCAAGGTAGAGTTAGTTCCCTCATATTTTAAATTTAGTTTTCGCACTACTTCCTCTTCGCTGTTGGCTTCAACCCAACCCGCCCTATCGGACACCCTCCCCTTTATAAGGGGAGGGTTGGGGAGAGGTAATTCACTTCTAGCTTGCGTTTCTAAAGTCTCCATTAACTGCACCAATTGCGGTATTAATGCTTGCGTTAAAAGCTTTTCTACTCCTCCTTCTCTAATTGCTCGCACATCAGCTAATCCCATTCCATAAGCAGAGAGAACCCCAGCATAGGGATGAAGGAATATCTTTTTCATCCCCAAAGTATCGGCAATTAAACAAGCTACTTGCCCTCCTGCGCCTCCAAAACAACAAAGAGTATATTTGGTGACGTCATATCCTCTTTGCAAACTAATTTTTTTAATCGCGTTTGCCATATTTTCGACAGCGATCGCAATAAATCCGGCGGCGACTTGTTCGGGAGTACGAGTGTCTCCTGTAGCAGTTTCAATGTCTTGGGCTAATTTTGTAAATTTAGATATGACAACATTTTTATCTAAGGGTAAATTGCCATCGGGGCCAAAGACAGAAGGAAAATATTGAGGGTAAATTTTGCCTAACATAACATTAGCATCTGTGACAGCTAAAGGGCCGCCACGCCGATAACAAGCAGGCCCAGGATTTGATCCCGCAGATTCAGGGCCGACGCGATAACGGGAGCCATCAAAGAAGAGAATTGAACCACCCCCAGCAGCAATGGTATTAATCGCTAAGACGGGAACTCGCATCCGCGCTCCGGCAATCTCGGAATCTAGTTGTCGTTCATATTCTCCTTTAAAGTGGGCTACATCTGTACTTGTTCCGCCCATATCAAAAGTAATAACCGAATCGAAGCCTGCTCTTTGGCTAGTTTGTACTGCACCAACAATACCTCCAGCAGGGCCACTTAAAATACTATCTTTTCCTTGAAATTGTTCAGCTGCGACTAAGCCGCCGTCAGACTTCATAAACATTAATCTGACTCCGGGCAAGTGACTTGCTACTTGGTTAACATAATGACGCAGAATAGGAGTTAAATAAGCATCTACTACTGTTGTGTCTCCTCGACTTACCAATTTCATTAAAGGACTAACTTGATGAGATACGGATATCTGCGTAAATCCGATTTCTTGGGCGAGTTGGGCAACTTGTTGTTCATGGTAGGGATAGCGATAACTGTGCATAAAAACAATGGCACAACTACGAATTCCCGTGTTGTAAACAGCTTGTAAGTCATTTTTGACTTGTTCGAGATTTACTGGAGTTAGTTCGTTGCCTTGAGCATCATAGCGTTCATCAACCTCAATTACCTGCTCGTAAAGCATGGTTGGTAAAACGATCTGACGGGCAAAAATATCAGGGCGATTTTGGTAGCCAATTCGCAAGGCATCTTTAAACCCTTTGGTGATGAGAAGCACCACGCGATCGCCTTTCCTTTCTAACAGTGCATTTGTTGCTACAGTTGTCCCCATTTTTACCACTTCTATCGCTTCGGTTGGAATGGGTTTATTGTCTGAAAGTCCTATAATATCTCGAATACCTTGGATTACTGCATCTTGGTATTTTTCGGGATTTTCTGAGAGTAGTTTGTAGACTATTACACATTGCTGGTTAGGAAGGGGAACAATCAAAAAACGTTCTTGATGTTCTAAGAGTCTGTCTATAATTGCCTGATTATCAGTAACAGCAACAATATCTGTGAATGTACCACCCCTGTCAGCAAAGACTTTCAACATAATTGATTTCCTCCGTGCTTCTAGAAGTAGGGTAACAATGAAACTTGGAGCCTTTCTACTTCTAGGCTCTAGATTTGCTCAAAGTCTCTGTGATGGTTAGTTGCAATTACCAAATTATGTGCGATCGCTATTGCAGCTATGAAAATTACAGATACAGCGAAGTGGACATTTGACAAGAATTAATCAAGGCAACTTCCTAGATGGGCGTGTCATTTACTTCTGAGTTAAAAAAGATTCTTTCTGAGGCTGGTTGCTACTTTGAACGTCATATTGCACTTTCACCAAGCTTACAAACTTTATACTTTTGGACTTTTGCCTCGTTCTAAAGCTTTTGATGCTGGTGGAGGTTCGGGAGGCTTTTGAAGAATTTCAATAATTACAGTCATGACTTCATTAGTTTTTTCGCCCTTCACTTTTCCTATATGGCGAATAATATTATTTTTCTCAACGGTTGCAATAATGTTAGGGCGAATATAGCAATGACTTAGGTTTAGTTTACCAACCTTGAAGTTTTGGTCTTCTAACTTAATTTCATAATCTCTACCTGCTTTACTGGTGATAGGACAGACCATAATATTGTTACTATCTGATTCTGCAATTACTAAAGCAGGTCGTCTTTTAGTGGTAAATACATCAGAAAATGGAAAAGGCACTGAGACGACATCGCCTTTACCAAGTTTTTCTATAGATCCTTCCAAGCTTCGTCTTCCTCTGGATCGAGCCAAATGTTGTTTAATGATGTCTCACTCAATTCAAGAAAATCTTTTATTAGTATTTGAGAATCATCTGCATCACTGGCTTGCAAATTCTTAACTCTTTCAAGTGTTAGTCCGGTTAATTTTACTACTAAAGCTAAATCGATGCCTTCCCGCAGCATATTGAGTGCAACTTGGGTTAATCCCTGCTGCAAACCTTGCTCCCATGCTTCGCGTAATTTTTTAGGTTGAATTGCGGAGTTCTGTATGATTGTCAGTTTGTGCGCTTTGCTTCAATAAATATGAATATAGCGCTTTTATAAATATACATATCGCAGCTATACAAACTAAACTGGCTAGGTGAATTAGATTTGTATAGCCGCGACTCCGTCTTTTCTAGTTACCCAAAAGGTTGCCCCCAGAGTCTCCAGTTCTCCTTATTAAAGGGAGACTTCCATTTTTGAATGAGTGTCAGTTCTAGCCTTTGGCGCGATCGCGTTTTAGTTGGCGCATCCCACCAAAAGGCTATATTCACTGCTGTTTTTAATTCATAACGGTAGTGCAAGTCCAAGTAATTTTCAATGTATTGCTTGCAATCGTGTACACCTTTCCATCTTTTATTAGATTTACAAGTTTCTCCGATATAGAGTAGCAAGTTTGCTGCTATGTCTATGACAAAGTACAGACAGGCTTCACCAGGGTTATTTGTTGGCAATCGATAAAATGATAAAGAACATGGCGACAAATTAAAGGGATCGATCGCACCAGGATCGATGTGTGCTGATGGCATTTGAAATAAGGTAGCTTGTTGAGTTGGTTTGCTTGCTCTTACTTGTTGTTGATGGATGGTGATTTGTGATTTCCACTTTGTTAAAGTCTTCTCATCCATCAGCAACACAGGTGTTCTACTAGTTGGTGCAGAACTAATTTCCGAGAGTGAGAACAAGTCAAGTTGATGAGTTTCCAATCGCAATCCCCAAAAACGCAATAATTTGGGAATGCTAGCACTGGGAAGCTAAATTTTGAAACAATAAATTTGTACTTCTCAAGGGGACTGGGGATTAGTGATTGGGGATTGGGAAGAATTTCTTTCCCAGTAGCTAGTAAGGAGTTCCTAGTTTGAGTATGTGGTAGAGTTCTCCATCAGAGTCTAAAGCTATTTTTGATAATCTGAATAATCTACAAAGACACCTTACCGCAGGGCTAATTCTGGTTGTAGCCACTGCTTTTCAGATTGCTTGTCAAAGGGATAATTCGTAATATTAGATCCTATGCCTTTATGAGCGGTTAACATTAATTCATCTCGTTGCTGCCAAACAGTAAATATTTTTTCCCTGCCATCATTTAGTGTCTCTGAGTCGATTTGATAAAACTCATTGATCCGCTTTAGCTTCAAACCCAGCAACTTTAATAATCGATTGAGTATTCTTAACGCCGAAGTATTTTCATTTTTTCTAACTAAATTAATACCAAGTGTTCTTTTGATATCTTTACTAAAGTTAACAGCAGTATTTCTAAATACAAGTAGCTCGGCATCATTTTCAGTAAACTTTCGTTGTGGTTCTAGAAAATTGAGGACTCCTAAAGCTCTTAATACTTCTACTTTCAAAGTGTAAATTTTTAAGTCTGGTAGAAAAACTTTTCCTTCTCCCCAAGATAATTGTTGATGCCATTCTTGTTTATCTCTAATGCGAAAATACTCACTCTGATGTGTAAGATAATAATGGGTTAGTAATTGGCCATAATAGCCTTTGTCATCCCATAACTTGAGTTGAGGAGTGACACTCACACCATATCTTTGTTTGAGAATATATTTATCAATTTGATTTCGCTCCTCATTAGTTAATGAATGTTTAGCTAATAACCGCTCATATTCTATGTAATCAATATCTGGAGCATGAACTACAGCAATTGCTGCCGCTAATTGATTTTGTTGCTTTATTTCTCTAAATTTACGCTTAATATCTTTGGCTTTGTACCGTCTTTGTGACCAATCTTTTTGCACTTTCACAATTTCTATAATCAGCCTTCTGCGAGTTGGCAAATCATTTGGATCAGTTGCTAAAAAAGCCAGACGTAAATCTCGAATAATATTATTATGAACTGCATTACTACGCATTTGAATTTGATGGCCATCATTCGTTAAGCCATCTTTCATAGATTCTCGATACAAGCTAATAGAAGCATTAACTCTTGCTGCTAGTTTTGCCCAAGTTCGTAGATGAATTGGATCGTAAACTAATGGTAAATCCACATCTATATGATGAAGGGGACTAAGTAAAGACAAGTTCTCTTTTTGATTTTCTTGATACCAATAAGATAGCAACCGATAATTGGTGCTGCCAGAACCGATTAAACCAATACCGCGCTTGGCACACCATACTATTCGCGGCACGTCATCGCGTACTCTTGACAATGCCTGTCGTGCTTCTGAGTCAGGAATTACTCCTTGAAAAATTCCGTAAACACAATCAAAATGTTTAACATCAATACTAATTCCTGTTCCCAGGCTAGGAGTGACAAAAACAGAATCGTATTCAGTAACTTTATGATTAATAGCTCCTATAAAATCGGCTGCTTCATGCCCTGGAGTGTTGGTTGTGAGACTACTCACTACTAAAGTTTTGGGAAATTGTTGTTGCAGTTTTTGTAATCGCTCTTTCAAATAACTTGCTATAGTTTCACAACTGTAGCGTCCAGAGCGACTATCAGTTGTAACATAGCATTTTCTTCCTGCAAGTAAATCTAATTCTAGTTGGTGAATTAGTGGAGTTGGATTAGGAGAATCGTAAAAAGTTACATCCCAACCGCGTTGTGGTTTCCATTGATTAACAATTACCCAGGGTGTTAGTTTAATTCCTGCTAATGCTTGTAAATATTCTAAAGAAACATCCGATAAATCAGCATCCTGAGCAATAACTAATCCACCTGTAGTCAACACTGTAGAAATTAGCTGCTGAAATACTTTTAAGATTTTGACGCGCTTTTCTTTACAAGTACTGCTATTTAGTAGATGCCATAAAGATTGCTCTACTTCATCTAAAATAACCACTGCTCCTTGCCAATCTTGAGGATGAATTTTCCAAAGAGAATCAACACATAATCCAAGTGACTTGGTAGGGATGGTGCTTTGTCCCTGCCCTGAAAAATCTGAAAAAGGAGAAAGTAATTTAGCAATTCCTTCTTCTGCGACTCTCCCACTCTCTATATCTTCTTTACCCATTCCCCATTGAATACCAATCTTTTCACATAAAAATCGCCCAAGTTGGATTCTGTGAGTTATTAATAAAACTGGTTTCTTTCTACTTTTTACTCGCTTGACAAGTGCTTGCAGGGCTGTAGTTTTACCTGTTCCTTTTGCTGATTTTATTCCTACTATTCCAGAATCAGGAAAAGTTATTTCTCCTAAATAACGACAGTCGAGAGTAAGTGCCGGAGCAACAGTTAACTCGCTATGGGGTTTTGTTTGAGCAAGGTAAACTTCTAAATCCATGCTTTGACGATATACTTTCTCGAAAGCGATCGCACCTTTAGCAACAATAAACTCATCAACCCCTTTTTCCATCCCTGGCAAATCGATGACTTGTACAGGACAATTTTTTGCCTGGAATAAAAAACCTAGTTGAGAGATGGCATTGTTTACCGCCGCAATTTTTTTGGGTTGAGTTTCAAAATCGAAGCAAATATAAAACGTGCGCTTTTTGAGCGCAAATACAGCTAAGTCGGGTATGATCTGACGACTGATAACTTTGCCCAATTCATCTTTGGTAACGCGGTAGCCACTGGTAATTCCAGGAATGCCTATAGCTGCATATCCTTGTGTTAATAGTGCAGCAGCTTTCTTGACGCCCTCACAGATAATCACGGGTATGTTTTGTTCCATCACCCATTGCCAAAAACCCACAGCCTCACCATTTTCAGCTATGCTGATATTTTCAGGCATAGCTTGATTGTAACGCTGGGCAACTTGCTGCCAGACGTGCAGAGGAACTCGCAGACAAAAGACTCGCGTTGCTGTGCAGGGAGGATGTTCGTACTTGATAGACTTGCCTTTCTCATTCAATCGGGGCTGTCTTGGCTTAAAGCAACCCCACTCCATCGCTTGCCAATTACTTAGGGGATCTAGCCCAGAACACCACCAACCACCAGAGGCAACATGAGCGTACCGATGCAGCCAGCCACTCTTAACCATACCTGTGTTGGTACGTGGCAAATGCTCAGAAATTAACAAATAATCGTAGGCAATTTCATCTTGAAGAGAAATAAAGTTAAGTTGAGCAATGTGTATATCTATACTGCTGCTCTTGACAA
Organism: Chlorogloeopsis sp. ULAP01; assembly: GCF_030381805.1. Classification (NCBI taxonomy): domain Bacteria; kingdom Bacillati; phylum Cyanobacteriota; class Cyanophyceae; order Nostocales; family Chlorogloeopsidaceae; genus Chlorogloeopsis; species Chlorogloeopsis sp. ULAP01. Next base: position 439,618 of record NZ_JAUDRH010000004.1, read on the forward strand.
TTTCTTCAAGGTGTTCGGGGTATAAATGGTACAGATGCATTGGTGATGCAAAGAGAGGAGACGGTGAACTTAACAAGTTAACACGCCTCTGCTGTTTATGTTGGCAGTAATTGTGACGTTTTTATTCTACTTTTTTTAATCAGTGACGAGAGATACAACGGTTATTCTAAAACTTAGTGTTCGTGTCTTTTTTATCGTTCTACTAATAAGCTTGTATTGTTATTATTTATACCTATACAACTTACTTATAAGTAATGTCACTATTGCTTGAGATGAGAGTGACTTTTTCTGAGGATGAGCCATAACTAAATTTAAACTGTTGGGTAAAAGCAGTACACACGTATTAATTATTGAGAATCGTAAGTCTCACCTGAAATATTTTGACTTTTTAGGCTTGAGTTTAGAAGAGTTTATTTTGTTCAGGTCTAGTGGTCATATTTTTGCAATCACAGATTAATAAAATCATCTATCTGTGTGGAGATCTCATAATGTCCGATTTCTATCAAAATAAGCGATAGGGATTAGAAACAGATAGTGAGTGTTAAGCATATTTTCTTCTTAGTGGCTATATTGCTATTCTCGACTATTTTGAAATCGTCCCTCAATCCTACTGCGGGATACTTAATTTTTGGTCAAGCTAGGTAAAAGTTAGTGAACAAATCTAGCAAACAGGAAAAAGTTGTGAGCTTTTTGCTCATAACCCTTGATGCTGACGGTGGCAATCGAGCTACTCTGAGTTTAGCCCAGGGTTTTGTCGAACGCGGCTTGGCGGTAGATATTATTGTTTTAAAGGCAGAGGGAGAAGCATTGAAATGGCTCCCTCCCAAGGCACGATTGGTAGAACTTCAGTGTCGAAATCGGGGTTTATATAAGTTCTCGTATTTGTTATCCTTGGCACGGTATTTACGAAAAGTCCAACCCGACGCTTTAGTAACTGGAGATGATATTAACTACGGGTCAATGGCTAAGTACTTGGCAGGAGTGAGAACGCAGATTGTCATCAGTTCTCATACTATTTTGTCAAGTTTTCTAGAGAACAGTCCGTGGAGAGTAAGAGTCAGTCCGACAGCCTTTTTATTGAGAAATTTCCTCTGGTTTTATGGCTGGGCTGATGCCATAGCTCCCGTATCTCAAGGAGTTGCAGATGATTTAGAGCGGATGGCTGGACAACCCTTAAAACGTATGCGAGTGATATACAATCCAGCCGTAACTCCCCAACTGCTTGAACAAGCAAAAGAGCCGATAGAGCATGAATGGTTTGTGGAGGGAGCGCCTCCGGTGATTTTAGGAGTAGGGCGTTTGAGTCAAGAGAAAGATTTTCCGACTCTCATTCGAGCACTTGCGATTGTGCGCAAGCAGATAACAGCCCGGTTGATGATTTTGGGTGAAGGATATGAGCGATCGCGACTGGAAGCGCTAATTGCAGAGTTGGGTTTAACCTCGGAAGTTGCTCTACCTGGTTTTATCTTGAATCCTTATGCTTATATGTCCAAAGCTGCGGTATTTGTCCTGTCTTCTACTTTTGAAGCATTCGGTCTTGTACTGGTAGAAGCGATGGTTTGTGGTACTCCAGTCGTTTCTACAGATTGTGTTAGCGGCCCTAGTGAAATTTTGGAGGGTGGCAAGTTTGGTAAATTAGTGCCTGTCGGGGATGAAATAAATATGGCTAGTGCCATTATATCTACACTTAAGTATCCCACAGATATTGAAGCTTTACAACAACAAGCTCACAAGTTCTCTGTAGAAAATGCTGTAAACGGCTATTTAGAACTAATTAACCAATATTAATGATGCGATCACATACTTTGGCTAGGTGAGCCAGAGTTAGTGTAAACAAGCGATCGCCTTTTTTTACAACTGCGGAGGGCAAATTCTAGAGATCGGTTTAGAGATTGTTCAAGACAGTTAATATCGTACTAAGTGTAAAGCGAGTTACGAAAAGTAACTATGCTTGAAGCCTTTACCAATGACAAATGACAAAGGACAAATGACGATCCTAACCCTTACGGGTACCCTACCTTGAAGCCGCCCTAGCCTGCGGCAAGCACGGGCGTCTACGCCAGTTCACGCCAGTCGCTACCCTCCAGGAAGCCGCCCTGACGGGCGTCTACAAGTCGGCAAAGCCGACGACAGTTGCTACAGCGCGCTTAACCCGCGCATCGCAGTGGCTCACTAGTTAGCTTTATTTGTATCGACCTACTTAATCTTTCTTCTTACTATTCTCTTCTTCGATGCTCTTACGCAGTTCAATAAATTGCTTTCCTGCTGATGTTATTTTTACATAGTTAGAAAGATTATTTCCCTTATAAGGGATATCGCGAATTTCTTCTATATCATCTATGTAACCTATATCTCGTAGGAAATATAGTTCCCTTTCTAATTTTGCTGATAAATCATAATTACCATAGCTACCAGAGTTAATTTTTTGGAGAGTTTTATACATTGATTCTGGCATTGATAAAATAAATAACTTATCAACTCTATTCTTAGTAGTAGACATTTTTTTGTTGAGAGAATTGATTTTGTTGTCTATTTTATCTCGGTCGAATGTCAGTGCTACTACATCATCTGCCCGTGGCAGAAAAAACATTAATAGAGCAATAAAAATCAATGCTGCTATAATTAATACCGAACCTCGTCCCGAAAATAACATCACCAGCAAAATGCCTTCAATGAAAGCAAGGCATGAAAAAGCAGCCCACCATTTTGTGGAATATTCTTGAGTCATTACTTACTCTCCTAAGAAGTTTCTAGAGAAGTATTTTCTTCGGTTAAATTTAATTATAGTTTTAATTTTTAGAGATGATTAAGTTAAATCTTATGATGTCTTGATAATAGAAAAATCAGTGATAAAAAAAGTATAAATGCTTAAAATATTTGAGAAAAGAGAAAATGTTAAAAAAATAACTAAAATATTAGGAAAAATTCAATATAATTAAACTAAAAATATAGATGTTCGACTTCTCAAAGAAGTTAGGTATTTTACAGAATGAATTTTACTTTAACTTTGGTTGTTCTACTTAATGCATTTCATAGATGAGCAAAACCACTTGTATTAAATCTACTGAATTACCCATGATAAAAAACTGCATCTATTAACGAGAAAATCTCCAAGTATATGTGGCTCATCTTGTGCGAAGAATAGAGAACAAATTTACTGTAAAAATCTAATGGTGAAAGGATAACGATAATGTTGTCCTTTGTAGGCTTTTATTGCTGCAAAAATTACTAAAATTAATTGCATTAGCATTAATAATAAAATTAAGATACCTAAAAAAGTTAATAATGTATTAAAAATTATTTCTAATTGTTGCGATTTCATGTCAGTTGTCAAAGCAATTCCACAGGTTGTAAAAACTAAAAATAAGGAAATAATAATGACAACTAAAGTATAAATTGTCAGCGAAAGTTGAAAATTTAAAGCTTCTTTTCCTTGGAAATCAATCCAAGGGTTTTGTGCCTTTTTCCATCGCCAAATGATGAGCGGCCCTAATAAATTGAGTAAAGGTAGATATAAAGGTATTTTGAGCAATACTAATAAAGCCAATGGTATCCATAACAAAGCTGAGAGATGACAGAGCATTGCCCAAATGCGTATTTGCTTATTGTCTTGTTCTCTCATTGATTTTTTGGTGGATATATATAACAATTTTCCACCATAATAGTAGTATGTAACAATCTAGACAAAACTTAAATTCTGAGAATTTCTTGATCGTAGTTTTCAGGAAGCGGTTCTATTTCTCAAACCATACCTTCACCAGGTTATAAGATAACTTCTACAAACAGTTGTTCTATAGTTGTTGTGGCGATATCTCCGTTGTTAGAAAAAGGTTGTAAATTTTCAGTGAGTAGTTTTAGTTTAAAACCTCCAGGAATAGCTGCTCCTGGTGCTGTGTTGTACAATTCAAAACGCCAAATAGTTGTATCTGATTTGCTTGTTGATATAATGCGCAATCCACACGATCGCTTGCATCGTAGTTGCCGTGACTTTTGAGTTGTTCGTGTTTGCAATAACCCCAAATATCTAATATACCGATCATCTGGTTCGACTTAAACTGCCAGATATTAATCGTCTGCCCAGCTAGAGATATCAATCTATTATTGTGGAACTCGCAATTCACTATTATCTATTGCTTCGCTAGGAACCAAAATTAAACGTATGGCGTCTATTCAGATTGCGCATCCATTTACCAGCTCCCAAAAGCTAGGTAAAGCAGTGGTACTTGTCCAAAGCTTTGCTTGAGTAGTAAAATTTTGTTGTAACTACGGCAAGATCACACTCAGGCAAAGTTTATTCAAGTAGGCTTCATAGCAGGATGTGGGACGGGAAAAAGATGAAATTGCAAGCCACGCTTAATATTCAACTTCGACAGGTATCTCTAAAATTAGCTCCTGTGGAGAAGCAAAAGTAAATAAGGTAGAGGGGAGTAAGAGCTTGGGAGATTGAAGAGTGGAAAAGGGGGAGAGTAGGAGAAGTATTTAGAATTTTACTCCTTTTTCCTGTCCCCTAACGCGATCGCTACGCAGGTGCAACAAGGGCAACAATCTGGAGGAGTTTTATTAGCACCGTTGCAACCTCTCCGAATAAAGTACGATCACATATATAGCGGATTGCAAGTTAATGAAGCACATCCCTCTCTAATACTAATTCTCCAAAAGGTGATTATAGATAATGACGACACGTAGGGTATGTTGTCGCGAAACGTAAGGCAACGTTTTCAAAGGTTGGGTGCGTTAAACTAAAGTCATAACACAACGAAGGCAGTTTTGCGGTCAGAAAATCTACACCGCAAACTACCTCCCATACAAATACTTAATTTTTTCAGTCATCAACCGGATTCCTATATTTTGTTGAGAAGCTAACTTATGGAAAAGCAGACTTGTTATTATTTCAATGTATAGAGGTATTAAATTGTACTTTTGTGTACCTTGAATTTTTGAGGTTAGATTAACAGAGCTCAAGTTAAAAAAACAAACTTCCATTCTGTATTTACTATATTTTAAGTATAGTTACTCAATATAAATATAATAAATAATACAAAGCTTCTAATATTAGCAAGTAATCAATAAAATATATCCAAAACTTAACATATTTTATAAACTTTTTTTCCGAAATATATTACCGAGCCATTGTAGTATTAGCATTAAAATACCGCATTGGTTAGATACACTTATGTTTGATAAGGATTTTCGTGCCTTGACAGGCAAAAAAACATCGGTCAAATTAGCGTGTCTTATAGGAATTGTTGGTGTCACAACATTAATAAGTTCTCCGGTTTTAGCGAGAAGATTCTTTCCACGCTTTGCTTTGTTTCAACCGTCAGCTTATAAGAACTATCCCTATCGTACCTCTAACAGTACCATTGCAGATACTCTTACCAAAGATAAAAAATTTGCAAATCTGGTTGATGAATTGAAAGAGGCTGGGCTTTTTGACTCGCTAAAAAAACCGGGTTATTTCACGATTTTTGCTCCAACAGATAGTGCCTTTGATTCTTTACCCGATAACGTCTTCAAGCGATACAGCCAGCCAGACAACCGAATTAAAATTTTAAAATATCATTTGGTCTCTGGTGAAATCACTCCCAAGCAAGTGAATAGTGGGACAATCAAAACTGTGGAAGGCGCAGAGGTTAAAATCAGCGATCGGGCTGATGGCACAGTTCAGTTAAATAATGCGATCGCCAAACATCCCTCTACTACTACCACGAATGGTGTGATTATTGAAATTGACCAAGTACTCATCCCGGATGATTTTTAGCGTTTAGTTAATAGCATTTCTCACTCATGTATTTACAATGTAGTCTTTTTCTCGTTACCAGTATCCTCATTTCACGGTGGTAACGAGAAATATTTCCTATTAAGTTCCTAGACAGAATTAATTACACAACATTATTTTCCCCAACCTTGTTTGTTCCCTATCCCTTGTCTCCTGTTCCCTGCTCCTTATTGCCAGTTGCCGACAACAACAAAAGGAGCCCAGAAATGGGGATTACTGTACTGTTTATCTTTAAGAAGAGTTAGTTGTGCTTGCTGGAGGGCTTGTGCTTTGTTGAGCTTTGTCTTTTTGGCTTGTTCTAACTGGCTATACAATTCGCCCATGAATTTAGCAGTACTTTCATCTTGCACTGACCATAATGTTGCAAGTGTACTACGAGCACCAGAGCGCACCGCAACCCCCGCTAGTCCTAAAGCAGCTCTTTGATCGCCAATAGCTGTCTCGCAAGCACTGAGAACTAGTAATTCTATTTGTCTGCGCGGTTTGAGTGTATTGTCTTGTAGTAAGCTACCCAACTGTTTGACATTAATGCGTCTATCCCAAAATAGAATAAAGGTATCTTCAGCATTGGAGCTAAATTGAGCATGAGTAGCTAAGTGAACAATTGGAAAAGCAGAGTCATCAATCTCAGTTTGAATCTCTTTGCTAGTAAATTGATTGTCGAGAAGAGACTTAGTTGAAATTCCCAGCTTCTTAATTCGTTCTAGTTCTAAAGGTACGTTAGGCAACGGTTCAAAACCTTCGTGTGCTGGTAAATCATTGCGAACTTGGCTTAATCCTGCGGTTAAAGCTTGAATCTTAATGTCTGCTAGGGGTTTGGGGTTGAATAGTTGCAAACCGGGAGTCAAAGCGATCGCATACTTTTCTAATAAATAATTTTTGCCATCGTGCAGCACAGCCATAGGAATGTTTCGTAGTTCTCCATCTAGCACAAACACTAGAGTTTTGGCTTTACTGCTTGCCAAGTCTTTTTCTAAAGGTCGAATTAGCCAATTATAAACTGTTTGGTAGTAAGGCAAAGATTCTTCAATATCACTTTGAGGAACCCTCAGAAAACGCTGCATCTGTTCTACAGTCTTATCCAGTTCCGGTTTAGTAATCTTAGTTGTATAAAGCTGTGGAGATTTATTTGGAAGACTGAGAATTACCTCCAACCTATCTGGCAAAATAATCGGATAAATAACTGCGGCGCTAGCATCTACTTCATCAATATTTCTGGGATTTGCCTCTACACAAGCTTCGCGAAAGAAATTGTTGATTTCAGCCAATTGCAGAGATTCAATCACATCACGAGCTTGAGTAATCCGTTTTTGACTTTCTTCATTTTTTCCCGCTTTCTTTAGGGAATCAGCATACTCCAACTCTAACTCGACTAATTGTCGATAAATCGGTTCGACAGTATCTCGAAAAGAAAACTGTACTTCTGGATTCACCGCTACTAAATCGCTGCGCAATGACTGCAAGGCGTTATAAGCTTTGGTATAGGCAGCGATCGCATCTGGAATTTCTTGTTGGGCTTTACGTATCCTACCCAGTTGCCAAAAATACTGATAGCTTATCTGTGGCGCTTCTAGGCTAGAAACTTTACTCAAAGCTTGATTCGTGAATGTTGCCGCTTGTGATAAATCCTCCTTATTCCCGCTCCTCTCATACAATGCACCACGATTTCCTAAAGCATAAGCTTCGGCTTGATTGTCTCCCAAACTTTTAGCTTGTGCAGCAGAGCGAGTTAAAATTTGGTCAATATCGTTAAAACTAGGAAGTTGAGAATTAGCCTTTAATTGGAATTTTTCTGTTTGCGCTAATCTTACTAAACTCTGAGCTAAGTTGATTTGCTGATAAATTCCCGTGCGACTTGGTGGTAAGTTACTGAGTTGAGAATTCAAAGATGTCCATAAAGCTTCTGCTTCAGAAAATCTTTTCAGTTTAAGCAAGAGACTGAGTTGATTTAGTTGTGCTTGCTGTCGCGTAATTGCAGATTTACTAAGCTTAAGTACTTGACTATAAGCATCTAACGCTTTCTGGTCATAATTTTCTCGTCTACGACGTACCCTTTCACTTTCAGCTAAAGCTTTTGCCGTGTTACCTATACTCAGATAAGTAGCAGCTTGTTCTTCCGGGGAATTCAATTTTTGCACTAAGTTTAAACTGCGTTCCAAAACAATTTCTGATTGTTCTGGTTGACCAATAACTCTTAGCAGTTCGCCTAAACTTCTCAATCCCAATATGACATTTAAAGAAGGTGAATTGCTAGTACTTTGTTCAAACTTTGTTCTTAACTCTTGAGAACTTAATTGACTGAATTCTTGACAATTTTTAACCCCTACTTCTTGATTTAAAACTTCCAATAAATTATTGCAAGCACGGGGATAAAGACCCAAATCTTGCATAGCTTGAGCTTGATTAATCTTACTCTGGTCTAATTTGTTTGATTCATTGATTTGACCATAGATTTTTGTCGCTTCTTGCCAATTACTGAGAGCATCTGCTGCCCGTCCCATTTCTCTGTACAAATTGCCTTGAATATCTAATGCTTGAGCTAAGATTTTTAATTTCTCTTGGCTCTGGGGTTGAATCTTCAGCACAGATAAACTATCTTCACTGGCTTTTTTAGCTTGCTCCCATTGTCCTAATTGTTGATAAGTTAAAGAAAGATTGCTCAAAGCCATTGCTTGGTTTAAGCTATCTTTTTGAGTAGCAAAGGCAGGCACTGCTTTTTCCCATAAATCTGCCGCTTCTTGAATCTTTCCAGAGCGATATAATTGAATAGCTTTGTTAGCTAATTGTCTGGCATCTTGCTGAGTTTGTACAATCGAGATTGCTGGTGGAATTGTGGCGACTACAGGCGGAGTTACTGCTGAAAAAAGAAACAGCAAACTTGCCAAAAATAATGAACGTTTTTTATAAATTCTTTTGACCGAATTCTTTAACTTGCGAATAAAAACGGTTTGAGTAAGCCGCATATTATAATCTCCATCTCCACTTAGTTTAAAAAATTCACAAATCTTAAAAAGGTGCGGGGCAAGCCGCAGTAGTTTTGGAAGAAGTGCGTTGGGGAAGATTAGTAGCAGTGGGGTTGTAGGCTGTGAGAACTACATCACCTTTTTGATTGAACACCCATCCTTGAGCGGGAACAATCTTTTTGGCACTCAGCTGAGTAGATGAGTGATTAATTTTTATACTTTGAGAATTACCTCTACTGCCGACAGGCTCTACCCAATCAACACGAACATTGTCATTACTGAGCATTTCATTCGGATTAGGTGGTAAACCACCACGTCCAGTGATGATAAATTCGCTACTACCACCTCTTTGACAGGGATTTTGGGCGATCTGATCTTGGGGATCTACGACAGTCTCTGGTAATTCCACTAAACCGCGACTAGGATCAACTTCTGGAGTGTTGAGAGTCACAGTACCACTCAAGCTCGGATTTTGTTGTGAAACAGCAGTGATATCGTTGGTTGGTATCTGTCTTGGATCTAAATCGTTGGGACGCAACCTTTCTAAGTCTTGGCGACTGCGAGGTACAAATCCAAAAATGCCAGCAGAGTTGATCGTCACTTTACCTCCTTGCCCGGTGAAAGCATTGGCGGTGATATCACTGTTTTCGTTGGGTGGGGCAATTAAAAAGCCATTTGGAGAATTGATAAAGATATTGCCACCGTTACCACCGCCAGTTTCTGCTGTACCTGCGGAGGTAGAAATCTCACTATTGCGGCGCATAAATAAGTAGTCGCGGATGTTGAGAGTGATATTACCACCGTCACCTCCCCTGGCAGTAGCTGTGATGCCCCCTCGATTGTCTAGTTTGATGGTGCGAGCTTTGATTTCTAAGTTTCCTGCGGGTTTGTTATTTTCGCTGCTGACGGTTATTTGTCCTTGATCCCTAACAATTAATTTGTCAGTATCAAGTATCAATGTACCACCGTTACCTGTACTATCTGCTGTCGCTCTTGCACTGATTGAACTCGTGAATCTACGGTTGGTTGTTTTACCAAAAACTTCACCGGATACTTCTATATAATCCTTAGCAGTGATTCGCAATGTACCTGCATTGCCATCACCCTCAGTAAATACTGTTATTGTTCCTCCATCTCTAACGCGTAATCTATCAGTTTCTATGGTTACTGTGCCGCCAAAATCGCCTTTGGGTGGAGCCGTAGTTTCATCCTCATCTACTTGAAAACCGGCAAATATACCCCCCTGAAAGAAGTCAGCCTTGCCTGGTGTGTCATAGATGTCGATATCAGAAGCACGAATCAGTATATTGCCTGCATTACCTTTACCGAAAACAGCAACTTGGATTTTGCCACCATCACCAACACTTAAACGTGGAGTTTCAACTGTTATGTTTCCCCCGTTACCTTCTCCTTGTCTATTCACTTGAGAAAACAAGCCAGCAGGGTTTCTAATTGGTGGCTTTTCAGGATCTGGATTGCTTCTAAAGACTTTGCCGATGATTTCTACTGACTCGGTAGCGCGAACTGTGAGATTGCCTGCATTTCCTTTACCAAAGACTGAAGTTCCTACTTGGGCGTTTCTAATCACCAAGTTTTTCGTCTCGATAGTTAAGTCTCCGCCATTCCCTGTGGCTCCTGTTTCTACGCTAGCCCTTAAAGAAGGATCTACATCGGGCTCTCCTGTGCCAAGCACTTCTACCAAGTCACTAGCTCTTATGAGTAGGTTGCCAGCATTTCCATTGCCAAGTGTACTAGTTGCTAGTATAGATGCATCTCGTATACTCAAACGTTTAGTATTGATCGTCAAATCTCCCCCTTGACCGATAGCCCCTCTTAGGACAAGAGAACCCAAAATACTGCCACCTATGACTTCTACTGAGTCAAAAGCATTAACAGTCACATTTCCTGCATTTCCTTGACCTAAAGTATAAGTTGCAATCTCTGCGCTATCAGTAAGGGTTAATCGTCCAGTATCAATGTTTATGTTTCCTGAATTACCTACAGCCCCAAAATTCACAAAGTTGTAAATAAAGCTATTTGCTACTGTTGTCTCACTAGCATTTAATGTGATGTTTCCCCCCTGACTACTAGTGGAACCTGAATTTTGCCTTATCCCTGCGTATAAACCACTACCTACCAAAATATTTAACTTTCGAGCATTGATTGCAATATCGCCTCCATCACTAGCAACTACAGAAGCGATCGCCTCATTGTTAAACAATACATCCCCTCGCGCTACACCATCGGGAAAACTCAGGCTGCCATCAGGATTTATTCCCACTGTTCCTGCTGTTGACAATCCCCCTATCTCAATTCTTCCTCCTGGTGCGAAAAGAATAGCGCCATCTAAGCTAACGTTACCGCCTACCAGTGCTAAAGACTTTCCCGGTTGCACTTGAAGAAAACTACTAAAAACACTATCACCCACTACAGAACGATTAGTGGTGATGTCTCCCGGATTATCCCGAAATCGCAATCCTACGGGAATATTTACACTCAACAGTGGCGCTTGCGGGTTGGTGGTGCTAAATTCAAATCCATTGTCAAATACTACACTGCTGGCTGTACTGCCAAAAAATGAACCGCCCAAATCTAAGCGGGAATTAGGGCCAAATACAATTCCATTCGGATTAATGAAGAAAAGATTCGCGTTACCCAAAACACCAAGTGTCCCTCGAATGTTGGAGGGATTGCCACCTGTGACGCGAGTGAGAATATTTTCAATTCCAGCCGGATTGGAAAAATAAACTCCCCTATTTTCACCAACATTGAATTCCGCAAAACTGTGAAAAAGGTTTGAGCCGCGAGTAGTCCCATCATCGATGCGATCGCTTACTATACCCCTGATCTCAATATCACGAGTAACGCTGGTTCTTCCTGTGGTATCGAGACTGTTATCTTCGACAATTTGGGCTGTGGCAGAACATATTGGTGCAAGACTGCTGATGATAGCTAGAGGTAAGGTGAAGAAAAAGAGCGATCGCCAAGCATATCCTATTTGCCAACGGTATTTAACTGAAATTGGTTGACGATATGCAGGCGATCGTTTGTTAATAACTTCTTTGTTATCATCTAAGTAATTCCCGAATAAAACCGCATAATTAAATAACATAATAGACTCCTCATTCTTACTCCTAATTGAAATATCGACAAACCTTAAAAAGGTGCGGGGCAAGCCGCAGTAGTTTTAGAAGAAGTGCGCTGGGGAAGATTAGTAGCAGTGGGGTTGTAGGCTGTGAGAACTACATCACCTTTTTGATTGAACACCCATCCTTGAGCGGGAACAATCTTTTTGGCACTCAGCTGAGTAGATGAGTGATTAATTTTTATACTTTGAGAATTACCTCTACTGCCGACAGGCTCTACCCAATCAACACGAATATTGTCATTACTGAGCATTTCATTCGGATTAGGTGGTAAACCACCACGTCCAGTGATGATAAATTCGCTACCACTACCTCTTTGACAGGGATTTTGGGCGATCTGATCTTGGGGATCTACGACAGTCTCTGGTAATTCCACTAAACCGCGACTAGGATCAACTTCTGGAGTGTTGAGAGTCACAGTACCACTCAAGCTCGGATTTTGTTGTGAAACAGCAGTGATATCGTTGGTTGGTATCTGTCTTGGATCTAAATCATTTGGACGCAACCTTTCTAAGTCTTGGCGACTGCGAGGTACAAATCCAAAAATGCCAGCAGAGTTGATCGTCACTTTACCTCCTTGCCCACTGCCAGCATTAGCAGTGATATCACTGTTTTCGTTGGGTGGGGCAATTAAAAAGCCTCGGTAATTTGGGTTGTCATTGATAAAAATATTGCCACCATTACCATCGAGTGCGGTAGCAGAGATAATACTTTCACCTACCATCAGCAGGTAATCTTGCACATTTAAATAGATATCACCACCACTTCCTGAACTGGCTTCGGCTGTTATGGTTCCCTTATTCTCCAAGCGGAGAGAATCTGCATTGATGTTGAGATTTCCTGCAAAGCCTTGTCCTCGACTTCTCACAGATATTCCTGCTCCGTCTTGAATTTGTAAAGTAGGAGTGTTAACTGTTATGTCTCCCGCCGTTCCTGTTGAACCTGGTTGTGCTGAAGTGAATAAGCCACTAGGAAACTGACCTGTGACAGAGATACCAGCTAATAGCACTTTGTTAGAGGCATTTACTGTTAGATTGCCCCCGTTACCTGCGCCAAAAGTGCCAGCACCAATCTGTGCTCCATCGCGTACTATTAAAGTGGCTGTGTTGATTGTCAAGTCACCAGCTGTTCCTGTTGAGCCTGGAAGTGCTGAAGTAGAGAGCTTAGTGGGAGATTGACCTCTGGGTGAGGTACCTATGATTTGTATTTCCTCTGTAGCATTTACTGTTAAGTTTCCCCCTTTGCCTGCACCAAAAGTATCAGTTGTTATTACTGCCCCATCCCGAACTAGTAACTTACTTGTATTAATAGTTAGATTTCCTGCTGCGCCTGTGGCTCCTTCCTCAGATGAAGTAGTCAAACTACTAGCAAATAAACCACTGGCTGAAGTGCCAATTACTTGTACTTCCTCTGAAGCGTTTACTGTCAAATTTCCTGCTGTGCCACTGTCAAACGCTCGGCTGGATACGATCGCACCTTCTCGTATAGTAAATTTTTGAACATCAATACTAATATCTCCGCCAGGTGCAGAGGTAAAGGTATTGGCTCTGACAACAGAGGCTCTGCCTATATCTAACTGGGAAGCACGGATAGCGATGTTACCTTTCTCTGCTAGGACTGGGATACCACTGTTATCTTCAATGCTAATATCCACAAAGCTCCTCGAAATTTGGATATTCCCAAAATTTGTCACACCTTGATAATTTACTGTCCAGCCTTGGTTTGTTGGGCTTAAATTAACTAGACTATTTCCTGCAACACTACCCAGTTCAATTCGTCCTCCTGGAGCATTAAGAAAAGCACCGTCTAAGTTTATGTCTCCACCCACAAGTGACAAAGTTTTACCAGGAGGTACGATCAAACCAAGCCCCCGCAAACTACTGAGGAAACCACCAGCCCCTTGCACGGCAATACTTTCTGGTTTTGCTCTCATTTGCAAACCCACGGGTATACTAACAGTCAACAGTGGTGTGCTCTCAGCAATTTTGGTGCTAAACAAGGAACCATCGTTAAATAGGATGCTATCCGCAGTACTGCCAATAAATGATCCACCAATATCTAAGCGGGCATTGGGGCCAAATACAATTCCGTTCGGATTAATGAAAAAAAGATTAGCATTACCTAAGACACCTAGTCTTCCCAGAATATTCGAGCGATTTGTACCTGTAATGCGAGTGAGAATATTTTCAATCTCAGCCGGATTGGAAAAATAAACTCCTCTGTTTGCACCGACATTGAATTCCGCAAAACTGTGGAACAGATTTGAGCCGCGAGTAGTGCCGCCATCTATGCGATCACTTGTTATACCCCTAATTAAAACATCACGAGTAATGCTCGTTCTGCCTGTAGCATCGAGACTGCTATCTTCAACAATTTGGGCTGTGGCAGAACATATTGGTGCAAGACTGCTGATGATAGCTAGAGGTAAGGTGAAGAAAAAGAGCGATCGCCAAGCATATCCTATTTGCCAACGGTATTTAACTGAAATTGGTTGACGATATGCAGGCGATCGTCTGTTAATATCTTTCTTTGTATTGCTTACGTAATTCCCGAACAAAACCGCATAATTAAGTAACATAATAAACCCCTCATTTTTACTCCTACGAGATACCGACAAATCTTAGAAAGGTGCGGGGCAAGACGCAGTAGTTTTAGAAGAAGTGCGCTGGGGAAGATTAGTAGCAGCGGGATCGTAGGCTGTAAGAACTATATCGCCTTTTTTGTTGAACACCCATCCTTGCGCAGGGACAACTTTTTGAGTATTGGTAGTAGAAGAAATTGTCGGTTGGTTGATAGTTGCACTTTGGACATTACTGCTAGTGACAGCAGGTTGTACCAAATCAACCCGAACATTGTCGCTGCTGAAGCTTTCATTGGGGCTAGGTGGTAAACCACCACGTCCAGTGATGATAAATTCACTACCACCAAGTTTTTGACAGGGGTTCTGAGCGATCTGATCTTGAGGATCTACTACAGTCTCTGGTAATTCCACTAACCCGCGACTGGGATCAACATCTGGGGTATTAATTTGTACCGTACCACTGAACTGCGGCCCCAATTGGGATGAGGCGATGATATCGCTCTCTGGCGTGAAATCCTCTCGGAACTGGGTGCCAAAGATGCTATCTGCCGTAATGATAATCCTGCCCCCAAAGCTTTCTTCTGCTCTAGCGCTGATATCGCTATTTTCTAAGGCTATAAGGTTGCCTGTTGTAATATCTATATTGCCACCCGTAGCTATACCTGTAGCATTAGTAGAGATATTGCTGTTGCGGCGCATGATTAGGTCGCGGGAGCGGAGGATGATGTTGCCTTGACCCCCTCTAGTTTGGGCAGTGATTGACGCTCGATTGTCCAGTCGGATATCTTTAGTAGTTGTGATTTCTATATCCCCTGCTTGGCGATTCTCCACATCACTGTTGGTACTTATTTGAGCGCCATTCTTCAGTGATAGCGATCGGGCGTTAATCTTGATTTTGCCAGCATCCCCTTCACCGACCGTGCTGGCAAACAATAGCCCTCCATCACTCATAAAAAGTGACCCTGCAATAATCTCGATGTCGCCAGCGTTGCCTTTTGCCCCTCTTTCTACACTGCTAAAGATAGCAGCGCGGTTAAAGATCTGATTCGGTTGAGGTTTATCGCTTATTCCTGCAATTTGGATCGTATCGCTAATATTTAGCTTCACATCTCCGGCATCACCAACACCACCAGGATCTGTATCGGTAGCTTCACGCACAAAGGTATTTAACTGACCACCATTAGTTAGTGAGAGCGACCTAGCTGTAATGCTAATATCTCCTCCTTTACCTTCACCTCCTGCTTCCACAGTAGTAAAGGCTGCACTGGGGAATGCAAAGATTTTGTCTGTACCATCAAAAGAGACTGTATCGGTGGCTTTAATTGTGATGTTGCCCGCATCTCCCTTGCCTGCAGTGTTGGAACTAATTTGCCCTCCATCAGTGACAAAAAGTGACCCTGTGAAAATCTCGATGTTTCCAGCTTTGCCCGTTGCCCCACTACCGACACCGCTAAAAATTCCACTGCGGGCAAAGATGTCATTGGGATCGGGTTTGTCACTTATTCCTGAAATCTTGATTTGGTCGCTGATGTTGAGCTTCACATTTCCGGCATTACCAATACCGCTACCACCTTCACGCACAAAAGTATTTAACTCACCGCCATTAGTTAGTGAGAGCGATTTAGCTGTAATATTGACGTCCCCTGCTTTACCCTCACCTCCTGGTTCGATGGTGCTGAAAACTGCACTGGGAAATCCTTGGTTATCTGTGCCATCAAAAGAGACAGTATCGGTGGCATTAATTGTGATATTGCCTGCATCTCCCTTTGCAAAGGTGTTGGAAGTAATTTGTCCTCCACCAGTTACCAGCACAGATTCCCTAGTGTCAATACTGATATTACCTGCATTCCCTTCACCTGCGGTGTTGGAACTAATTAGCCCGCCATCAGTCACCAAGAGCGATCCCGCATTGATATCTATGTTGCCTGCTTTGCCCTTCGCCCCGCCTCCTAAATTGCTAAATATCCCACTGCGGGCAAAGACGTCATTAGGGGCAAGTTTGTCACTTATTCCTGCTATTTTTATAGTATCGCTGATGTTGAGCTTTACATTTCCAGCATTACCAATACCATTAGTAGCTGTTGTAGTTGCTTCACGCACAAAGGTATTTAAATTACCTCCATTGGTCAGCGAGAGTAACCTGGCAGTAATGCTAATATCTCCTCCTTTACCCTCACCTCCTGCTTCGATGATACTGAAGGCTGCACTGGCAAATCCTTGATTATCTGTGCGATCAAAAGAGACAGTATCAGCATTAATTGTGATATTGCCAGCATCCCCCTTGCCTGCGGTGTTGGAACTGATTTGCCCTCCATCAGTGACGAAAAGTGACCCTGTAAAAATTTCGATATTTCCAGCTTTGCCTGTTCCCCCATTACCCAGATTACTAAAGATCCCACTGCGGATGCCATTATTACTAACTCCTGCAATTTTTATAGTATCGCTGATATTCAGCTTCACATTTCCGGCATCACCAATGCCTCCAGCTGCTGTTGTTGAAGCTTCACGTACAAAGGTATTCAACTCACCACCATTAGTTAATGAGAGTGATCTAGCAGTAATGCTAATGTCTCCTCCTTTACCCTCACCTCCAGGTTCAATTGTGCTGAAGGCTGCACTAGGAAATCCTTGGTTAACGTTGGCATCAAAGGTAACTATATCAGCATTGATTGTGATGTTGCCCGCATCCCCCTTGCCAAAGGTGCTGGAAATCAGTTGTCCTCCACCAGTCACCAATAGTGAATTTGCTATGACGTTGATGTTTCCAGCATTACCTGTAGCATTAGGATAAACATTATTCCGTATGAGACTGGCTTCCTCAAGCCTGATCGTACCTGTTGCATTAAGGGTAATATCGCCTGCTTTTGGGTCTGCTATTCCCGAATTCGTTTCTATGCCAGCAAAAAGTCTACTGAGTCCTAATATATCTAGATTTCGTGTATTAACTGCAATATCACCACCACCAGCACCAGCTACAAAGGCGATCGCGTTATTTTTAAAAAACACATCCCCTCGCGCTACACCATCGGGAAAACTCAGACTGCCATCAGGATTTATTCCTACTGTTCCTGCTGTTGACAATCCCCCTACCTCAATTCTTCCTCCTGGTGCAAAAAGAATTCCGCCATCTAAGCTAACATTACCGCCTACCAGTGCTAAAGTCTTGCCTGGTTGCACTTGAAGAATGCTACGAAAAACACTATCACCCACTACAGAACGATTAGTAGTGATGTCCCTTGGATTATCCCGAAACCGCAAACCCACAGGAATATTCACAGTCAACACAGATGCTGGCGGGTTGGCAGCACTAAATTCAACTCCATTGTCAAATACTATACTGCTGGCTGTACTGCCAAAAAATGAGCCACCCAAAACTAATTGAGCATTTGGACCAAAGTTTATTCCGTTGGGATTTATCAAAAACAGATTTGCTGTACTTAAATTTAGATTGGTATCAACAACACCCAGTATTCCCTGAATATTTGAGGGATTGCCACCAGTAACTCGCGTCAGAATATTGGTAATACCATTAGGATTGGAAAAATAGGCTGCTCTATTTTCACCGACATTAAACTCCTGAAAACTGTGAAACAAATTTGAGCCGCGAGTAGCACCACCATTAATGATGTCAATATTAGTATTCAGGGGACTTACCGTTGAACTTTCATTACCTAGAGTGCTATCTGGTGTAATTTGTGCTGTGGCAGAACATATTGGTGCAAGACTGCCCAAAATTGTTAGAGATAAAGTAGTAAAAAATAATGACCAAGTTGATTTCATCATCAATATATTCAAAATTTAAAAGTCAAAAATTTGGTGCGCTTGTAAATTCAATGCGATCCCCCTAAATCCCCCTAAAAAAAGGGGGACTTTAAGAGAAGCTCCTTACACCCGTAACAAAGGGGACTTTAAGAGAAGTTTCTCATCCTTTAAAAAAGGAGACTTTATAGAGAAGGTTCTTGCCTCCGTAACAAGAGGGACTTGAAGAGAAACTTCTTGCCCCCCTTAGTAAGGGGGGTTGAGGGGATCAAATACCTGCGGCGCAACTCCACATAAGTTGTGTATAAACGGTAGCATTGCTATAGCAAGGGATATCCGATCACACACAGTAAGGTTTTTCATGCCTAGCGGTAAAACTTGTTTCATAGGGACTGTTTGAAAATTTCCTAAAAAGGACTGTAATTAATGGAAAAATACAATCCTTGTTCTTGTAAAGTTCGATCGCTGTCGTCTGCACTGACAAGAGGAATGCCGTAGTCAATACGGGCGTTAAAATTATTACCCATTTGCCACAGTAATCCCACGCCTGCACCGATTAATGTATTGGGATCTGGATCGGGACTAGGACTATCGGAACTGTTCCAGCCCACACCAAAATCCACAAAGGGTACTACTTGTAGTAGCCCTTGGACTTCATTCACTCGCAACACAGGAAACCTAACTTCTGCTGAGGTAAAAAAGCCGCTATCGGTCAAAAGTCTGTCTTGTCGATAACCACGAACGCTTTGCAGCCCTCCTATTGCAAATTGTTCTAATGGTACGAGGGGTCTAGTTGCTAGCTGCAAATCTGAGCGCAATACTAATAAAGTATCTGGTGCTAGCAATCGTACATACTGTCCTTGTCCGCGCCAAGAGAAATAGCGACTATCAGGAGGATCTTCGTTCACAGTGGCATTAAACCAACCAACTCCTAAACTAAGTTGCGATCGCACAGCAAAAACTTGTTGCGGACTGCGCTGTGTATATTCCTGGATAAATCGCAGTGCAGAGATGCGCGTTTCTCCATTGTCTTCTGCACCCGCAGATAATGGGAAATCCTCCCCTTGTAGTTTGGTTTGGCTTTGTTGGCGAGAAAAGGTTAAACCTAGTGCTAGCTCTTGGGTGGGAGTTTGAAAAATCGGCTGACGAACGCCAAAATCTAGGTAAAAAGAGTCACCAGTAATATCGATGCGATCAAAAGGTGGTTCAATGACATCTGTATCTGTTATGCCTCCAGCTATTGTAAAAGTACCGTTGCGAGGATTAAACGGTAGTGTATAGCTCAGATCGTAGGTGTTGCTTCCATCAGTATTGGTGTATTGAAAGTTAAAGCGATCGCCCAAATCCGATAAATTCTCTTCATTCAGAATAATACCCCTGCGAAAACTGCCAACACTGGGAACACGTCCGTTATCAACAAAAAACTCTGTCCGAAAAGAGTCCGTTTCTTGAACTGTGACTTCTAACAAACTTAGTTCTGGACGCGATCCCGCAGATAACTCAGCAGAAAGATTTTTAATTAAAGGGTTAAGTTGTAATAGTTGCAATGCTTCTAGAAGACGATTGCGATTTAAAGGTTTAGAGGTGCCAAGGGCGATGCGACTGCGTACATAGCTGGGGTTCAACCGCCTCGTACCTGCCACTCGAATATCTTCTATTCCACCTTCAATAATTTGAATTTTGACAATTGCTCCTTCCTTTGATAGAGTTTGATTCGCTGGAATTACAGCACCAGAATTGATATAGCCCGCCTCGGTGTAAAGCTTGGTAATAATATTTTCAACTTGTAGGAGTTCGGTGAAGGAGAGTGGGCGGTTTAGAAAATTGGCTGTTGCTTCACTTAACTTTTTGTCGCTAAATGCTGTATTTCCTTCAAACTCAAATTGTTTAATGGTGACGCTTCCAGGAATTTCAGGACGGGGTGTAGATTCTATGGCTGGAGGAGGAGTTTGTTCTAGAGGAGGTGTTGGTGATGGTTCTGGTGTCGGAATGGGTTGTATTGGTGGAGGTGGTGTGGGAGTAATAGGATTGGGAAGTTGCGCCACAACCCAAGTCGGTGCTGTACTATTTTGAGTAGGAGTTAAGATCTGGTATTTATGACCTAAAAAATTATTTTCGTTCCTATTTCCTGCTATTACGTCCTGACTATTTCTAATTTGTGCAGCAATTAAGCTGTTTCTATCTTTTTTGACTTTGGTCTGTATCTGGCTATTTATATTATCAACTTTAGCGAATAAGCCTTTAACTTTGAGAGGTTCAGTCGCTAAGTTAACAGCCAATGTTTTGCCAGTATAGAAGGACATTAATACCTTCAAAGTCAACAAAGAAATGGTTAAATTTAGTTTCAAAGACTGCCTACCCATTCAAAGGAATTAATTTTTATTAATCTCAATATTTTTAATAAAAGTAACATTAATATAGTTTGTAGTAACTGTCATTTAAGTTGAAATAAAATGTAATACTTAAATATAGCTGAGAGGGTGAGTCATGAGCGATTTTTGTCAACAAATAAACACATTACTTTAAGTAAGATGTAAGGAATGTATAATAAAATGGCAGAAGTGCAAAAACAATTATTGTGTAGTCGCTACCAAATCCTCAGAGAATTAGGAAGAGGTGGGTTTGGGATAACTTATCTTGCCAAGGATGTGTTGTCTAACTTTTTGTGTGCCATAAAAAAACTAGATCCTCTCAGTGCTGATATTGAAACAGCCAAAAAATTATTTCATAGAGAAGTTAATATATTAAATAATTTACAAGCCAATAAACTTATTCCTAAGTTTTTTAATTATTTTGAGGAAGAAGGTAATTTTTATCTAGTTGAAGAATATATAGAAGGTTTACCTTTGACTGAACTCCTTGATGAACAATGGACAGAGCAGGAGGTTCTTAATTTTTTACGACAGATTCTTGACGTTCTCGCATCTCTGCACAGAAGAAATATTATTCATCGAGATGTCAAACCATCCAATTTGATTGTCAGGAATGAAAACAAACAATTTGTCTTAATTGACTTTGGCTCAGTCAAACAAGTTGATATTAGTTACCCATCTTTCCAATCACCACATACGCAAACAATGATTGGAACTCCTGGGTATGCTCCTCCAGAACAAATGGCAGGAAAACCACGTTTTAATAGCGATATCTATTCATTAGGTTTAACAGCAATCCAGCTACTTACTAAAATGCATCCCAGAGAATTGAGACGGGATGACGAAGACAAAATTGTATGGACTCATGAGTTTGTTATTAATAACTCTTTAGCTGGGATTTTAACAAAAATGGTTTATAACAATCCTGAGCGACGCTACCAGTCTGTAGAAGAGGTTGTTAACGATTTGGGTAAAACTGAAATTAGCCCACCATTAACTCAGCCACCAACTTTTCAAACCTCAGAAACTCAAAGAAAAAAAACAATAAGCTTACCAAATATTAAACTTTGGCATATTCCTATCTTCTTAGCTACATTAGCAATTATAGTAACCTGTGTAGAAGTATTCAATCCTTTTTTAAGACCACTATATTTAACATATCAAGCTAATAGTTTACTCGACCAACATCAAGCTGGTGCAGCACTTGAAAAATTTAATCACTTAAAAGAAATTCAACCAAATTCTGCTGAAGCATGGAAAGGAAGAGGGGATGCTCTGTTTGTATTAGGGCGAGACTCGGCAGCTTTAGATTCTTATAACAAAGCGATTTCTCTCCAGCCACAAGATAAGAAAATACTGAATAAAATTTTAATTAATAAAGGCAAGTTGCTATATAGACAGCAAAAATATCAAGAAGCCTCAAATATTTATGACAAAGTACTCAGTAATGACCACAATAATCCGGAAGCTTTAAGTGGAAAAGGTTTATCTTTGTTAGCGTTGGGACAGAAAAAAGAAGCTTTAGAATACTTAGAGCAAGTGAGGCAAATCAAACCTGATGATCCAAGATTTTGGCAGGAAATAGGTTACACTGTAGAACAATTACAAGGACGACAAGCTGCAAGAATATATTTTGATGAAGCGTTGTCATCTTATGATGATCTGCTCAAAATTAGACGAAACAATCCGATTATTTGGACGGATAGAGGAACGATACTCCTTAAATTAAATCGTCCGCAAGAAGCTCTTGATTCTTATGAAGAAGCTCTCAAAATAGATCGTGATTTCTATGAGGCTTTAGTTGGTAAAGGTAATGCGTTGAGTGCTTTAGGACAACCGAGTAAAGCACTTTTTGCTTTTAGGCAAGCTAGTGAAGTACGCCCGCAAGATCATACAGTTTGGTATAATCAGGGGCTTTTACTGACACAAACCTTAAAAAATCATGAGGAAGCTTTAAAAGCTTTTGAGCAAGCGATCGCCCAGAAAAAAGATTTTTATCCTGCTTGGGTGAATAAATCATTAGTGCTACTAGAATTAGGACGCAACAGTGAAGCACTAGCTGCTATTGACGCAGCCAAAAACTTGCAACCTCAAGATCCCGATGTTTGGGATATTCGAGGAGATATCTTAAAGGAATTAGGAAATACTAAAGAAGCTAGCAATTCCTATAATACATCTCAAAAATTGAGGTCTTCTTTAGAACAGCCTTAATTAGGGAATGGGGAACAGCTACAGAGGACACGGGGATGCAAAGACGCAAAGACATTTTCACTCTCTTCCTGTGCTGTACAAGAAGGCGATCGCGCTATTGGTATACGCTGTGAATGATGGCTACTTAAATAGAATTCTTTGGCAACCGACTCAGCATTTGGACATAGTAAAATTTTCTACCTTTATTAGGACGCTAACAATTAACTGAACATGATATCGTAGCATCAGAGGTATGGCAGGCAGTAAGCATATCAATCAGGAATATTTAAACTAAAAGTAAGTTTTTAGCTACGGTTGCGTTGTTTTTAAGTGAGCTTCACAAACGATCGCAATCTCTAGAACGACTGCTCCCACTATGGAGTACGGCTTTTTTCCGCTTCAAAGGTATGATTCGTTAAGTAAAGTATTATCTAGGTTTATACAGATATGACACAAACAATTTCAATCAATAACAGTCAAAAATTGATTATTGAACCTCTTTCCATGCCATCTCGCCTGCTGTTGGGGCCTGGCCCTTCAAATGCTCATCCTGCTATTCTACAGGCTATGAATACTCCCCCCGTAGGACATCTCGATCCAGCATTTTTTGGAGTCATGGATGAGATTCAATCCCTATTGCGTTACGTCTGGCAAACGGAAAACTCCCTAACCATTGCGATGAGTGGTACGGGAACATCTGCAATGGAAGCAACCATCGCCAATGTCACAGAACCAGGTGATGTGGTGTTGGTGGGTGTAATGGGTTACTTTGGCAATCGTCTTGTCGATATGGCTGGACGATATGGTGCAGATGTACGCACCATTACAAAATCCTGGGGACAAGTTTTTTCGCTGGACGAGTTGCGTACTGCTGTTGAAACTCACCGCCCGGCGATTCTCGCTTTAGTTCATGCCGAAACTTCTACAGGCGCTCGTCAACCTTTGGAAGGAGTGGGTGAGTTATGCCGTGAATTTGGGTGTTTGCTGCTATTAGATACAGTGACAAGTTTAGGTGGTGTCCCCATATTTTTAGATGAGTGGGGAGTCGATCTAGCTTATAGCTGTAGTCAGAAAGGCTTAAGTTGTCCGCCTGGTGCTTCTCCTTTTACCATGAGTTCCCGTGCCTGGGAGAAACTGCACAAGCGCCGCACCAAAGTGGCTAACTTCTATTTAGACATGACGTTGTTAAGCAAATATTGGAGTAGCGATCGCATCTATCACCACACAGCACCAATTAATATGTACTATGCATTGCGCGAAGCACTGCGCTTGCTTGCCGAAGAAGGCATAGAAAACTCTTGGCAGCGTCATCAACAAAATGTAGAGTATCTCTGGCAGCAATTGGAAGACTTAGGACTGAGCTTGCACGTTGAAAAAGAATATCGCTTGCCGACACTGACTACAGTTCGCATTCCCGACGGAATTGATGGTAAAGCGATCGCACGTCAGTTGCTCTTAGAATACGGCATTGAGATTGGCGGTGGGTTGGGCGAATTAGCCGGGAAAGTCTGGCGGATTGGATTGATGGGTTTCAACAGCCGTAAAGAAAACGTGGATCGACTCGTAGCAGCACTGCGGCAAGTGTTACCCAAGTAATTCCGTTTCTCAAAAACATGGCTAAAAAATCATGTTTTAGAAATCCACCACAGATAGACACAGATAAACCACGAGATAAATCATCCGTGTGCATCTGTGTTTATCTGTGTTCGTTATCATCATAAAATTCTTTAGGTGCAGCTAAGGTAAGTTCGGCTAATTCATATTAGGCGTGAATTAGTATAAAATGTGCGGCTAATATAATAGCGAGTGCGGATTTACAAAAACTGCGCTCGTTTCTCCTTCTGTCTAAGCTAGACTGAAAAATAGCAGGAAACCAGACGGCAAGACTGCGATTATTTAAGATATTAAGCAGTTCATCCGGCCAAAACTCAATTATTTTCGGCTATTAATTCATGCTGCATCGCTTCTCAAAACAGGGCGTGATTTGTATCACCCAACCAAATCATGCTTGGCTTTCAGGACAACTAGCACAAGCTTGGGGCAATCAAACATTTGGTGAGCTTTTTCCTAAAAAAGAAGTTTGTTTGGGTGCAGAACAACATGACATCGGTTGGCTAGGCTGGGAACAAGCCCCAACACTCAATCCGCAAACGGGCTACCCCCACAGTTTTAAAGAACTTACCACTCAAGTACATATAAATATTTGGTCGGGTGCTAGCAAATCCGCACTTCCTCTAAGTAGATATGCAGCACTACTCGTCTCGCTACATGGCACAAGACTATACGAAAAATACACAAGCTGGCAAAATTCACCCACATCTACTCAAATTGTCCAGGACTTTTTACAACGTGAATATGCCTTTCAAAAGAAAATCATTGCGATTTTGAAAAATGATGAATACTACGCACCTTACGTAACACCAGAAGTGATTGAACGTAATAGAAAGCTAGTTGCAACTTGGGATGCGCTTTCAATTATTTGCTGTCAAGGATTAAGCGATGACGAGGAAGTTACTAAAGTGCCGACGATTGATGGTGAAACAACATTAAAACTAAGCTTGATAGAAGAGAATGATTACCATCAGTGTATAGGCATATATCCTTGGCCATTTCAGCAAGATGAAGTTACAGTAATTTATGAAGGACGGCTTTTGCAGCACTCTTTTAGTGATGAGCAAGCGATGCGAGAAGCTTTGATAGGAGATTGTTGGGTAAGTCTTAGTACTACATTGAAGGCAGAGTAAGGATCAAGAAACTTATTTTAGAGGCTTTCTTGCCTTCTCCTCATAGTCGTTATTTAAAAACTTTCTCCCAAAATACGCTTCTTTAATTCTTCCGTTTTTTCGTAACTTAAACGATATACTTCTGGTTCATCTCTACCAACTATATGCCCTTGAACATAGCTTACACCTAATGCCTTGAGTCTATGCAAGCTAATAGGAGTATGCTCATCTACACCTTCTATAATTATCTGAGCCGGATTGAGATTATTGGCACCAACAATTTCATGAACAAAACGAATAATAACATCACCGGGTTGATGATGTAGAATCTCACGGTCTATCTTGACATGGGATGGACTCAATCCTGCTAGACGCGAAACAGAAGCATACCCTACTCCAAAATCATCTATTGCAAATCTAATTTTTAATTTACTTACATAATCCAGTAGTTTATTTTTGAAAAAGTTTAAAGGATTTTTGATCCGAATACTACCTTGATATTCTGGTAAAGCAGTTTTTTCAGAAATTTCTAATATTAAATTTCTGGGTGAAATTACTTTTGCTTTGAGAATTTGACTTACTGTTTCAAAGTACGCTGATCTGATTAGAGATTCGGGGTAAACATTTACTGACAAAGGCACAATATCCCCTGCTCTCCTCTGTTTTGTTTTTCTCGCTTGACGATAGCTTTCGGTGGCAACCCTGAGAAAATGCTGATCCAGTTCAATAGTGAATCTAGGCCCCCAAAGTTCTGCTGCTTGAAATAAATCAGAAGGGGCTGTCAAACTTTCCGGGTTTCTCGCTAGAGCTTCCCAGCCACTGATAAATAAGTCTTCCGCATCCAGATGAATAACAGGCTCAAAGTGGACAACCATTCTTTGGAGGCGTTCATAAAATAAATTAAATCTTCTTTCATATAAATTGACAGAAACAAAACCAAACGCTCTTTTCAAATCATCAATAATTGCTGCCTCAATCAATTCAGGCTGTAATAAGGATTTTTGAGTATATTGTTGATAAAATGTAGATAAAATTCTACTATATGCATCTCCTAGCAGATGAGAATCTCGGTGTATTCCACAAACAACCATTATTTCTTCTGCCAGTGAAGATATCAACGGGATAACTACAAATGCATTAGAAATACCTCTTTTGCATTCATGAATTTGATAAATACCATGACGAGCAGAGTTAAAAACCGATTGTTGCAAAATATTAGGTAGAATTTTTACTTTTAAATTATCAATATAATCTTGAAAATTATCTCCAATAAATTCACTTCTTGATTGCACCATCCAGGTATCCTGATTTTGATGTTGCAATATAAAGACAAAATCAGATTCGGAAATCTGTCGAATTATTTCAAGTAAGCGATTCTCAATCTTCAAATCAATATTTAAATTATTAAGTGATGAGTTTTTTGTCAAATTCTCATCTTTTAACCGGGTGATTAACTCGTTTATAAAAGATTCATAAGGCTCAAGAAAATTATGTAGATAATAAGTTTGTGGATGTAAATTATTGATGTTTCCTAAAGTAAATTTGGCAAAGTTTATCTTATTTATGGTTGATGGAGTCTTTGGCTGTTTATTTGTAGACCGTGTTTTTGCTAACTGAATCTTGTAGCCCTCTCTAACAGCATAAATGCCTGGTTTCATATTTGGTGCTACTTCCTGCACTCTCTTGCGGGCATACTCGTGCAGTTCATTGACGGAAATCATACCATCGTTATCTGTGTCAGCGGTACCTGTCTCAATTCCTTCTACAAGGTAATGAGTGTAAATTGAGAAGCCTTCTCCTTTTTGCTCAAAAGAATACTGAGTGGCAGTTGAAGAAGTTAAAACTGCCCGTCCTTCTACTTCTAATGGTTTCTTGGTTTCTACTAGTTGATTTTTAATATCCAGGCTACCGTTGTCTTTAGCCTTCATGCCTTCTGCAAACGCACCGCTAAAGCAACAATCGAGAATAATGACTTGCCGCCGAGAACGACTATTTTCCATCACATCATGGATCGTGCTGGCAGCAGTTGCGCTAGTTTTGATCAATTCTCCATTCCCATTTTTGTGGGTAAGGCTTGTTGCTAGGAAAAGCCTGCCGCTATCGTCTTTAATTCCGTGACCAGAGAAGTACAGTAGCACTAAATCATCTTTGTAGCAATTAGAAAATAATTTCTCAATCGCCTCTTCCATTGCTTGCCGTTGAGGATTTTCTAGAACTGTGATATCTGCCTCAGCAAAACCGCCCATATCTGGATGCTGCAAGACTCGCTGCATAGCTTTGATATCTTGAATAGCGCCAGGCAACGGGTTTAAACTAGGCTCATCGTACTCACTCACCCCAATCAGCAAAGCAACTTTCGCCATTTACCTACCTTACTTGTTGTTGAGAAATTCTTGGGCTTTTTGCATAGCAAATTCAAACTCTTCCTTACTACTTGCTTCTACGCTCATTTCTCTACCATCAGGAGCTTTTACTGTCAGTTTAATTGGTTTATTGTTCAAGCGATCGCCCAAAAATCCAAACAATTTCTTGATATTTGCCGTACTGACTTCAGCCATCAGCAGTCCACTCAAAAAGCTGGCGATCGCTTTATTCCCCTCTGGTGGATTAGGATCGGGTACACGAGCAATTTCTTCGAGTTCATCTAGTTCTCGCATTTGTACTAACAGCTTTTTAACTTGCTCCTCTTTTTCTTCGTCGTTTAAGTCTGGATCGGCAAAGGCAATGATGAGTTTAATATTTGATGTAACTGCCATACTGCTGAATTTATTATCTAAGTTTAAGATACAGTATTTACACTGATCAGGTTTTACTTTATATAAATCATTGCAATAGCTGACAGTTACGCAAAACGGAGATTTTTATTTACTTAGTTCAAACTTTTCTTTCAAAAGAATATTGGCTAGCGATCGCACATAACTTAAACCACTACTTCAACCACACCCAACTGATACCAATTCAAGATAGAAATACGACAGATACTTAGGTTGGGTTATAGCTTGCTTCGTTGTAGGGGTACAAACTCAACCAAATGATTTTAATGATTTAATTGATTGGAATTATCTAGAATGCTTATAGAGTAAGGATTAAACGGAGAGAGAGGGATTCGAACCCTCGTTGAAGTTGCCCCCAAACAGCATTTCCAGTGCTGCGCCTTCAACCACTCGGCCATCTCTCCAGGCGTCACGATCTACTATCGTACAATAGGTTTCGACAAACTGCAATCAAATTTTATCCAAAATCCCAAATCCAAGATCAAAATGTCCCAGACACACACCATTACAGTTCACGATCGCGCCAAAGGCACAAAATACACCCTAGAAGTTCCCGATGATCGCTACATCCTGCACAGTTGTGAAAAACAAGGGGTAGAATTGCCTTTTTCCTGTCGCAATGGCGCTTGCACGACTTGTGCCGTTAGAGTACTCAAGGGAGAAATTTATCAACCAGAGGCTGTCGGGCTATCCCTGGAGTTACGCAATTCTGGTTATGCCCTGTTATGCGTCAGTTACGCCCGTTCTGACTTGGAAGTAGAGACACAAGACGAAGATGAAGTTTATGAACTCCAGTTCGGACGCTATTTCGGTAAGGGTAAAGTCAGGGCAGGTTTACCGTTGGACGAAGAATGATAATCAATTATTAGTCATTGGTCAATGGTCATTGGTTAGTAGGGGCGGGTTTTGTTGAGCATCTTGCCGTTCAAACAGATAATTTATCTTCTAAACCCGCACGGCAGTCGCTACAACGGGGGAAACCCCCCGAAGTTCTGATCGGCGGAAGCCGCCGCACCCTTACGGGAAGCCGCCTCCGGCGTCTACAGACTTCTCTCCGCAACGCGCTGCCTCCCGTACACTGGTTAGTAGTTAGTAGAATAACCAACAATTCACTACTATCTATTAACTACTAAAAAGTAATTCATGAATAAAATCGTTATCTTATCCTGCCTATTACTTATACTCGTAGGTTGTCAACTTCAAAATAAGCCTGAAGCAAAGGCACCGATGGAGGTAAAAGTCACACAAGTTGTCAGTGGGCAAACCATAGAAGTAATAGGGATAGGCGAGCAACCAAATTTGATTTCTCAAGTGCGGTTGTTAGGTATCGATACTCCAGATTTACAACAGCGCCCTTGGGGCAATGCAGCCAGAGAACGCCTGCAAGAGCTAATTGGTGAACAACCTGTCAAGCTGGAGTTTGATGTAGAAGTCAAGGATCAATTTGGGCGCACTCTGGCTTACGTATGGAAAGATGGAGCGTTATTGAATGAACAGTTAACCAAAGAAGGACATGCTCTATTTGTAGCGCGATCGCCTAACCATAAATACGATCGCCGTCTTGAACGCGCTCAACAAAGAGCAAGACTTTTGGGAATAGGTATTTGGAATCCAGAAAATCCCATGCGTTTTACTCCTGCTGAATTTCGCCGCCAATATCGTTAGCAGGGAAAGTAGGAGAGTGGAAGCAGGGGAGCAGAGGGGGAGTATAAACAACTAACCAATGACTATTGACTAATGACTAATGACTATTGACTATTAACTATGGACTAATGACTATGGACTAATGACTAATCTGCAAATCTTCCTAGACATTGCTACAGAAGCGGCGCTAGCTGCTGGCGCGGTTTTGCAAGGTTACTTGGGTAAAGTAGAAGATGCTATTACCGAAAAAGGACGCCCTGGCGATTTAGTCACTGTTGCCGATAAAGCTTCAGAAGAGGTGGTTTTGGAAGCTTTGCGCCGTCACTTTCCCGATCACGCCATACTTGCGGAAGAATCTGGGAAAATAGGAAATCAAGAAAATGAATTTCTTTGGGCGATTGATCCTTTGGATGGTACAACTAATTTTGCTCATCAATACCCATGTTTTACTGTATCCATCGGGTTGTTAATTGATGGCATACCGCAAGTAGGTGTCATTTACGATCCGTTTCACAATGAATTATTTCGTGCGGCACAAGGTTTGGGAGCGACACGTAACCGTCACCCTATTAGAGTTTCAGAAACTTCTAAACTAAGTAAAAGTCTTCTAGTAACAGGATTTGCCTACGATCGCCGGGAAACATCTGACAACAACTACGCAGAATTTTGTCACTTCACTCATCTTACTCAAGGAGTCAGGCGCACTGGTTCAGCGTCTCTCGATTTAGCTCATGTTGCCTGTGGACGTGTCGATGGCTATTGGGAGCGGGGAATTTCTCCTTGGGATATTGCGGCGGGCATAATTATCTTACGGGAAGCTGGGGGTAAAGTTACCGCCTATGATGGCACCCCCATCAAACTTAAATCGGGTAGGATTCTGGCGACAAATGGTTATATTCACGACATTATGATTCGCGAACTTCAACAAGTTCCACCCTTGTCTGCGTGGAAGTAATTTGAGAGGGGACGCAAAGCACAGGGGCAGAGGGGCAGGGGTGCAGAGGAGAGGAGGAGAACAACCAACTACTAACTATTAGCTATTAACTACTATCCACTAACTAGAGGACTCATATTGAATACATCTGTGCTTGGGTGTCACTTCGATGTTATATTTATTGAAATTAATTATCATCAAGCGACAAAATTTTATAACTATAATATGACCATTACGCTAACATGCGAAGAACTAGACGCAATCTGGGAAGAATCTATACAGAACAGCGTGTGCAGCTCCAACTTGAATTCGGATGAGAAAGTTTATAAAATTCCCAAACTACTAGGTGAAGGTTATTCTCAAGAAATCCAGGTATATCCTGAAATTTACCTTTCGTTGTTGGATTATGAATATCGGGATGACGTATTAGAAAAGACTTCGACTAACGAGCATAAACTACATTTTGATGTTCTGCTTTCAGGGAAAATTACTATAGGTAATGGTCAATTTGGGGAAGGCTATACGCTGATTTGTGGTGGTGGAATTCAAAGGAAAACTATTGCAGAGGCTAAAAAAGGTCAACGAATTGTCCAGGTTAGTATGCATATACCCCACAACCTATTTGTAAATTTTTTCTCAGGGGAAAACGAAGCAGCAAATGCACAGTTGCGACATTTAGTCAATGAAAATGATTGGCAAACCATACTGTTTCCCAAAAGCACTCCAGCAATCCAGGGAGTGGCACAGCAAATTATTAACTGTCCTTTTCAAGGTGTGACAAAAAAGATTTATTTACATGGGAAAATATTTGAACTAATCGCCTTGCAGCTAGCTCCCATTTTAGAGAACGAGGTTAAAAAGCAGACAAAACCACGGCTCAAACCAGATACTGTGGCGCGAATTCATCATGCTAGGGATATTTTACACTGCCGCTTGCAAAATCCACCCTCATCGTTGGAATTAGCACAAAATATCGGGGTGAGTGAGAGAACTCTTAGACGAGGTTTTCGAGAAATATTTGATACAACTGTATTTGGCTATTTAATGCAAAGACGCATGGAAAAAGCACAGATGCTTTTGCGAGAAGGAAATTGTAGTGTTGCAGAAGTAGCAAATCTTGTTGGTTATTCCCACTTGGGTTTATTTGCAACTGTATTTAAGCGTCAGTATGGTATCTCTCCCAGGGAATGTTTAATGGGGAAAAAGTCTTTGTCCGGATCGTGATAAAAATGCCGAATGTAGATTGATTTACCTAGAAACTGTTTTTTATACTTCTTTTCACTACAGTTAGTAATCTTTAGCAACAAGCTTGATTTTCTCCAAACTTTACCTACTTATACCAAATTAAAAGACCCCTCCCTAACCCTCCCCTTGGTAAGGGGAGAGTGTCCGATAGGGCGGGGAGGTGATCTTTATCTTTTGTCAACATTTTTTGAATAGGTATGACAGTGGGGATGAGGAGGAATTTGCTTGTGTCGGTTTGGGTTTGGAACTCGATCCGAAGTTTGGTGTTTGGGGAGTTTAGCTGAACTAGGAGCAATTTATGAAGCCTGGACTGTTATCTAGTAATTTTCATTTAAAATTAACCTTAATTTTATCTACTTTTTTGAGTATTTTTGCGGTTAAACCAGTATGGGCTAACGAAAAATTTGTAGGATATCAAATATCCTCACTCAGTGAAATCGAACTTCCTGCGACTAGCGCTCAAAATTTGGTACAGACACCAACACCAACAAATCCCCCTGTTTCCCCCCTTACCAAGGGGGGACGGAAGGGGGGTGTTGTACCAATTACGGGTGTGAAAGCTAATCCCACAGATAAAGGTGTGGAAATCGTTTTAGAGACAATCCTTGGGGAAAAACTACAAGTCACAAATCGCAGTACTGGTAATAATTTTATTGCAGATATTCCTGGAGCACAGTTGCGATTACCGTCGGGAGAGGCTTTCACATTTCGTTCCGAGAAACCCCTTGAGGGAATTACGGTAATAACAGTTGCAAATATTGATGCGAATACCGTGCGGATAACTGTGGCTGGTGAGAAGACTTTACCTGCAATTGAATTATTTGATGATGATACGGGGTTGATTTTTACCGTTGCACCGACAGCGACGACAGCAGAAAACCCCACCCCACCTACGGCACCCCTCCCCTTACCAAGGGGAGGGGAAGGGGAGGGGTCAGAGGAACCCGCAGCGCAGCAGGATGAGCCGATTGAGTTGGTGGTGACAGGGGAGCAAGACGGTTATCGCGTACCAGATACCTCAGTGGGAACAAGAACCGATACACCTTTGCGGGATATTCCCCAGTCGATTCAGGTGATTCCCCAGCAGGTGCTACAAGATCGGCAGGTAAGGAGTATTACAGAAGGGTTGGAAAATTCGGCTGGCATTACCTCAATTACCAACGCTGCTGACCGTAGAGCCTGGTTCACCGTTCGCGGCTTTGAAAATTATGGCGGCTTCCTAGTCAATGGCATTCCCGATCCGCAAATTTCTACTCTTGGTGGTTTTGTCAATGCGGAACGTTTAGAAGTTTTAAGAGGCCCTGCTGCCGCTTTATATGGTGAAGTTGGATCGCTTGGTGGCACTATCAATATTGTGACTCGACAACCGTTGAGCGATCCCTTCTACGAAGTGAGTGCGACGGCTGGCAGCTTTAACGACTATCAGGGTACCTTTGATTTCTCTGGCCCCTTCAACGATTCTAAAACAGTATTCTATCGATTGATTGGCAGCTATCGTAACTTCGATACTTTTTTGGATTTTTTTGAAGGGAGTGAAACGTTCATTGCTCCTAGTTTGGCAGTTAAGATGAGTCCAAATACTGATTTCATTCTTGAAGGCGATGTCAATATTGTGGATCGACCAGATGGGGGGTTATCTAAGCCGATTGTAGGTACTATACTCGAAAACCCAAACGGGAAAGTTAGCCGCAGTTTCAACCCAGAAGGTCCTGTAGATAACGGAAAATTTTATAACGGTAGAGTTGGATATCGTTTAGAGCATCGTTTCAATGAAGATTGGAAACTGCGGAATGCATTCCGATATACGTTTGCTATCCCTGACGACCAGGTTAACTTTTTCCCTGATAGCCTTGCTGACGATAACCGTACACTCAATCGAAGCGTTAATGTTGGCAGAGGATACTACAATACCTACTATTTAGATACCAACCTACTGGGTAAATTCAGCACTGGCTCCATTGAACATCAACTTCTTGTTGGTCTTGACCTAACTAGAGATACAACAGACGTTATTTATGAATTTGGGGATGCTCAACCTGTAGATATTTTTGACCCAGTTTACGATCAAACTTTGAGCCTTACAGGACAGCCCACGCTTGACAGCTTTACAACGAGAGACACACTGGGTATCTATCTCCAAGATCAAGTTACGATCGCACAAAATTTCAAACTGTTGTTGGGTGGAAGGCTTGATTTCTTCGGAGAGACTAGTGACAATCGCCTGAGCGATGAAGAAACTAGTCAATCAGAAACGGCATTTAGTCCACGGGTGGGTATTGTCTATCAACCCATTCCACCCATTTCCCTCTATGCCAGCTATGCGCGATCGTTTGTACCAACAATCGGTATCGCTGCCGATGGAGATCCATTCCGCCCAGAACGAGGAACCCAGTATGAGGTAGGCATAAAAACCGACATCAATGACAAACTTTCGGTAAACCTTGCCTTATATGATTTAACCCGCTCCAATGTTACAACTCCCGATCCGTATAATCCAAACTTTTCGGTGCAAACTGGAAAGCAAAGAAGCCGGGGTGTTGAGTTGGATATTAGTGGCGAGATTTTACCGGGATGGAATATTATCGGAGGCTATGCCTACACCGATGCCAGAATTACTGAAGACAACGATTTAACAATAGAAGGAAATCAACGGTTTTCTGCTCCAGAGCATACGTTCAATTTATGGACAACCTACAGAATTCAAAACGGTGATTTGCAAGGTCTAGGATTTGGTTTAGGCTTTTACTATACTGGCGAAAGATTTGTGGATAATGCTAACACAGTAGAGTTACCCAGTTTCTTCCGTACCGATGCCGCGATTTTTTATGAGCGCGATCGCTTCCGTGCTGCTCTTAATTTCCGCAATATCTTTGATGTAGAAAGCTACACAAGTGGTGGTTCTAGCTCTTTTATCGAACGAGGCGCACCTTTTAATTTACTAGGAACAGTGTCCTGGCAGTTCTAAGTTTTTAGTTGTTCAAAAAAATAAAGTTTATGTTGTCGGTGGACATTGGCATAATCAAGATGTTTTTGCTATTAATGCCATCCTCGATGACCTCGAAAAATACCTTGTTAACACACCACAAACCTATGATTAAATCTATCTTCTTATCTACAAACAGAAAAAATGAGTGTGATTAAAAAACAGTCACATCGTTTAAGTAAGCCGTTTTTACTCATGGCTTTTTCCCTACTTTTAATTACAGCTTGTGACCAACCTGTCAGCCAAAGACATCATATCTCCTTGAAGCCTTTTGTTGAGTGTCGAGTCATTCAGCATAAATTTGGCGAAACCTGTGTTCCACTTAAACCACAACGTATTATTGCATTAGCTCCTGAGACTTCACTCGATACCCTGATCGCTCTTGGTATTAAGCCAATTGGCTTTACGTCTTATAACTTTAAAGGGGAAGAAGTTCATTATGGTGTCTCATTTGATCAGGTTAAAGGAGCTAAGAATGTTGGGGATGTATCTCAGCCTTCACTCGAAAAAATTTTGATGCTCAAACCTGACTTGATTTTATCGTCAGATAGGCATCAATATAAATTGTTGTCAGCGATCGCGCCTACAGTTCCAGTATCTTATCCGAATTTTAAGATGTCAGCTAATCAAGCTTTCTTTAAAGAAACTCTTCGATATGTTGCCAAAATAGTTGGCGAAGAGACAAAAGCAGAAGAAGTTTTAAATCAATACAATAAACGAATTCAGGAATTGAAGAAACGCTTAGGAAACCAGTTGGAACAGATAGAGATTTCCGTGATTTTTTACAGTGATGGTTGGATTGGTGAACCTATGAAAAATGTTGATTCAATTTCTACGATTCTAACTGATGTGGGTGTACATCAGAAATTTTTATCTCCTGGCAAATACCTCAACATTGAAACCATCAATGAATTCGACACTGATATCTTATTTATTATTGATGTTGAACGAAAAACATCAAGCTTTTATTTTCAACATCCTATCTTTAGCAGCCTAAAAGTATTCAAAAATAATCGAGTTTATTTTGTGACTCCAGAAAAATGGTACACACTAGGTATATCAGGAGCAAATAAGGTATTAGATGACTTGTTTAAATACTTGCCTGTCAGTTATTAGTAAACAGTTGTCAGTTAGCTTTCAAGCCCTTCTAACCAGGCTTGTAAATCAGCCATGCCATTAAAATCAAGCAAAGCTTCTCCTAAATTTTCCAATTGTTCTAAAGAAAGAGATTCAACACGTGATCGCACCTCCTGAGACAATTCCCCCACCCGACGATTTAATAGACGCAAAACGAGCGATTTTTCTCTTTGCAATCCTTCTTGTCGCCCTTCTTCCTTAATTTCCCGATAAACTCGTGTTTCTTGGAGCGTAATTCCTAACATTTCCTCTACCTCCCTTTGACTTTTACTCTCAAATTTGTACACCATTATCGTTGTTAATAAATTTATTATGGCGCGATTTTCTGGTTGAGATGCTTCCTGTTGACTCCTTGTCAGCAAGTACCTTGCTTCCTCAGTGGTACGTTTTTCCTCTAGGGTAATCAACACCATTAATGCCACCCAAACAGGTAAGGAGCGGATATCACCCAACTCATCCAAATATATCCGATGTACCTGGGGGCTTTCCAGTTGGCTGAGGTAGGGGTTTAGCTCGCTCTGTTCCAAGCTGCGGGATGGGTATATTATTACTATTTGTAAATTACTAAACCTGTCACGATTGCGGTAAAAGTACAGATATGATTCGGCAAACACCCTTTCGTATAGCCTTTCATCCTTCTGACACTGTACCTCGCAGAAATATACCACACCCGGCTGTTGATTTTCTGGTGGTAAAAACACTCCATCAATCTCAAATTTCGGTTCTTTGACTGCTACCGAATCAAATCTGTATTCGTCTGCATTTGCTGGGGGATTTGTCAATAATTCAAATAGTAAATTTGGGGATTGTTGAAATAACTTATAAAAAATCGAATCTCGACGCATGAAAAGTTTGCTAAATCCGCACGAGCATTAAAAACTTACCATTGAGTATCTTAATCCTCAAGTGCGATCGCAATACGAGCGTAGGATGAGTGAAACGGAGTGAAAGCCAACAAAAATAATACGAATCAGCTCTCAGCTACTAAACAATCACTCATAACAAATACCTTTATG
The DNA here is from genome assembly GCF_030381805.1 of Chlorogloeopsis sp. ULAP01. Lineage (NCBI taxonomy): Bacteria > Bacillati > Cyanobacteriota > Cyanophyceae > Nostocales > Chlorogloeopsidaceae > Chlorogloeopsis > Chlorogloeopsis sp. ULAP01. Next base: position 476,864 of record NZ_JAUDRH010000004.1, read on the forward strand.
AGAATTCTTGTCATTTAACGGTATTCTAAATAGAGAAGCAAATTATCAAACAATTGTAGTGCTTCAGAATAAATCAACCAGATGACCGCACTATTGCTCTCAAAAGCTTTTGCAAAAAGTTTCAAGATTCTCCTTGCCGTTACATTAGTCAGTACTACATTTGGTGCGATCGCATCCGCAGAGCAGCCCGATTATAGTAATGAACCTGAACCTCTGCAAACAGAGATTACACAGCAAGATCTCAAAATCATTGAGCAATTAGTAGCTGTTGCTGAACGTAACTCAGCCGAAGTGCTAGAAAAAAAAGCTGCAATGGGATTGAATGCCTTTACAGACATCATAGCTCTCGAATTTTCTCCATCTGTGACTACGACCTCAACATCACCAGATTCATCATCTGAGCGCGAAAACAGCTTTTACTTCGCCGTCACTATTGATCCGATTAAATTCATCAGTACTTTTGGGCAACTTCCTGTCTTACAAGCTCGTTGGAAGGAAGCCAGACAGCAAAAAAGATTGGCGATCGTGCAATATTATGTTGCCTACATCCAAGCCCGTCAAGCAGCTATGATTGCAGCTTATCGAATGCAAAAATTTACTGGAAGTTCTCGTATTGCCAGCATTGATTCTAGAGCAAGTTCTCGTCAGAATAATCATCTTGCTAATCCTGATTATGTAGCGGCTGCGACATCTATGTTAGATACAAATACGCGCAAACGATTGGCATTAGAAGAATTAGCAGCTTGTGTAGGATTATCTGTGCAAGAATTGAGCGTTATGATTGACAAATAATAAATGTATTATTTTAGACTATAGTGGGTAAACTTAACACAGAAGATAAACTAAAGTGAATTCACGTTTGCTTGGGTATAAAATCGCTCTATGTCTTTAAAAATAGATCGTGGACTGTTTAAGTATGATTTCATAGATTACCACGCAGTTTTATGCGTTCCAGTTGATGCGGATGTTAAAGAAATCCGCAAACGTTATTTAAAAATTGCCCGTTACCTACATCCTGATAGCTGTGCAGCAGCTAGCGAAGCTGAAAAACATTTAGCTAGCGATTTGCTGTCAAAGTTGGTGAATCCAGCTTACGAAAAGCTCTCTCAAGAAAAAAAACGTACAGAATACATGATAGTGGTGTCGCAAATCGGCAAGCGGCTATTGCAAGAATCGACATCGATAGAACTGTCTTCAGATGTAGCAAAAAATTTGGCAGGGACGCCTCATTTGGAACACACTTATAAAAGTGCGATCGCTAAAATAGCTGAAACCCAATATGACTCGTTAGAGAATCTACTGCAAGTTATTGGTTTAATCAGTGAGTTGAATTTAGTTTATTTAGTACGCAATGTGGGTAAATCAGCTGCTATCCCACCACCAACCGCAGCACCAGTAAAAAATCACACTACAACACCGACAACACATCAAGCTACTCCTGCACCTCCTCCAGCGCAGCCAAAGGAAGAATCGATAGTAGTTCAATATATTCGCCGCTCCCAAGAGTTAATTGCAAAAAATCAATTGGCACAAGCTGAGGTAGAATTACGAGATGCTTTGAAGTTAGAGCCAAATAATAGTCGTTGCCATAGCTTGATCGGTATGCTGTATTTGAGGCAAAATCAAACCACGATGGCAAAAGTTCATCTTGAACGTGCTTTGCAATTAGATCCCGAAGACGAAACAGCGTTGGAGGGAAAACGCAAAATTGAAAGGATTTTGGCACAAAAATCCGGTAATGCAAAGCCTGTGGCAACGCCATCTACTCAGGTTAAGCGATCGGATAAATCTGAGGGTGGCGGTTTATTTGGTGGTTTGTTTGGTGGGAAGAAAAAGTAATGGTATATCAACCACCAGCGGGAGCGAGGGATTTATTACCCCTAGATGTAGCTCAAAAACGCTGGATTGAAGAAAGACTACAGCAGATATTTCACCGTTGGGGATACCACAGAATTATCACCTCAACGCTAGAGCGCATGGATACATTGATGGCAGGAGGTGCAATTCAAAGACAGACGGTGATCCAATTACAAAATTCTGAAGACGAAGAACTAGGGCTGCGCCCGGAATTAACAGCTTCAATTGCACGTACTGCTGTGACTCGCATGGTAGGTGCTACTCTACCACAACGCCTATACTACAATGCTAATGTTTTTCAGCGCCCGCAAGATTATCGACACAATCAACCACAGGAATTCTATCAAGCTGGAGTAGAGTTGTTGGGTGGCAGTGGCTTACTCGCCGATGCGGAAGTGTTGCTGTTAATTGCAGACTGTTTGCAAGCACTCTCACTCAACCGTTGGCACATAATTTTAGGCGAAGCGGGAATTATCCGATCGCTTTTGGAGGTGTTTCCTGCTGATTTGCGCAATCAAGTTCGTCATGCGATCGCCCATCTTGATCGGATAGCGATAGAAAATTTACCCCTCAGCGAAGAATTGCGAGAACGCGCCCGCATAATCTTGGATCTACGTGGCAAGAGTACTGATGTTCTGCAAAAAGTTAGTAGCCTAGACTTAGATCCATTGCAGCAAGAAAGGGTCAACAACCTGAAATCTTTGCTAGAGTTACTAGAAAATCGGGAAAATTTTCCGCTCATTCTCGATCTGAGTCTGATCCAAACCTTTGACTACTACACAGGTGTATCTTTTGAAATAGTCAGCGAAACCGAAACTGGAGTGCGAGTTTTAGGACGCGGTGGCCGTTACGATCAGCTTTTGGGACTATATCATCCCCAAAGCCAAAGTATACCCGGAATTGGTTTTGTTTTTTTTATTGAAGATTTATACCAAGCTATCTCCAATTCAGTGCAATTACCACAAACTATCCCGGCAACTAATTGGTTAGTTGTCGCAGAAAGCGAGAGTGCATACGCTGCTGCCTTTGGCTACGCTCAAAAACTACGCGATTCTACTCATCTGGTGCGAGTAGAGATGGATTTGGGAACACAAGATGCAGGCGCCATCCGACGGTATGCACGCGATCGCAGTATTGCCCAAATTGCTTGGGTTAAAGCAGATGGTTCCACAATGATTGAATCAGTAATATAGGATTCTGTATGCCTGTAAGAGGGAATGTGGCATTTTGGCAACTTTTGTTCTTTAAAAGAGTTTAAGTTAGTCTGATAAATGCCCTTCTATAGTGAATTACGAAAACCTTTTCGCCCCGGTTGCCAGCCGGGGTATTTTATTACAGCAGACTCCTATGAACTACAGTTCACCAGCAAGCACGAAAATTTACCTTCTGCCTTCTGCCTTATTTTCAGGTGAGATCCCCTGCCAAATTGCCAGATTCTAGCAAACTACTCCTGTTTTCTCTGTGTTGTTTTGTAGATGGAATTAAACAGATCATTTAGGGAGCATCTTGTGATTACTGAACATATGATTGCTAAGTTACTATTTGTGAACACCGACGAAGATGATCGTGGCAGTGGTAGGTAAGGAGAAAAGTAATGTCAGATTTATAAACAATGTTTATAACCAAATTTTTTAATTTTAGGTGTGCGTAAAATAGGCATCACAAACCACTATATTTTTTCTAGAGAAGACCAGAACTGAATCCTCTTGAATCTTGTGATCATCACATAGATTGCCATAGATTAACATCCTCCCCACACAAAGAGTTGCTGTTTGTGGGGAATCCTTTGCTTACTGATTCACTGAACGAGATTTGCGCTCGTGACTAGTACAGCAGGAAAGGTTTTGAACTCATGATTCAGGAAGAAGTCATCCCACTAGCTAGTGTGTAACGTAAAACTAATGCTGTTGCATATAACGTTGCTGGACGGGAAATATCAAAATGAGATTACAGGGTGTAATTTTAGATATAGATGGAACACTTGTTCTTAGTAATGATGCTCATGCTCAAGCCTGGGTTGAGGCTTTTAAAAAGTTTGGTCATCAGATCGAGTTTGAACAAGTTCGGCCTATGATTGGGATGGGAGGCGATCAAATTATTCCTAAGTTGATTCCAGGGCTTTCTAGTGAGGAAGGCGAGGGAAAAAAAATTGCCAATTCTCGCAAAGAACTTTTTCTTGATAAATATGCATCAAATCTCACTCCTGCCAAGGGAGCACGAGAGCTATTGTTGAAGATGCAGGAGCAAGGTTTACGCCTAGTTGTAGCCACTTCAGCCAAAAGTGAAGAACTTTCTGTCTTACTGAAAATTGCTGAAATAGATGATTTGCTTGAGGAAACCACAACATCAAGTGATGCAGACTCTTCTAAGCCAGATCCTGATATAGTCAAAGCTGCTCTGAGTAAATCCCAGTTGCAGCCCGATCAAGTTGTTATGCTTGGCGATACTCCGTACGATATCCAGTCAGCAAATAAAGTAGGAGTAGATGTAATCGCCTTTCGTTGTGGGGGTTTTGACGATACTCAACTTGCAAAGGCAATAGCTATCTACGACACTCCTGCTGACTTGTTGGCACAATACGACAACTCACCCCTAAGCTAAAAAAAGCGATGATTGAGAACTTACTCTCCCAGAAGCCCTGCGGATGTTTACGCTTTACGCTTACGAGAGCCAGAGGTTCTAGTTCTCGTTACCAGGTTAAACCTGGTAACGAAGGTTTCGAGGCTTCGCCTCCAGGCTGGTGAAAGATGTAAACGAAGAAACCCTAATCATCGCCTAACTAGCTCGACAAATTCCAGATAAACTTCCCACCTCAATCATCGAACTATACAGCACCAGGGCCTCTTCCGCGTTTGTCGCTCTCCATTGTTAGTTCGCCTTCTTTGTCTTCGTTTACCTCTGTTAGTTCTTCAACCCGATTTGCAGTATCTTCTTGTACTTCTTGGCGTGCATCACCCGGTACTTCGTAGTACATTTCTGGTTCAACCGCATAGTTGTTTAACAAACCTTCTTTGTCTACTGTATAACCGTCTGTTGTCCTGATGCTGTCGCCAGGATGAGTTTGATCGTCAGTAGATGCACCTGCTTCTCTTTGTTCTGTGGGGAGTGTTTTGTAAAGTTCTCCTTCTCTTTCTTTACGGGCAGCAGTTTCAGCAGGAATTATATGTCTGTCGTATTCATCTACCTTAGCGCGATCGGAGCTATCTACTGCTTTGTTATAATTTTCGTTAGCCATAATTTTTTATTCTCCTAAAAAATCTACTCAAATCATTCTCAATTTCGAGAACTAGATTAGGTTTTTTGGTAATATGAAATCCACTGTCTTAAGGAGTGTTTTAATTACGAAGACTAATTATTTAATCTATCTTTCGATATACCTATGGATAAGAATGTGGATAAGAATATCGTTATGATGTAATTGTTTTTGACTTCATATGGCTTTTTTCATGAAACATTAAAATTTATTTTTAAACAAAAAAGAATTATTTATTTTTTTTATATTAATTAATCAATTAAAAAATTGGTCAGGTATAAATTCTTTTATACCTGACCTGAAACACTCAACTAAATAAAGAAGTGTAAACACAGAAACTTCCTTTCCAAAGCATATGCTCTGGCACACAAAAGATAATTTGAGAATAGCTCCACAGAGAGAAGTTTTAAGATATTTATGAGAAATTCTTCTCCTAATAAGCGGAAAGTTTATAGCTATATGGCGAAACGAGATTTTGTTTTTGAGCTTACTGCTACCCTAGAATCTGTTTTTTAACTAAATCAATTTCCGCAACTAATTCCCGTCTAGTTGAAGTTTTGAGTAGATAACGAAAAGTAAACCAACTTGCGTAACTAATTCCTATCAACTCAAATAGCGGTTGTGCAAGTGGAATATCGTTAACTGCGTCCAACATTGCCAAAATAACTTTGATTGAAACAAGTGCTACCAAAACCCAACCTAAACTGAACAGAGGTTGCTTGTATGTGTTAAAAAATTTTTCTAGATATTCAGGAAATTTCTCAAAAAAATCTGCGATTATTCTATTAATTTGCTGCCATTGGTTTTCAGGGGATTGAGCTGGCGGTAGCATGGGTAAGTTTTGAGTGTCTGTACCTTCGATTGCAGCTACATCGCTTGGTGAGGCAATTTCTTCGTATTGTATTTTTTCGGTTTCCATATATCTCCTATTTTTGTAATAAAAGCTAAATTATCATGAAACAATTTTATTTATATCACTTAATATTGTTATTTCGACATTAGTGTACCTTCTTTTCATCAAACTTTTGACAGAATGTTTATCTCTATCCTAAGTAATATTGATTTGTAGTAAATCCCGTAAAGCAAGTAAAAAGTACCAAAATTTAGAGTATATAAAATTACAAAAATATGATACAAAAAAAGACTTATAAAGTATAAATTAAACCGAGTCTACGCAAAGGCTGTGTAGGCTCGGCTGTAAAAATATTTATTTTCCTTGGTTTAGCGGGAAGTTTGTTGAAATTATTTACGTTTAGTTGTAAATGTTGTAGTAAACATCATCAGTAGCCCGCCGATGATAATTAAAATTGCTACTCCCCCTGTGATCAAATCCAAAAGATTGCTGTTGTCCATAATTATTTGTCCTGAATCAATAGTCAAATGACTATTGATTAATTTAAAAATCTACTCCACGCTTAAGTTCTACGCCTTGATTTGCATAGTGCTTATGGCAGTATACCTCAGAGTGAATGCTTGCCAAATCGAAATATGCGGGTTGATTTTGGCAACGACCGGTGATAATGATTTCGGTGTGAGGGGGTTTGCGGAGTAAGGTTTGAACAATTGGTTCTACAGGGAGTAGTTCTAAGTCAACAGTAGGATTAAGTTCATCGAGGATGATGGTTTTATACAACCCGGAAGCGATCGCTGTTTTGGCAATTTCCCAACCCCGCTCGGCTTCTACGTAATCTAATTCTTGTCGGGAGTTGCGCCAGACAATGGCATCTCTTCCGCAACGTTGGTGATCTACTACATCTGGATAAGACTGTTGCAAAGCTGCCAGAGCTGCGTCTTCTGTGTAACCAGTACCGCCTTTGAGCCACTGCATGATTAATACACGGGTAGAACCTGGATGATTAATTCCTCTACCAATGGCTTGTAAAGCTTTACCCAAGGCACTAGTAGATTTTCCTTTACCTGCACCAGTATAGATTTCTATACCTTTTATTCCCTGTGCTTTGGCGATCGCGTGGTGATGGGGTTTCATTTCTGAGTGCAAATCCGCAATATCAAGTAACTGTTGCGGCGTACCACGCCCGGTAGCAATAATTTCTAATTCGTGGGGTTTAGATTTAAGTATCCGCACTACCTCATCTGTTGGCAGTAAACCCAAATCCAGAACAGGGTTAATTTCATCTAAGACAACAACTGAATACAAACCAGAGGCGATCGCGCCTTTTGCTACATCCCAGCCCCGTGCTGCCTCATCTTTATCAAAAGGGGTAATTTCTTCTGGACCAAAAAATTCTGCTCTGCCAGTGCGGACTTGGTCGATCAAATGAGGAAATCCTCGCTGTAAAGCAGTAATAGCCCCATCTTCATCATAATCCCGTTCTGGCCCTTTTAAAAACCGCAGCAGCAATACACGGTTAGAATTGCTCGGTGTATTTATCCCCAAGCCAATTGAGCGCAAAACGACTCCTAAAGCAGCTTGAGATTTACCTTTGCCTGCACCATCGTAAACGTGAATTTGTCCTGTAACCCGTTGTTGACGCACTTGTGCTGTGCGAATCCCGATGCCGTTCCTTGTCATCTCACTAAAAGCTCTAGAGTAGCAGTCTTTAATCTTACCCAAGGTTTTACCGAATCAGCTAGGGATGCTTGAACAGAAGCCAGCGCCGTGGTGAGCCAGCGCTCTTGGAGGGTTTCCAACGGACTGTCCTCCTCCACAGGCGACTGCTGTAGACACGTAGACGGACGTAGTCCGGCTTCTCGCAGAGTAGTGGATAAGCGAAAGTAAGGGTTCCCCGGCATAAAGGAACTGGCGTAGACGTGGCGTAGACGCCCGTAGACGCAAAGCGGCTTGCCGCAGGCTAGGGCGGCTTCAAGGTAGAGTACCCGAAGGGCTTCCGTAGGTAGCGACTGGCGTGAGTGAATAGGGCAAGGGACATAGAAAAAATCCAATTCCCGATCCGCTTGCTTGGCGCACCCTAAATAGGCCACGATCAACAAGTACTTATGTCATCAAATCAAGATTTAGTAATATTTTATGAAGTGGTCTCTCCAAGGAAAATGGATAGCAGGAGGATTTTGCTTAACTCTTTTATTAATGGGGTTAGTTAGCTTCGCTTCATATAAAAACACAATAGAACTTAGAGAAAGTGCTGATAGAGTACAGCATACTTATGAAACCCTCAATACTCTGACAGACTTCTATGCTAATATGGCAGTTGCCGAATCGGGGCGGCGGGGATATATATTTTTAGGAAGCAAACAAGAGTTAGAGCGTCATCAAATTGCAGTTAAAAATATGCAATTTGAAATTCAGGCTCTTCGCAATCAAATACATCCAAGCTCCAGTCAACTACAGCGATTGGTGTTGCTCAACTCCCTGATGAATCAAAGATTCGCTTTATTCAATCAATCAATTGAACTATATCAAAAAAATAAATTAGCATTTCAAGCTCAAGATTTAATCACGGAAAAAAGTGTTAAAGTCAGAGAAGAAATGCTCATAGTGTTATCAAATATAAAAGCAGAAGAGCAACGTTATCTAAGAATTTCTCTCCAAGAGTCTCAAACTTCCATTCACTATAGAATCATATTTGAAATTCTGGGTACCTTGTTAAGTTTTGTAGTTGTTTCAAGTTTATGTTTTATCCTTTATCGTCAATGGATAAAGCGTGAAAAGATTGAAAAGCTTGAACGTTCTCTTGCTCAAGAAAAAGAATTAAGTGAACTGAAGCTACAACTTTTTTCAATGATTTCTCATGAATTTCGTACACCTTTAAGTGTAATTTTACTCTCGTCTCAATTGCTGAAGGAAATTCTACAGGATTTAGTTGATGAAATCCAATTAAAAAATTTATATAGGATTCAATCTTCGGCGAAATTAATGAATCAATTAATTACAGATCTATTGACATTAAATAGAGCAGAGGCAGGTAAATTAGAGTTTAATCCTCAATTAATAAATGTAGAAAGTTTTTGCTTAAACTTATTAGAAGATTTACAGTTCTTTGCTATACAGCCACCTGCCTTAAAGTTTATTAAGTATGGTTATTGTTCTCGTGCAAAAGTGGATGAAAAGCTTTTATACTCTATTTTGAGTAACTTGCTTTTGAATGCAATTAAGTATTCACCACATGGAGGCAATATATACTTAATTTTAAACTGTGAACAAGAAGCCACTATTTTCCAAGTAAAAGATGAAGGAATAGGTATTACACCAGAAGATAAACAGAAAATTTATGAACCATTATATCGAGGTCAAAATGTTGAAAACATTATCGGAACTGGTTTGGGATTAGCTGTTGTTAAAAAGTGTGTGGAACTTCACCAAGGAGAGATTGATGTAGAAAGCGAAGTCGGTATTGGAACAACATTTACTGTTAGAATTCCTCACACTATTGGTGCAGTGGTTTAAGTATCTTTTTTTCGTTTGTCATTAATGGTTTGATATTTAACACAGGAGTGATGAGAAAAAATGGCAATTCATTTACAGCAAGCTTTGGAAGTTGGTAAATATTTGGTTGCTCAACGTTTGAAAGGACGTAAACGCTACCCTTTAGTTTTGATGTTGGAACCTCTGTTCCGTTGTAACCTTGCCTGTTCTGGCTGTGGTAAAATCCAACATCCCCCTGAAGTGCTTAAAAAGCATCTGACTCCAGAACAATGCTTTGCAGCTGCCGAACAATGTGGTGCTCCTATAGTGTCTATCCCAGGAGGAGAACCTTTGCTGCATCCCCAGATTGATGAAATTGTGCGGGGATTGATTGAGCGCAAGAAGTTCGTTTATCTATGTACTAATGGCTTGTTGTTAGAAAAGAGCCTGGAAAAATTTCAACCATCTCCTTACCTAACTTTCAGTGTTCATCTCGACGGAATGCGGGAGTGGCACGATCGCTGTGTGGATCGTAAAGGTGTTTTTGATATTGCAGTTCAAGCTATACGCGCTGCAAAAGCCAAAGGATTTCGCGTTACTACTAACACTACTATCTTTGAAGGTGCCGATCCTCAACAAATGCAGGAGTTTTTTGACTTCCTGAATACGCTTGATATTGACGGCATGATGATTTCCCCTGGCTACAGTTACGAATTAGCACCAGATCAGGAGCATTTTCTCAAGCGCGAGCAAACACGCGCACTCTTCCGGGAGATTTTAGCTCCGTATAAAGCTGGTACAAAAAATTGGAATTTCAACCACAACCCACTGTTTTTAGATTTTCTGACTGGTGAAAAAGACTACGAATGCACACCTTGGGGAAGTCCGAGTTATAGTGTTTTTGGTTGGCAAAAACCTTGCTACTTGCTCAATGAAGGACATTACGCTACCTTTGAAGAATTACTCGAAAAAACTGACTGGAGTAAATACGGACGTGCTAGCGGCAATCCTAAATGTGGAGATTGTATGGTGCATTGTGGTTATGAACCAACCGCAGCAACAGATGCCATGCAACCAACTAATATTGGGCGATCGGTGATGACGCTGTTGGGTATGGGGAATTAATCGTCGCGATCGCATCCACAAAATGTCTGTCTACGAGCAGTATGAGTATTGGCGAGGATGATATCTTTAGCACCTACCACATCTACTGCTCTGTACTTTTGTTCACGCCTGATAAACTCTTCCTTTCCAAGCACCACCTCGCCCTTGCCAATGACGTATTGCGGAATCTACTGTCATGAGTGTATAAACAAAAGCAATCCCCGGCAAACATAAAGCCAGCCAAGAAGAACATTTATAAAAGCGAATTATTGGTAAGTAGGTTAGCGACATCAAAAGCCATGCTGATAAACCTATTGCTGCCAGCAAATAATTACCTGTTAAGCAGCCCATCAATAAACTTAAAGGCGGAACAATGTAAACTAAGGTCATCCCAAACACAGTTCCAGCTAACAACAGAGGCGAATAGTTGAGTTGAGTAAAGGCAGTGCGGGCAACCATATCCCAGATTGTACCGAGGGAAGGATAAGGACGCAAGCTGCGAGCTAGTTCGCTAAGTCCTAACCAAATACGCCGATTACCACTTGATTTGACTGCATGAGCAAGGGCGCAATCATCAATTAACGCTTGCCGAATGACTTGTATACCCCCAATCCGCTTTAGCGCTTCTTTGCGAATGAGGATACAACCTCCGGCAGCAGCAGCAGTTGATTTGTTTGGATTATTAACCCAGCGAAATGGATAAAGTTTTTGAAAGAAAAAAACAAAAGCTGGGATCAAAAGTTTTTCCCACATATTTTCACATCGCAATTGCACCATCACGGAAACTAGCTCTAAATCTTCCTGTTGTGCCTTTGCAACCAATTGGTGAAGATTTGCTGATTCGTGTTCAATATCTGCATCAGTGAACAAAAAGTAGTCTGGTTCTGGTAGAGATTTGGACTGGAGCGTTTCTATTGCTGTTTGTACACCTTGCTCCATTGCCCACAGTTTACCTGTCCACCCGGAAGGTAATGGTTTGGCAGTAATAATTTGTAACTGATTGTCTTTGTGCAATACTTCGGCAGTTTGTTTGGCAACTTTGGCAGTTTCATCTGTACTGCGATCGTCAACTAGAACAATGGTAAAAAAGCCCGGATATTCCTGAGTTAAAAGCGATCGCAAGGTGATTGGCAGTAAATCTGCTTCGTTACGTGCAGGAATGACAGCACAAACGGATGGCAATCGTTCATCCGTTGTTTGTGCAACTTCTATTTGCCGATCTATTTGCCAAAATTGTCCTCGCCAAATTAGTAATCCTATCCAAATCAATAAGGATAGAAATGCCAGACTTAATTCAACTGCTGCCATAACCTTACTGAGAAAAAACTTTACATCCTGCTACATTTCAACTATGTTGTTATTAAAAGCATACATGGTAGAAGGAATATCAGTCATACTTTAATTAAAGTCTTGCATTGATGTATAGTAGTTTAAATCATAGCCGTTATCTTTCAAACAGACAAATTTAATTATTTCATCTGCCTAAGCTTGAACATTATTTACTTAGGTATACAAAGGTGTTTATTATTCAATAATATTTTTATTTATTCATCAAATCTTCAGAGAAAATCAAACAATGTTTTTGCAGTTATGATATCAGAATATAGTATATTAATGAAAAATTAAAATTTTCAGCAAATAAATATTTTCAGATAACTATTTGCTTGAGATTTGCTCAATGCTTTTAATACCGAAGACAGAAAATCTATAGAAACAGTTGCTAAATTGACTAAATTTTTGGTAACAACATCCAGTCATCTATTCAGCAAAACCTAATTAAAAGTTATTCCATGCAAACTGAAAACAGGGTTACCTTATCAAAAGTCCCAGAAGCGATCGCTACAAGCCAGAATTATCTGCTGTCAATTCAAAATCCTAGTGGGTACTGGTGGGCTGAGTTAGAATCTAATGTCACCATCACTGCTGAGGTAGTGCTACTTCATAAAATTTGGGGAACGGATTGCTCTAGATCCTTGCACAAAGTTGAAACATATCTGCGTTCTCAACAACGACAACACGGTGGTTGGGAACTTTTTTATGGAGATGGAGGTGAGCTCAGTACTTCAGTAGAGGCATACATGGCTTTGAAGTTGTTGGACGTATCCGAAAACGATCCAGCAATGATTAAGGCGCGGGAGTTTATCTTAGAGCGAGGCGGTATAAGTAAAACTCGCATTTTTACTAAATTACATCTGGCTCTGATTGGATGCTATAGCTGGGAAGGCATTCCCTCACTGCCACCTTGGGTAATGTTGCTGCCAGAGAATTTTCTATTTAACATCTATGAAATGTCAAGTTGGGCGCGTTCAAGCACTGTGCCGTTACTGATTGTGTGCGATCGCAAACCCATCTATAAAGTAGAACCTGCGATTACTTTAAACGAACTATATGCAGAAGGTGCCGAGCAAGTTAAGTTTACATTACCCAGTAAGGGGGATTGGACAGATTTATTTATTAATCTTGACAATGCGTTTAAATTTGCAGAAAAACTCAACTTAGTGCCTTTTCGTCAAGAAGGTATTAACGCTGCCGAGCGGTGGATTTTAGAACGGCAAGAAGCAACAGGCGACTGGGGAGGCATCATTCCGGCAATGCTGAATTCACTGTTAGCGTTGCGAAGCTTAGATTATGATGTCAACGATCCAATTGTTGTCAGAGGACTCGAAGCGGTTGATAATTTTACCATTGAAACAGAAGATAGTTATCGAGTTCAGCCTTGTATTTCTCCAGTTTGGGATACAGCTTGGGCAATCAGAGCGCTAGTTGATTCTGGCTTATCACCAAATCATCCAGCTTTGGTGAAAGCTGGAGAATGGCTGTTGAGCAAGCAAATTCTAGACTACGGTGATTGGGCAATTAAAAATCGGCAGGGAAAACCAGGGGCATGGGCATTTGAATTTGACAATCGCTTTTATCCTGATGTCGATGATACTGCTGTCGTGGTGATGGCGCTAAATGCTGTTCATCTTCCTAATGAAAAACTCAAGCACAGAGCGATCGCTCGCGCCGTAAATTGGATTGCTTCTATGCAATGTCAGGCAGGCGGTTGGGCTGCTTTTGATTTAAACAACGATCAAGATTGGCTGAACCTGATCCCCTACGGCGATCTCAAAGCCATGATCGATCCCAACACTGCTGATGTCACTGCCAGAGTCTTAGAAATGGTGGGTAGTTGTAATTTATCAATGGATGCATACAACCTCAAGCGGGCAATTAACTATCTAATCAAAGAGCAAGAGCAACAAGGGTGTTGGTTTGGTCGTTGGGGAGTAAATTATATTTATGGCACAAGCGGTGTGTTATCTGCTTTATCTGTCATTGCTCCTCAAACTTATCAAAACAATATAGAAAAAGGTGCAGCTTGGTTAATTGAGTGTCAAAATCCTGATGGTGGTTGGGGAGAAACTTGCCGCAGCTACGACGATCCAAACTTGAAAGGTAAAGGGCGCAGTACCGCATCTCAAACCGCTTGGGCTTTAATTGGATTAATAGCAGCAGGTAAGGCAACTAACAAATTTGCAAAACCAGCACTGGAAAAGGGCATTAATTATTTATTAACAACTCAGCAGGCAGATGGCACTTGGGATGAAGCGGATTTTACAGGTACTGGCTTTCCTTGTCATTTTTATCTGAAATATCATCTCTATCAACAATACTTTCCTTTAATTGCTCTCAGTCAATATCAAACACTATTTGAACATTGAGTTTGGATGTGGCACTACAAGTATTTAATTGTAATTGTGCAATAAATAAATCCAAAATAGATTGGACTATGTTTTCTAATTCATTGCTTAATAAATATTATATAAATCTAGAATTTAAGATTTTAGAGAGGAGATATTATTAGGCAAAAATTCTGTTTGAATAGTTTGTACTTAGCTGTTAAGAGTATAGTAACTTGATGTTTGAACGCTATGATTAGGCTTTATCAGTTGCTATTAAATAGCGTTCGTTTAAAAACTTATAAATTAGACTGACGTGGCAATGGTAGTTGCAGGCAGGCGAAGAAATTTTCATGTCAACTGGTTGCCCAGATTTTAAATACTCCATATTTTAAGATATATTACGTGTTTAAGACAGATTTAGATTATACATATAGGACTCCTATTTGATGTTTGAAAAAATTCAGTACACCTTTATTTCTTCTTTACCTGTTCCCTGTTACCCCAAGCCTGTCTTTACGAGTAATTCAGTAATCAAATCGGATTATTACATTAAATATATGTAATCTTACTAGAAAATTATAAGATGTCCTGTTAATTAATTATAAATAGGTAAGTAAGCGAAAAGTTAAGACGATTCAATAAAAGCCTTACTGATGTTGGATTTGCTTATGACATATCTTGCTGATTATGTCTACATTTCTTAACCTCATCTACATACTTATAATAGGTATTGAGTTAGCCTGAATGCTATTTACAAATTTACAGAAATTAAAGATAAAAATCTCTACTATAATCTTATGCTTGCCGACTGAAATGTCTGAACCAAAATCATAAATTCACAATATGTTAAAGCACAAATATTGCAGTCAAAAATATGAAGTTTTAGTTAAGCCTCTATACAAAATTGTAAAAAAGTAACAAACTTCAGTATGATCAAACCCGAACGAGGAGCGTAAAAATGAATTTAATTATAGATGCATTAGAGATTTTAAAGGAAACAAGCCGGACTTTTTACATTCCAATTGTTCGCTTACCAAAGGGTTTACAAGAAGCAGTAGCATCAGCATATCTTTGTATGCGAGCCATTGATGAAATAGAAGATCATCCAGAACTTGATAATCTTACCAAAGCAAAATTGCTGCAAACAATTAGCCTCACCTTACAAGCAGCAGTTGATGGTTTCGCCGTTGACGCTTTCTCTGTGGGGTTTGGTGCATACGAGAAAATCTTACCAGAAGTAAGCTTTAGGATTAGAGAATGGGCGCTACTTGCACCTGAGACGATCGCTCCTCGAATTTGGGATGCAACTGCGGCAATGGCAGACAGAATGGCATACTGGGCAGAAAACAATTGGCAAATTAGTACAGAGTCTGATTTAGATCGCTACACCTTTGGGGTAGCAGGTGCAGTTGGCTTGTTGCTCTCCGATTTATGGATTTGGTACGATGGAACACAAACTAACCGTACTCATGCGATCGGGTTTGGTCGTGGCTTACAGGCAGTTAATATTATTCGTAACCACAAAGAAGATTTAGTGCGCGGAGTGGATTTTTTCCCAGAAGATTGGAGCGCGGAAGATATGCAAGAGTATGCTCGTCGTAATCTTGCCCTAGCAGATGCTTATACTAGCGCTCTTCCTGATGGCCCTGCTTTAGATTTTTGCCAAATACCCCTGGGTTTAGCTTATGGCACTCTCAACGCGATCGCTGATGGGAAAGAAAAGCTCAGTCGTAGCGATGTTCTTGCCTTGATTGAGCAGGTAACAGCAGGGAAATAATTTAAATTAAATAGCCGGTGCGTACACAAAGGCAGGGTACGGGGTACAGGACAATTAAACTCATCTGTCTCCTGTTCCCCTTCGGGTACTCTACGAGAAGCCGCTTCGCGTCTACGCCAGTCCCCCTACCCTTGCGGGAAGCCGCTCCGCGTCTACGTGACGGGAACCGCCAAGACGGGGGCTGGTCTCACCTATTCCCTATTACCTAACTTCCCATCTGCTTTTTAATTAGCTCTTTTTCATGTCTTGAGCCATCTTGCGAAAGTAGTCCATCTTGGGATCAGGGCGACGACGGGGATTAAAAGAGGTTTCTGGAGTTACCTTTACCTCAGTTTCGGTTGGTTGCTTAATTTGCGATCGCTTAACAGTTGTTGCTTCATCTGACTCCAAGAAGTATCCAGGCTTGGTGAACCCGAATAAGTTAGCAAGAAAACTGAATATCTGAGAGAAGATTTTGCCAATAAAACCAAATACTTGGTAGAGAAGTCCTTCAAGGCGAATAAATGAGTTTCTGATAAATTGAATGACACCAAACATTACAGTGCCTCCAATAGGGGTCTACTATCATTTTGACGTAAACAGGGAACAGGTAACAGGTGATAGGGAAGAGAAACCAGAAATTTTTATACCTAGCTGTGTGCAAATGCCTGTGACATCTAATCACTGAGTACACTTACACACCTTTGCAATTCATCAATACGCGCCAGCTCCTCGTAGGGAAGTCAATTGCCAATTAGTTTCATTGAAAAGCTATGTCAAATAACATATATCAATCTTGACTACTGGTGTTGATTTAATTCTCCAAATCTGACAATAATTATATTGATAAATATTGTCAATAAATATATTTATCTCTATCACCAGCCATGACTATCACCCTAACGCTCGAAGAATACTTTGGAATGTGGGACGAAGCCAAAGAACTGTGGGAGAAAGCCGAATATACTTCCAGGAGCCTAGAGAAATACGAAACTATTCTTCCAATGCCAACTTATCTGGGTCAAGGTTATCAAAAAGACATAGAAGTGTTTCCAAATCTCTGCCTGACAATTGGCAATTATCTACATCACGATGAAGTGCATATTCAAAAACCCGGAGGCGAGCATCCCTTACATTTTGATATCGCGCTTTCAGGAAAAATTAAAAGTGATTATGGAACACTGGGAAATGGTTGCACACTAATTTCCGGTGGTGGAATTCAAGCTCGCAAGATAGATAGGATTGATAAATTTGACCAGATTCTCAGTGTCCATATCTATATGGGACAACCGTCGATGTTGGCAAATTTTTTCCCAAAAGAAGATGGAGAATTACTGCCACAGTTGAAAATGCTGACACGGGATAATGATTGGCAGGAGAGAATTTATCTCAAAATGACTCCAGCACTTCAAGGAGTTGCCCAACAAATTATAAACTGTCCCTTTTGTGGTATCACCAAGCAAGTATATCTGCAAGGCAAGGTGTTGGAATGGATGGCATTACAATTAGCTCCAATTATTGCAGGCGATCGCAACTATAAATTAACCACACCAGGTTTTAAACCAAAAACCATCGATCAACTGCATCATGCCAGAGAAATTCTTCTGTCTCGTTTAGAAAATCCTCCCTCATTATTGGAATTAGCTGCAATGGTGGGAGTCAGCCCTCGTACCTTGAAACGCGGATTCCCAGAGCTTTTTGGCACAACGGTGTTTGGGTATCTCTATGATAGACGGATGGAATATGCACAAAAGTTACTGCGACAAGGAAATCTGACTGTCATCGAAGTTGCCAATATAGTTGGTTATTCTAACCCCGGACATTTTGCTGCGGCTTTTAAACGTCGCTTCTGTGTTACACCCAAGCAGTATTTGAAACAGTTATCAGTGAACAGTTAGCAGTTATCAGTTAACTTTCAAGTGCTTCCAACCAAGTTTCTAAATCAGCCATGCTGGTAAAATCGAGCAACGCTTCACCAAGATTTTCCAATTGTTCCAAAGAAAGAGATTCAACGCGCTGACGCACCTCTTGTGGTAACTCCCCCACACGCCGGGATAATTGACGCAGGACAAGCGATTTTTCTCCTTCTTCCCTAATTTCCCGATAAACCCGTGTTTCTTTTAATGTAATTCCCAACATTTCCTCTACCTCCCTTTGGCTTTTACCTTCAAACTTGTACACCATGATTGTCGTTAGTAAATCTATTATGGCGCGATTTGCTGGTTCAGGAATTTCCTGCTTGCTCCTTGTGAGTAAATATCTTGCTTCCTCAGTAGCTTGTTCATCTTCTAGGATAGTTAATACCATCAATGCTACCCACACAGGTAAAGAGCGAATATCCCCCAACTCATCCAAATATATGCGATTTACCTGTGGACTGTTAAGTTGACTTAAATAAGGACGAATATCACTTTGTTCTTTGCTGCGGGATGGGTATATTATTACAATTCGTAAATCACTAAATCTTTCACGATTGCGGTAGAAATATAAATAGGATTCTGCAAATACTCTCTCATAAAGTCTTTCATCCTTCTGAAATTGCACCTCGCAGAAATAAACCACACCTGGACTATCATTTTCTGGTGGTAAAAACACTCCATCAATCTCAAATTTCGGTTCTTTGACTGCTACCGAATTAAACCTATATTCCTCTGCATTTGCTGGTGGATTTGTCAATAGTTCAAATAGTAAAGTTGGCGATTGTTGAAATAACTTATAAAATATCGAATCTCGACGCATGAAAAGTCTGCTGAAATCGGCACGAGCATCAAAAACTTACCATTGACTATCCTAATTCTCAAGTGCTTCCAACCAAACTTGTGAATTGGTCATGCTGTTAAAATTAAGCAAAAGCACTCTGCGAGAAGCTACGCAAAGCGCGTCTATACCGAAATTTTGCAATCGCTTCAAAGAAAGAGATTCAACGCGCTATGCACTTTTTGAGACAATTCCCCAGTTATCTGTTAACTGTTTACTGTCACCTATTCGCTGTAATGCCCTTTTGGAGTAGACGAGTAGCCAATACGGTTAGGTTAAAGGGTAAAGAGTAAACGCAAAAGGCGTAAAAATAAGGCTTACAGCCAATTAGTTTCTTGAATTTTTTGCTCATCAGAACTGTATTGGATGAGTGCCTTTTTTGAGTAGAGAGAGTTGTTGGCATTTTTATATACTCGATTTTACTAATGGAATAATAATTATTTGCAATAGTCTCGGTATCGATTTCGTGCGATCGCAACTCCAAATGGTGTGAAAAGTTTTATTTTGAGGAGCTATTATGAAGCTTTGGCAGTTGTCTGTCGGTATGCGTTTGTGGCTGGTAATTAGTTTATCGGGTTTTTTAGGCACTGTCGCCACTGAACCGGGATTGGCATCAGAAAAGTTAAAGAATACAAATATTAGTACAAATATTTCTCAACTTAGCGATATCAAATTTCCTGCAACCAGCGCCCCTGTTTCCCCCCTTACCAAGGGGGGACAGAAGGGGGGTGTTGTACCAATTACGGGAGTGAAAGCCAACCCTACCGATAAGGGTGTAGAAGTAGTTTTGGAGACAGCCCAAGGTGATAAATTGCAAGTCACAAATCGCAGCACGGGTAATAATTTTATTGCAGATATCACTGGTGGGCAGTTGCGTTTACCTGATGGCAATGCTTTCACGTTTAAGTCGGAGAAGCCCATTG